>NZ_JAYRYM010000063.1:0-17188 GCF_041917035.1 Devosia sp. | reverse complement strand
TATTCCTGGAAGAAGCCGAGCAGCGAGCTGGCGAGCACGATGGCCACGATGATCAGCGCCTGATCGCCCTCTCCGACCAGAAAGGACAGAAGCGCCGCCGCGAGCAGGATCAGCACGAAGGGCGAGCGGAACTGGCTGGCGAGCACACCGAGCGGCAGCAGCGCCTGCCGGTCCGCCAACTGGTTGGGCCCGTAGCGGCGCCGCCGCTGATCGACATCCGCGGAACTCAGTCCGCCCGCAACAGAGCCGACGGCGGCAGCGGCCGCCTCGGGCGTCAGGCCGGACAGGTGAAGGACCGCCGACCCGGCCGGGCCCTTCCTCTGCCGCCACAGGTCGCGAGGCAGGCGCATCCCGCTAGTTGGAGAACAGGCGGTTGAGCGTCGTCTCGGCCAGGAGTCCCCGCGTCATGCCGCCGAGCAGCCACTCCCGCATCCGGCTGTGCCCATAGCCCCCGGCGACGACGAGATCGGCCCCCATTCGTTCTGCCGCCTCGGCGATCGTGGCGGCATGCCCGCCCTCCTCCAGCGCGAGCAGAGCGCTGCGTGGATTGACCCCGTGCGAATCGAGCCAGCCCGCAAGTTCGTCGGCGCTCTGCCGCGCCGCGTGCTCGTCTCCTTCATCGACAACGGCGACCAGCACCTCGCTGGCGGTGCGCAGCAGCGGCAGGGCATCCGCAACGGCACGTCGCGCCTCCCGCGTGTCCTTCCAGGCAATCACCACCTTGTCGGCCCAGACCTGCATCACGCCGCTCCCCACCACCAGCACCGGACGTCCGGCCGCGAGCACCAGTTCGCCGACATCGAGATGACGTTCGTGATCCGCACGCCCGGCCGGATGCGAGCCGACCAGGATCAGGTCCGCGCGGTGGGCCATCGCCGCGACGGCGGCATTGGGGCTGTCTAGAAAGCTGCGAAAACCGTGCTTGGTCTGCTTGGGCACCAGCGCGTAGAACTGGTCTTCGGCGCGCTTCAGGGCGGCCTCGGCCTGTTCGCGCTCCTCGGCGTACCAGGCGGCGGCCAGCGCCGCGCCGTCGAAGCCAACGCGCGCTGCCGCCGGCTGCACCCCGGCGACACCGAACAGGCCGGCGCCGTGACGTTGCGCCATGTCGATGGCGCATCGGATCAGGGCGGGCGACGGCGCCTCGGCGTCGATGTGAACGAGAAGGGTCTTGAGGTCCACGGCATGGCTCCTTGCTGGGGCGACGTCGACCCTAGCCACGCACGGCTCCGCCGCCTTGAGCTTGATCAAGCGGCGTCGGGCTTACGGCTTCGCCTGGATGCTCTCGAGAAACGCCACCAGTTCCGCAATGCGCCTCTCGACCGCCGTCGACGTGGCGGGCTGTCCGTCCGCCGGTCCCGACGGATCCTTCAGGAAGACCAGCCCCCAGGCCGGCATCTGGCCGCCATGCGTGGTGACGGCGCTGCCGCCGCGGATCACCTCGGCGACCCGCTCGGCGGGAAAGACGCCGCCGTTGCGCTGTGCAATGCCGGTGAGGTCGGCCGCCGGGACGGCCAGCTCGTCGGCCATCTCGCCGTCTCCGTGCCCGGCCTCGCCATGGCACACCGCGCAGGAAAGGGCATATGTGACGGCCCCGAACGTCACCTCCCGCGCCCCCTCCTGGGCGAGGGTCGGCGACAGCAGCATGCCGCCGCATGCCAGCGCTACAAGTGCCTGCCTCAAGTTGCTCTCCTTCTCACTTATGTTCTCGAGGCTAGTCCGTCCGGAGCTGCCGGGTTTGACCGGCATCAAGCGGGGGGACGGCCTCGGCGACCTCGAACAGCTTCAGATCGTCCCGCGTAACCCCCGAGACGGACAGCAGCCGCTCATGATCGAGCACCTCGAAATGGCTGCTGTCGATGATCCGGATGATCCCGTTGCGCGACAGATGGTGGACGTGCCGGCTGATGGTCTCGATCGTGGTGCCCAGATAGCTTGCAAGGTCCTTGCGGCTGATCAGCGAGGCGGCGACCTCGAAATGCGGATCCTGCCCGATCCGCGACAGCATCTGCTCGCGACGGGCGACCATCACCAGCAGGTAGGTGGCCACGCGCTCGAGGGTGTCGAGCGAACCGAGCAGCAGAGACCGCTCCCGGGCCGCTGCCAGTTCGTTCATTGTTTGCAGCAGCAGCTGGTGCTCGACCTCCGGGTGCCGGCGCAGCAGCGATTCGAAGACCCGACGCTCCGTGATGCAGATCTCGCTGTCCACCGCTGCCTCGTAGCTGAAATCGGATGTCGCGCGGAACGGACGCCCGAAGAACTCTCCGGGGAAGATCAGCCCGACCACCTGTTCGCGACCATCCGGCATGGTCTTGACCTGTCGCAGCGCGCCGGCCACCACCGAACCGACGAAGCCCGACTCGCCATGGTCGGCCAGGATGACCTCGTCAGCGGCCACCCGACGCACCCTGGACCAGCGGCGCAGGTCCCGCAGGCCCTCGACAGTTGCGGCCGCGCACAGGGCACGGCTGCGCACCGCGCAGTGCTCGCACTGCACGCTGTCGCTCGGTCCCGGGTCAGCCGCCGACAATCGAGCACCTCCGCTGCCATTTCTTGCCGGCAAGACTGGCATTCCCGGCGGCCGGCGGATTTGACCTGCGTCAATCCGGCGACCGGGACCGTTCGCTAGCTTTCCAAGGTGTCGGAGCGCGCGGGATGAGGAGGGATGTGCCATGGTAGGTTTTCGGGACCTTCGGGACATGGCCCTTTCGGCGGAGCGTGGTGACGCCCTGCTCGGCCCGCTGCGGCAGCAGATCGAGCGGCTGTCGGACGTCCTTGGGGCGGCATCCGGATCGTCGTCTTCCGGCAGCTTCGAGTTCTCGCCCGGCGCCGAGGTGCACGAGGCCGACGAGAGCCTGACCATTCGCCTCGAGTTGCCGGGTGTCGACGTGCGCGACATCTCGATCAGCGCGACCGACCGGACCATCGAGATCCACGGCGAGAAGCGCTCCGACGTCCGCCGCAAGTCGGGTGACCACTACGCCAACGAGCGCAGTTTCGGCGCCTTCGAGCGCCGCTTCACCTTGCCCTATGCCGTCGATCCGGACCGGATCGAGGCCGGCCTCGACCGCGGTGTGCTGACCATCACCATCGCAAGGCCGGCCGGCGGTGGCGACCGGGTGCGTCGCATCGCGATCAACCCATAGCACCGCGACTGGCGATTTTGACCTCGCTCAAGGAACGCCGCATCGGCCCGCCCTAACAAGGGGCATGACCGTCAAGCCGCTCTCCATCACCACGGGCCTGAGCGAAACCGAGGCGCAACGCCGCCTCGCCGAGGTGGGCCCGAACGAAATCCCGGAAGCGGCCGCTCGCAGCTTCTGGCGCAGCCTGCTGGGGGTGGCCAGCGAACCGGTGCTGCTGCTCCTCATCGTCGCCGCGGTGGTCTACTTCGTCATCGGCGACGCCGCCGAGGGCGTGATGCTGCTGGTCTTTGCCCTGTTCACCATCTCGTTGATGGTCGTCCAGGAGCAGCGCAGCGAGAACGCCCTGAAGGCCCTGCGAGAGCTGGGCGCGCCCGTCGCCTCGGTATTGCGCGACGGTGTCGAGCGCCGCATCCCGGCACGCCTGGTCGTACCGGGCGATGTCGCCCTTCTCTCCGAAGGCGAGAGGGTGCCGGCCGACGGCGAGGTCATCGAGGCCGAGGGCCTCAGCATCGATGAATCGCTGCTTACCGGAGAAAGCGTCGCGGTGGACAAGCTCGCCGCCGACAACCAGGCCTACGCCGGCACGCTTGTGGTGCGGGGCCATGGCGCCATCCACGTCACCGCCACCGGCGCCAGGACCGAGACCGGCAAGCTGGGCGCATCCCTCGCCGCCATTGTCGACGGCCCGACCCACCTGCAGCGCACCACGGCGCGGCTCGTGCGGCTGTTCGGCATCATCGCGATCATCGTGTGCGCCGGTCTCGTGGCCTATTACGGCCTCGCGCTCGGTGACTGGCTGCAGGGCATCCTGTCCGGCATCGCCCTCGGCATGGCCATGCTGCCGGAGGAGTTCCCGGTGGCGCTCGCCGTGCTGCTCGCCATCGGCGCCTGGCGCCTGGCACAGGTCCGCGTCCTCGTCCGTCGGTCGGCGGTGATCGAGGCCCTGGGCTCGGCGACGTGCCTGTGCGTCGACAAGACCGGCACCCTGACGGAAAACCGGATGCGGCTGCGGCTGCTCGATACCGGCCGAGAGAGCCTCGAACTCGGCTCCGGCGCCCTTGTCGCGGGGCCCTTCGCCGAGTTGCTGGAGACCGCACTCCTCGCCTCCCGACGCGGCAGCCACGACCCCATGGACCTCGCCATCGTCGACCTTGCCGACTCGGCCGCAACGCTCACCGGCGACAATGGCCGCGCCCTCGAGCGCGAATACGGACTGACCCCCGAACTGCTCGCCGTCTCTCAGGTCTGGAGCGAAGGCGACCACCGCCTGATGGTCGCATCCAAGGGTGCACCGGAAGCCATCGTCGCCCTCTGCCGCCTCGAGCCGGCCGCGGCCGAGGACGTTCTCGCGCGTGTGCACGGCCTGGCCCGCCGCGGTCTGCGTGTTCTCGGCATTGCCGCGGCCGAGGTCCCCGACGGCGATCTGCCGGCCGCCCAGCACGAGTTCGCCTTCCGCTTCCTCGGTCTCGCCGCCTTCGAGGATCCGGTGCGCAGCACCGTGCGGAGTGCGGTGGCTGAGGCGCATGAGGCCGGCATCCGCATCAAGATGATCACCGGGGACTACCCCGAGACCGCGCGCGCCATCGCCACGGAGGCCGGGCTGGCGGTGGGGGCCGGCGTTGTCACTGGTGGCGATCTGGCCGCGTTCGGTCCCGAGGCACTCGCGCGCGCGGCGTGCGATGTCGATGTCTTTGCCCGTGTCCGCCCGGACCAGAAGCTCTCTCTCGTCACCGCGCTGCAGGCGGCCGGCGAAAGCGTTGCCATGACCGGCGACGGCGTCAACGACGCCCCCGCGCTCAAGGCCGCCGACATCGGCATCGCCATGGGCAAGCGGGGGACGGCCGTGGCGCGCGAGGCCGCCGACATCGTGCTGCTCGATGACGATTTCAACCACATCATCGATGCGGTGCGCATGGGCCGCCGCATCTTCGACAACCTGCGCAAGGTGATGATCTATATTGCCGCCATCCACGTGCCGATCGCCGGCCTGGCACTGCTCCCGGTGTTGTTCGGCCTGCCGGTGGCCCTGTGGCCGCTGCACGTGGTGATCCTCGAGATGGTGGTCGATTCGATGTGCGCCATCGCCTTTGAAACCACCCCTGCCGAGCGCGACCTGATGCAACGACCGCCGCGACGCCGGACAGAGTCGGTGGCGGGCCTGCCGCAGATCCTCCTCGGACTCCTGCAGGGCACCATTCTGCTGGTGGCCGTGTTCGGCATCTACTGGGGCATGCTGGCGGCCGGAACGGATGACGACATCGCCCGGGCCATGACGCTGATCACCCTGGTCGCCGGCGATGTCGGGCTGGTCTTCGTGAATTCCTCCCAGCGCGCCGCCCTCGCCGGCGGCAGCACCCTGCCGCACAAGTGGTTCTGGATCATCGGTGGCACGGTGACGGCGCTGATGGTGGCTGCGCTCGCTGTCCCCGCGCTGCGCGAGCTGTTCTACTTCGGTCTGCCCTCGCCCGGGCAGATCGTGCTCGCCCTCGGCGCTGCCCTCGCGGCGCTCGCCGCGATCGACCTGCTGCGGCTCATTCCCGCCGTCCGGCGCATCGGAGGCGGGCGATGAGGCGTCAGCGGCGATTTGTCATAGGTCAAATTTCGATATTTTCGAATTTGCTAATATATCTGAACACGAGAAAGCGGCGAAGCGGCCGCGAGGGAGCAGGATATGGCTGAAGTCGTCGTACTCGGTGCCGGTCTGGGCGGCACCATCATGGCCTACGAGTTGCGGGACATCCTGGGAGCGGAGCACCGCGTCTCGGTGGTCAACAAGGGCAGCCAGTATTCCTTCGTCCCGTCCAACCCATGGGTTGCCGTTGGCTGGCGTGGGCGGGCCGATGTGACAACCGACCTCGAGCCGGTATTTGCCAAGCGAAATATCAAGCTGCACCCCCAGGGCGCCAGGCGGGTGCATCCGGCCGAGCACCGCATCGAGCTCAATGATGGCACCTCGGTCACCTACGACTACCTGGTGATCGCCACCGGACCGGAACTGGCCTTCGACGAGATCGAGGGCTTCGGCCCCGAGCACAATACCCAGTCGGTCTGCCATGTGGACCACGCCCTGCACGCCAAGCCGGCTTTCGACGCGTTGGTCGCCAATCCCGGCCCGGTGATCATCGGCGCCGTGCAGGGCGCCTCGTGCTTCGGTCCGGCCTACGAATTCGCGTTCATTCTCGAAAAGGCCCTGCGCGACGCCAAGGTGCGCGACAAGGTGCCGATGACCTTCGTCACCTCCGAGCCCTATATCGGCCATCTCGGTCTCGACGGCGTCGGCGACACCAAGGGCCTGCTCGAAAGCGCCATGCGCGACAAGCACATCAAGTGGATCACCAATGCCAAGGTGGACAAGTTCGAGCCGGGCAAGCTGTTTGTCTCGGAGATGGCCGAGGACGGCAGCGTCGCCCGGGCGCACGAACTGCCGTTCGCCTATTCGATGATGCTGCCCGCCTTCCGCGGCGTCGAGGCGGTGCGCGGCATCGAGGGGCTGACCAACCCGCGCGGCTTCATTCTCGCCAACAAATACCAGCAGAACCCGACCTTCTCCGATGTGTTCTCGGTCGGTGTGTGCGTCGCCATTCCGCCGATGGGCAAGACCCCGGTCCCCGTGGGTGTGCCGAAGACCGGCTTCATGATCGAGTCCATGGTGACCGCGACGGCGCACAACATTGCCGCCCTCGTTGCCGGTCGGCAGCCGGACTCGATCCCGACCTGGAACGCCGTCTGCCTCGCCGATTTCGGCGACAGCGGCATCGCCTTCGTGGCGCAGCCGCAGATTCCGCCGCGCAATGTCAGCTGGTCGTCCGAGGGCAAGTGGGTGCACACCGCCAAGGTCGCTTTCGAGAAGTACTTCCTGCACAAGATCAAGTCCGGTCGCAGCGAGCCCTTCTACGAGAAGCTCGCCATGCAGGCCCTCGGCATCGACAAGCTGAAGGCCGTCACGACCGAGAAGCGGTAGCCGCGCCGTCGCCACCGGCGCCGGGTCCTAGACCGGCAACACGCGCGAGTACTTCACCTGCCCCAGCGAGAAGCTCGACTCGATCGAGCCGACGCCTTCGAGCTGGGTCAGCTTGTCCCTCAGGAACGCCTCGTAGGCGCCAAGGTCCGCGCAGACGACCCGCAGCAGGAAGTCGAACTGCCCGGTCATCAGGTAGCACTCCATCACCTCCGGCCAGCTCTTCACTGCCGCCCCGAACCGGTCGAGCTCGGCCGCCCGCTGCCGCTCGAGCTTGATCGAGATGAACACCGAGACCGGCAGTCCCACCGCCTTCTGGTCGACGGTGGCGCTGTAGGCGGTGATGATGCCCGCCTCCTCCATCTGCCGGATGCGTCTCAGGCATGGCGAGGCGGACAGGCCCACCCGGTCGGCGATGGCCTGGATGGTCATCCGTCCGTCCTCCTGCAGGGCCCGCAGGATCTTCCGGTCGATGCCGCTCAGCGGCAGATTGGCAGATTTCACCACTATTAGACCTCAGATGGCGCATTTCCTGCGCAGATGAACGACATCTCGCTCAAGATAGACAGAACCCACCCGGCAATCCAGCGCAGCATCCGGTGCGGGGAGGGCCAGCCATGCATGGCAGCCGGGCAGGGATAGATCGGATCGCCATGATCGAGGCGCTGGCGCACAAGGCGCTCTGGCTCTCGAACTGGATGATCCACCATGCCAATCACATCCGCCCCAACCCCGACGGCGTGAAGGTCGGCGGCCACCAGGCCTCCTCGGCCTCGATGACGGCCATCCTGAGCGCCCTCTATTTCGGCGTCTTGCGACCCGAGGACCGCGTCGCGGTAAAGCCGCACGCCGCCCCGGTCTACCATGCCATCCAGTATCTGTTCGGCCGGCAGACGCGCGACAAGCTGCTGGCTTTCCGCAGCTACGGCGGCGCCCAGTCGTATCCGTCGCGCACCAAGGACACCGACGATGTCGACATCTCGACGGGTTCGGTCGGCCTCGGCGTCGCCTTCACCGCCTTCGCGTCGCTGATCCAGGACTACGTCCGGCTCAAGCCCTGGGCCCGCAGGGACTGGGGCGAGGGCCGCATGATCGGCCTCGTCGGCGATGCCGAGCTTGACGAGGGCAATATCTACGAATGCCTGCTCGAGGGCTGGAAACACGGGCTGCGGAACACCTGGTGGGTGGTCGACTACAACCGGCAGAGCCTCGACGGCGTCGTGCGCGAGGGACTCTACGAGCGCATCGAGGCGATCTTTTCCGCCTTCGGCTGGGACGTGGTGACGCTCAAGTACGGCGCCCGGCAGCGGCGCGCCTTCGCCGAGCCCGGTGGCGACCGGCTGAAGGCCTGGATCGACGCCTGCCCGAACGATCTCTACTCGGCCCTGATGTTCCGCGGCGGCCCGGCCTGGCGCGAGCGCCTGGCCGACGAGATCGGCGACCAGGGTCCGGTGACCGCGCTCCTCGACCGGCGCAATGACGCCGAACTCGCCGCGCTGATGGCCAACCTCGGCGGCCACTGCGTCGAGAGCCTCCTCGAACAGTTCGAGGCCGTCACATCCGACCGACCGACGGTGTTCATCGCCTATACGGTCAAGGGCTGGGGCACCCCGCTCGCCGGGCACAAGGACAACCATGCCGGCCAGATGACCACGGCGCAGATCGAAGGCCTGCGCGAGGCGATGGGCATCCGCCCGGGCGAGGAGTGGGAGCGCTTTGCTGGGTTGCCGCAGGCCCCCGCCGACATCGAGCGCTTCCTGGCGACAGTGCCGTTTGCGCGAACGGCCGACCGGCGGCTCGCATCGCCGCCTGTCGCCACCATCGGCCCGCAATTCGTCGGCACCGGACCAACCTCGACCCAGGCCGCCTTCGGCCGCATCCTCGACCAGATCGCCCGGTCCGACAGCGACATGGCGCGCCGCATCGTCACCACCTCGCCCGACGTGACCGTCTCGACCAATCTCGGCGCCTGGGTAAACCGACGACACCTGTTCGCGCCACGCGAGCAGGTCGACCTGTTCCACAAGGAGCGCATCCCCAGCACGCAGAAGTGGCAGTTCACCCCCGAAGGCCAGCACATCGAACTGGGCATCGCCGAGATGAACCTGTTCCTGCTGCTCGGCGCCGCCGGCCTCAGCCATTCCCTGTTCGGCGAGCGGCTGCTGCCGGTCGGCACGCTCTACGATCCCTTCATTTCGCGCGGGCTCGATGCCCTCAACTACGCCTGCTACCAGGATGCGCGCTTCCTGCTCGTCGCCACCCCCTCGGGCGTCTCGCTCGCCGGCGAGGGCGGCGCGCACCAGTCGATTGCGACACCGCTCATCGGCATGGCACAGGACGGGCTCGCGAGCTTCGAGCCGGCCTTTGCCGACGAACTCGCGATCATCGTCGACTGGGCCTTCGATTACATGCAGCGCGATGGCGCGGCCCGCGTCGACCTTGCCGACTGGCCGCGTGACATCTCGGGCGGTTCGGTCTACCTGCGCCTCTCTACCCGCACCATCGAGCAACCGCCGCGCCCGATGCAGGCCCCTCTCGCCGCCGATGTCATTCGCGGTGGGTACTGGCTGCGCCGTCCCGAACCCGGATGCGAGGTCGTCATCGCCTACCAGGGCGTGCTCGCCAGCGAAGCCATCGAGGCCGCCGGCCGCATCGGCGGTGATCGACGCAATGTCGCCGTGCTTGCCATCACCAGCGCCGACCGGCTGAACGCCGGCTGGCATGCCGCCCAGCGCGCCCGGAGGCACGGCGACGCCGCGGCCACCTGCCATGTCGAGGCACTCCTCGCCCAGGTGCCGCGCCATGCCGGCCTCGTCACGGCCATCGACGGCCATCCCGCGACCCTGGGCTGGCTGGGCAGCGTCTTCGGCCATCGCGCCATCACCCTGGGGGTCGAGCATTTCGGGCAGACCGGCTCGGTCAGCGCCCTCTACCGCCACTTCGAGATCGACGCCCGCGCCATCGCCGAGGCCGCCGGCAGCTTCGTTGCGGGTGCCCGGTGAGCCGGCCGGGCGGCGACGCGCCGGCGTCGCATCGAATCTGCATTTCCGCTGCACAGCCGCTTGCCAATCGTGGCACACTTTGTCAGACATATGTCATATGGCAGCTGCCGCGAGGGGAGCGGGCTGTCACGCTGGCGATCGGGGGCGTATGCTTTTCCGACATGCCGCATGTCTTGGCGGGACCGGAGGGCATTCCATCATGCATGCCATCGGCCCCGCCCAGGGACCTCAATCGGCTCTTTAACAAGGAGGGAGCTTTATGAACGCGATGCTGAAACTTGTCGGCGCCATCGCGCTGGCCGCGGGTCTGACCGCGGCTCCGGCGCTGGCGCAGACGAAACTGACGGTACCGGGTGGGTCCACCACCGGCACCTACATGGACTACATGAAGACGGTCTACGCACGTGCCTCGGGCTCCGAGCTGCTGCAGGTGCCGCTGACCAGCTTCGACAATGAGTATCAGCTCACCCCGCTCGCGGCCGAGAGCTGGACGCAGTCGGCCGACGGGCTCACCTGGACCTTCAAGCTCCGGCAGGGGCTCGTCTGGAGCGACGGCGAGCCGCTGACCGCCGAGGACTACGTGTTCGCCCTCCAGCACGCCGCCACGGGCGGCTACGATTTCGCCTGGTACTGGGATTTCGCCGGCGGCATCAAGAACTGGAAGGAAGTCACCGAGGGTAAGGCCGGCCCCGAGACCCTGGGTCTCAAGGCGGTTGACGACACCACCCTCGAGATCACCTCGACCGGACCCAAGCCCTACATGCCGAGCGTCGTTTCGCTCTGGTACCCGGTGCCCAAGCACCAGTTCGACAAGTTTGGCGACGACTGGTCGACGCAGGTCGAAAACGTCGTGTCCTCGGGCCCGTTCAAGCTGAAGTCCTGGGAAAAGTCGAACAACACCGCGACCCTCGTCAAGAACGAGACCTATACCGGCCCCTGGGCGGCGCAGGTCGACGAACTGACCATGGATCCCACGCTCGGCGCGCCTGAAGTCGGCATGCCCGCCTTCCTCGCCGGCGACGCGGCCTTCACCTATCTCAACGCCGGCCAGATCCCGGTGGTGAAGCAGCGCTTCCCCGACGCCATTCGCACCAACACGGTGTTCGCCACCTCGTACATCTCGTTCGATCTGGAGGCCGCGCCGTTCGACAATGCCGATGTGCGCCGCGCCTTCTACTACGCCGTCAACCGCGACGAGCTGACTCAGACCGTGCTCAAGGACATCGCCATCCCGGCGCACTCGATCCTCGCGCCCGGCTATCCCGGGTACAGCGAGAACGTCGCCAAGCAGGCCGTGTTCGACCCTGCCAAGGCCAAGGAACTGATGGCCAAGGCCGGCTACCCCAATGGCGAGGGCTTCCCCACCATCGAGATCTGGTTCCGTGAGGAAGGCGGCTACAACGGTGCCATCCTGCCCCCGATGGCGCAGTACCTGCAGGCCCAGTTCAAGGACATCCTGGGCGTGACCATGAACATCAAGGTCATGCCGGGCAAGGACTGGATGGAAGGCATGCTGGCGCGCAAGAACAACATCTACATCGCGCCCTATGAGTACGACTACCTCGACCCGTCGAACTTCTACGGCATCTTCTACAACGGGGGCCGTCACAGCTACCACGTGGCCGAGTTCGACAAGTTCGTGAAGGACGCGGACGCAAATCCGAACTGGGACGAGCGCGTCAAGCTCTACGAGCAGGCCGAGCAGGTGATGATCGACCAGGGCATGATCGTGCCGCTCGTGCACCCGATCATCATGGCCGCGGTCAGCGAGGACATCTCGGGTCCGGGCGTCACGCCCAACTCGAAGGGCTTCACCCCGCTCGATCGTATCGGCAACTTCCTCTACTCGCACGTCTCTGTGAAGTAGAAGGCAATGAGGAGCTCCCCGGTCCTGCCGGGGAGCTCCATCAGCGGCCGGGGCACCTCAATGGCACTCGTGGACATCAGGGGACTGAAGGTCGGCTTTGCCCAGCACGGCGGCATGGTCGAGGCCGTGCGCAGTGTCAGCCTGACGGTGGCGGAGGGCGAGAGCCTCGGCATCGTCGGCGAGTCCGGCTCCGGGAAATCGGTGACCTGCATGGCGCTGATGCGCCTTCTCGCGCCGACGGCGCGGATCAGCGCCGAGCGCCTCGAGCTGGACGGCACGGATGTGCTGAAGGCCGACGGCCGGACCCTCTCGGCGCTGCGCGGCAAGGCCGCGGCCATGATCTTCCAGGATCCGATGACGGCGTTCGATCCCGTATTCACCATCGGCCACCAGATCGTCGAAACCATCCGCACCCATCGCCGGGTCAGCAAGGCAGAGGCCCTCGCCGAAGCCGAACAGCTGTTGCGGCGCGTCGAGATCCTCAACGCCGGGGACGTGCTCGGTCACTACCCCCACCAGCTCTCGGGCGGCATGCTGCAGCGCGCGATGATCGCCATGGCGCTCTCGTGCCGGCCCAAGCTGCTGATCGCCGACGAGCCCACCACCGCGCTCGATGTCACCATCCAGGCGCAGATCCTGCAGCTCATCAAGCAGCTCCAGGCCGAACTCGGCATGGCACTGATCATGATCACCCACGATCTCGGGGTCATCGCCGAGACCGTCGACCGCGTGGTCGTCATGTACGGCGGCCGGGTGATGGAGGAGGGCCCGGTGCAGCAGATCTTCGACGCCCCCGCGCACAGCTACACCCGGCAGCTGCTGGCCAGCCTTGCGGCAGGCACAGTGCGTGCGCCGGAAGCGGAGCCCGCCGCTGTCGCTCCCGCCCTCGAACTGCGCGACCTGTCCAAGGTGTTCAAGCTGCGCCGCCAGGGGCGCGTTTTCGCCAGCTACGTCGACCACCACGCAGTGCGTGCCGTCAACCTGACGCTGCCGCGCAACAACATCGTCGGACTGGTCGGCGAATCCGGTTCGGGCAAGAGCACAACCGGGATGATGGCCTTGCGACTGGTCGAGCCGACCGGCGGCCGCATCCTCGTCGACGGCGCCGACATCAGCACCCTCGACAGCGCCGCGCTGAAATCCTTCCGCCGCCGGATGCAGGTCGTCTTCCAGGACAGCTACTCGGCGCTCGATCCGGTGATGACGCTGACCGAGATCATCACCGAGCCGCTCCACATCCACGGCCTCATGACGCCCCGCCAGCGCAACGAGCTGGCCCACGACTGGCTCGAGCGGGTCGGCCTCGACCGCAGCTTCGCCAGCCGCTACCCGCACGAACTGTCCGGCGGCCAGCGGCAGCGCGTCGCCATTGCCCGCGCCCTCATCCTCGGCCCCTCGGTGCTTGTGGCGGACGAGCCGACTTCGGCCCTCGACGTGACGGTCAAGGCGCAGATCATCGGGCTGCTCAAGGCGTTGCAGAAGGAGATGGGCCTCTCGATGCTGTTCATTAGCCACGATCTCAGCGTCGTGCGCTCGCTAACCGACAGCGTGGTGGTGATGTATCGCGGCCGCATCGTCGAACAGGCGCCGACCGCCGCCCTGTTCGCCTCACCTCGCCACCCCTATACGCGCGCCCTGCTCGACGCGATCCCCGCCACCAATCCGCGCGACAAGCGGCAGCGCACCTTCCTCAAGGCCGCCGAGATCGAGGCAGCGGTGCCCCGCCTCGCCGCCGACGCCCTTGCCGGTCCCGCCATGCCCGGCGACCTCCCCCAACTCGTGAGCGTCGCTCCCGGCCATCTGGTCGAAGCGATCGTCACCAACTAGCGGGAGCGCCCATGGTCCTGTTCATCCTCCGGCGCCTGCTCTCCATCGCCTTCACCTTCTTCGTGGTCTCGGTCATCGTCTTCCTGATGATGCACGCCGTCCCCGGCGGCCCCTTCGACGGCTACGACATGCCGGTCTCCAAGGCAGTCCGCGACACCCTGATGGCCAAGCTCGGCCTCGATCAGCCACTCTGGGTGCAGTACATCAACTACATGAAGGGCGTCCTCGTCTTCGACTTCGGCTTCCCCTACCAGGCGCCGGGCGAGACGGTGATCAGCCTGCTTGCCGACGCCTGGCCGCCCAGCCTGCTGCTCGGCGGTCTGGGTGTGCTGATCGGTGCGCCGCTCGGCATCCTGCTCGGCATGGCCGCGGCCCTCAGGCGCAACACCTGGATAGACTACTTCGCCTCCACGCTCGCCACGCTCGGGCTGACCATCCCGGTCTTCGTCATCTCGATGCTGCTGATCCTCGTCTTCGCCGTCTGGCTGAACTGGCTGCCCGCTTCGGGCTGGGGCAAGCCGGAGCGCTGGATCCTGCCCATCGTCGCCTACGCCGCGATCCCGATCGCCACCTACGCGCGCTACACCCGCTCGGCCATGCTCGACACGCTGAACCGTCCGTTCGTCACGGCGCTGCGCGCCAAGGGGCTCAGCGAGAGGCGGATCATCTTCCAGCACGTGCTGCGCAACTCGGCTATCCCGATGGTCGCGGTGTTCCTGCCGATGTTCATCGGCACCGCGACCGGCTCGATCTTCGTCGAGGCGATGTTCCGCGTGCCCGGCCTCGGCTCCTACTTCGTCTCCTCGATCGAGAACCGTGACTACCCGCTCGAGATGGCCCTGGTGCTGATGGTGACGCTGATGTTCTGCTTTGCCTACCTGATCAGCGACATCTGCTACGCATGGCTCAACCCGCGCATCCGCTTCGGGGAGCAGCCCAAGTGAGCACCCCGACCGAGGCGGCCCCGGATCTCGCCGTCCCCCCCGTTGCGCGGCACCGCAGCCCCGCCTGGTTCGCCTGGCGGCGCTTTCTCGCCAACAAGGCGGCAGTGGCGGGCGGCGTGGTCATGCTGGTCCTCATCCTCGCCGCGATCCTGGCACCGCTCTTCACCAAGACCGACCCGGCGGCGCAGGCTTTCCTGACCCAGTCGCTCGCCTTCCCGTCGGCGGAGTTCTGGTTCGGCGTCGACGACCTCGGCCGCGATTTCTTCACCCGCATCGTCTACGGCGCGCGCGTGTCATTGACCATCGGCTTCGCGGCGGCGACCTTCAGCGTGCTGATCGGCATTCCCCTCGGGGCGCTCGCCGGCTATTTCGGCGGTCGTACCGACTGGGTGATCATGCGCATCATCGAGCTCTTCTCGGTGGTGCCCTCGCTGCTCGCCGCCCTCCTGCTCGGAGCGCTGACCGGCGGCGGCTTCGTCACCATCATCATCATTTCGGCCCTGTTCGGCTGGGTGAATGTCTGCCTTCTGGTGCGCGCCCAGGTGAAGGCCCTGCGCGAGAAGGAGTTCATCCGGGCCGCACAGGCGCTCGGGGCCTCCCCCGGCTACGTCATTCGCCGCCACCTCATCCCCAATGCCGTGTCGCCGATCATTGTCGGTTTCGTGCTCGCCATCCCCCTGGCCATGATGCTCGAGGCCTCCCTGAGCTTCCTGGGTATCGGCGTGCCGCCGCCCACGCCCTCCTGGGGCCAGATGATCAACACCGGCATGAACTTCATGTTCTTCTACTGGCACATGGCCGTCTTCCCGACGGCGGCCCTGGCCATCACGGTACTCGCGACCACGCTGTTCGGCGATGGCCTTCGCGATGCCCTCGATCCCACTCTGAAAGGGCGCTGACTTGTCCTCCAACCTGGCGCGGCAATTCCTACTTCGCGAGGATGTCGTCTTTCTCAACCATGGCTCGTTCGGCGCCTGCCCGCGACCGGTGTTCGAAACCTACCAGAACTTCCAGCTCGAGCTCGAGCGCCAGCCCGTCGCCTTCCTCGGACGCGACCTCACGGCGCGGATGCGGGCACCGCGCGTCGCGCTCTCGTCCTTCCTCGGTACCGGGCCCGACAATATCGTCGGGCTGGTCAATGCCACCGAGGGACTCAACATCGTCGCCCAGTCGCTCGATCTGAAGCCCGGCGACGAGATCCTGACCACCGATCACGAGTATTCCGCCCTCGAAAAGACCTGGGCCTATGTCGCCCGCCGCACCGGTGCGCAGATCGTCACCGTCAAGGTGCCCATGCCGCTGGTGTCGGAAGCAGCCTTCACCGAGGCCGTCCTGGCCGGCATGACCGACCGCACCCGGGTGCTGTTCCTCAGCCACATCACTTCGCCCACGGCACTGGTCTTTCCGATCGAACCGTCGATCCGCGTGGCGCGCGAGCGCGGCATCTTCAGCGTCATCGACGGCGCCCACACCCCCGGCCATATCCCCCTGCGCCTCGATGCCATGGGCGTCGATTTCTATGCCGGCAATTGCCACAAGTGGCTGATGACGCCCAAGGGCTCCGCCTTTCTCTATGTGCGGCCCGAACTGCAGGGGATGATCAACCCGCTGGTGATCAGCCACGGCTGGACCGCCGAATCCAAGCAGCCCGGCGCCAGGGGTGCCTTCGGCAATTCTCCGTTCATCGACGAACTCGAGATGCAGGGCACCCGCGACCCGGCCGCCTGGCTGACGGTGCCGTCGGCCCTCGACTTCCGGCGCGACAACGGCTGGGACGGCGTTGCAGCCGACTGCCGGATGCTGGCTCAGGATACCGCTCAGCGCGTCCGTGAGCTGACCGGCCTCGCCGCGCTCTCCACCCCGGAATTCTGCGCCCCGCAGATGGTCTCGATGCCGATTCCCGACCCCGGCATCGACATGGTCGAGTTCCAGAAGCTGCTGATGGATCGCTACGGCATCGAGATTCCGTGCTTCAAGTGGCAGGATCACACCATCGTCCGCCTCTCGGTGCAGGGCTACAATTCCGGTCCGCAGATGGATGTACTTGTGGGTGCCCTGGCCGACGTGCTGAAGCTGTGAGGGACGGGCCGGCCCGTCAAGGCTGACAAACGGCGCGAACTGTGGTGAGTGTGCCTGCCGGCAGGCGCGACGAGGAGTGAGCGCGGTGAAGCAGGACGGAGCCCTGGATTTTCTTGAGCCGCTGGAGACGCGCACGCGCGGCGTCGCGGTGCTCGATGCCCTTGCCGGCATGATCGAGCGTGCCGGACTGAAGATCGGCGACCGGCTGCCGCCCGAAGTGTCGCTCGCCAATGCGCTGGGAGTCGGTCGCTCCACCATCCGCGAGGCCCTCAACCGCTGGGAAGGCCTCGGCATCATCCGCCGCCGCCGCGGCGACGGCACCTATCTGGTGGCCCGCGTGCAGACCTCCAGGGGCGTCGCACCCACCA
>NZ_JAYRYM010000062.1:0-17270 GCF_041917035.1 Devosia sp. | reverse complement strand
TGCACCTCGAGCCCCGGCAGGTCGTAGTCGAGGAAGGCCCAGCGCGGACCGCGCGGGTGGTTGCCGGTCCAGAAGGTCCTGCGCCCCGGCACGAAGTCGCCGCCGAAGGTGCGCGCGGCGGGGCCGAGAACGTCGAAGCGGGGAACATCCCACCTGCTGCCCCGGGTGTAGGCGTCGCGCCAGATGTAGAAGACCTCGTAGATTGTGCCCAGCGCGTTGAATTCGAGCTCGTAGTAGCTGTCGCCGCCATCGATGAAGATCTCGAGATCGTTCTCGAAGAACAGCAGCGAGTCGCGCTCGGTCATGGTGGCGACGAGATTGGGCTCCTCGGCCCAGAAGGCGATGTAGAGCGCGGCGTCGTCCCACAGGATGGCCGCCGAGGTGCCGAGCGGGGCCGGATCGCCGGTCAGCATGTCGACGAAGCGCGGCGTCCGCTCCACCGCGGCCCAAGCCGGGCCGTCGGCCCGACCGTCGGCACGGATCGGCGCCGTCGCGCGGCGCGCCCGGTAGGTGCCGGGGGAAAGGCCGTAGCCGTTGGCATTGACGCTGGCCATGCGCGGGCTCCGCTATTTCAGTTCTTCGTCGAGGGCGCGGATCAGGCGACTGACCTCTTCGGGCGTGGTGTAGTGGGTGAACGACAGGCGCAGCACGCCGTGCCCGGGGTTGATGCCCAGCCCTTCGAGCAGTCGCCAGGCGTAGAAGTGGCCGCCACCCGCCATGATCTTGTGCCGGGCCAGCCGGTCCGCGGCGGTCACGGCGAGCTCGGAGAGCGCGAGCGACACCGTCGGGGCGCGCCGCGAGGGATCGGCGGGACCGATCAGCCGGATGGTGTTGCGCGTGCGCAGGTAGTCGAGGAGCGGCGCCAGCAGGGCCACCTCCTGGCCGCGCATCGCGGCATGGGCCTTGCGGAAGGGTGTGGCGCCTTCGGCATTGCCGCCCGCCAATTCGGCGACGCGCTCGAGGTAGTCGGCGATGCCGCCGGAGGCGGCAATCTGGGCGTGGTCGGGACCGGCCGGCACCAGCCGCTTGCGCGGCTGGCTGTCGTTGAAGAAGTGCCCCTGGTTGGGCAGTTCGGCGGCGAGAGAGGGCCGGATCGCCATGATGCCTTGGTGCGGTCCGTAGACCTTGTAGGCGGAGAACAGATAGATGTCGCAGCCCAGCGCCAGCAGGTCCGGCAAGCCGTGCGGCGCGTAGGAGACGCCGTCGACGACGGTGACCGCGCCGTAGTTCTTGGCCTTCTGGGCGATCTCGGCCACCGGGTTGATCTCGCCCACGATGTTGGAGGCGTGCGGGAAGCAGACGACGCGGACCCTCGAATCGAGGAGCTTGTCGAGGTCGGCCGTGTCGAGGTGCCCCGTCTGGGGATCGACGCGCCACTCGCGCACCACGATGCCGCGGTCGGCGAGGCGGCGCCAGGCGCCCGAATTGGCCTCATGGTCCTGATTGGTGACGACGATCGCCTCGCCCGCCTTCAGCCAGCCGGCAAAGGCGTGGCCGAGGGTGTAGGTATTGGCCGAGGTCGAGGGACCGAAATGGATCCAGTCGGCCGCGACATTGAGGGCCTGGCCGATTCGGCGGTGCGCCTCGTCCATGGCCTGACCGGCTTCGCGCGAGGCCGGGTAGAAGCCGTAGGGCTGCACCTTGGTCGCCCGGTAGTAGTGATCGAGCTTATCGAGCACATGGCGCGACGTGTAGGAGCCGCCGGCGTTCTCGAAGAAGGCCCAGCCCGCGAGGCTGGCTTCGCGGAATGCCGGGAACTCGGCGCGGATCAGGGCGGGATCGAGGGGGAGGGCGCTCATCTGGTGGCTCGGCAGGTGGGGACAGGACTGGTTAGCCGAGCCGGCGCAGCGTCGCAACCATTGCCCGAACGGGCGAAGCCCCGGCAGAGGGCGGCCGGGGCTTCAAGACGGCGAACGCGCGGATCCCCGGGGTTGCGGCCGGGGACCCGCCGGGGAGGGTGTTCAGCCGTGCATTCCGGGGCCCTTGCCCTTCATGCCGCGATGCTCGTGCATGTCGCCGCGGCCCATGCCCGCGCCGCGACCGGCGCCAGGCCCGAGGTCCTGCTTCTGTGCGTCCGTCAGGCTGGCGTAGAACGCCTTGAAGTCCGGAAGCACGGTGTTGAGCGCGGCGAGGCGGGCTTCGTCGATCTTGAGGCGGGTTTCCATGCGCTCGACCAGATCGGGCTTGTCGGCGGACGCATCCTTGGCCGGGGCGAGGGTGGAGCAGGTGTCGGCGAAGCCGGTCTGGGCGGTCAGCGCCGAGGCGACGAAGGCATCGTAGAGCTTCTGCTGGTCGGCGGTCAGGTCGAGCCGCTGGGCCATGTGGTCGAAGCGGTTGTCGAGGCGGTCGGCGGCATTGGGACCGCAGCGGAAGTCGACGAGCATGGCGCGCCCGCCGGGTCCGGCTTCACGCATGTCGAGCATGCGGTGCTGGCGCATGTCGTTGCGGTCGCCGCCCCGCATGTTGTCGGCGAAGGCGGGGGTCATGGCGGTGAGGCTGACCGAGGCGATCAGGGCGGCGATGGCCGCAGCGCGGGTCGGGGTCATGAGGGGGGTCTCCCTGGCTGGTTGGGTCCGTGCCGGTCAGTTTGCTACCGACGCCGAATGAAATAGCAGCCCCGAACTTGCCCGAAGTTTGCCGCCGGATGAATTCGCGGACAGGTTGGACAGGAATGCGGGCCCGGCCAGGGCCGGGTGCGTATTCTCCGCGAGTTGACGGCTCCCCTCGCCGGCACCTCACTGGGCACCCGGAAGAGGGAGGGGAAGATGGCCGAGTGGGTGATCAGGATCGAGCGGATCGGCGAGCAGCGCCGCAGTTCCGACGGCAAGCGCCGGACGGTCGGCAGCTACCAGGTGTTTCACGACGGGGTGGCCCAGAGCGGCGCGGACCTGGCCGGCACGGTTGCGGAGTCCCGCGGGCCCGGAGCCAATGCGCCCGCCGGAAACGGCCGGCGAATCGAGCCGGGTCGCTATCCGCTGTGGACGCAGGCGGGCGCCAAGTACGTCACGCTCAACTACCGCAACTCGCTGAACGCGGCCCATATCCCGCGGCCGGGGATCGAGCTCAAGGAGACCGGCCAGCGCAGCGAGATCCTGATCCATCCCGGTATCGGATTCCTCGCATCGGTCGGCTGCCTCAACCTGTGCACGTCGCTGCCGGATGCGGCCGAGCCCATCACCTATGCCAGCAGCCGCCGGCGCGTCATCTCCGTCATCGATGACATGCGGGTTTTCCTCGATGCGGCGTTTCCCGCCACCAATGGCCGGCGAATCCCGGGGGCCTTCGCCGAGATCGTTGGCGATCCCTGAGGCCCGGCCGGGGTCTTAGGAGGCGATGTACTGCTTGAGGGCCAGGGCTTCCTGCTCGGCCTCCTCGATCTTGCGCTTCACCACGTCGCCGATCGAGACGATGCCGACGAGGTCGCCGTTCTCGATGACGGGGATGTGGCGGATGCGATGACGGGTCATCACTTCCATCAGTTCCGATACCGAGGCATCGGACCGCGTGGTGATGACCTTGGCGGTCATGGCGGTGCGCACCGGCGACGCCAGGACCTTCACCGGGTCGTCGCCCAGGTGTCGCACCACGTCGCGCTCGCTCAGGATGCCCGCGACCCTGCCCTTGGCGTCGACCACCACCACGGCACCGATCCTGTGGGTGTTGAGCACGCGGACCGCTTCCGAGAGCGGCGCGCCGGCCTCGACCGTGTGCACGGCGCGACCCTTGGATTGAAGGATATGTTCGACTTGCATCGTGGTCCTCCTCTCAGGGCGCCAGTGTGCGCCAAAGGCGAGGGGGGAGCAAGTGGACGAAAGCAGTGGGCGGGTCCGGCCGAGGGGCGGCCGGACCCGGAGGAGATCACTGCTGCGGCGCGGCGGCCTTGAGGTTGCGCTTCTGCTCCTGCAGCGAGGGCAGGTCCTGTTCCGGCGCCGGCTCGGGCTGCAGCTCGGGTTCCGGGGTCGGTTCGGGCTCCGGCGTCGGCTCGATGCGTTCGAGCACGGGGGCCGGTTCGCCCCCGGCTTCCGCCGCGACGGTGAACTTGCCGGCCAGTGCCGTGGGGTCGGCTTCAGCTGCCGCGAAGTCGACGATGCCGAGGCCGGCAGGGTCGACCGAGGTCAGGGTCAGCTTGAGCTCCGACGCCCCTCCGAGGAAGGCGCCGAGCGCCTGCGCGGCCTGCAGTGCCTCGTCGGTATTGCCCAGCAGCGCCAGGGTCATGCCCTGTGCCATGCCGGAGATCGCCGTGCGGAAGCTGGGCTCGGGCTGGCCCGATTCCCGCGCACCGGCGGCGAACAGGATCGGACCGATGCCGCGATCCTTGATCTCGACGGTGATCTGCCGGACCGTCAGCATCTGCGCGGCAAGCGCCGCCATCTCGGTATCGTCACCGAACAGCACCGGCGTGGCGTTGCCCAGCACGGCGGAAACCGTCAGCCGACCGAGTTCGCCGGCGTCGACCGTCAGTTCATCGACGATGATGGTGTTGTCGGCTTCGTTCCAGTGGAACCGGGTGGCGAGTCCGAGTGTCAGCCGTTCGACCCCGTAGGCGAGTAGTTCGTTGACCGGCGGCTCCGCCATGTCTTCGGTCACCGGGATGCTGAGACCATCGAGGGTGAGCGACACGTCCGACGGGATGCCGTTGACGTAGCTGCCGAGCGTCGCGTCGAACGCGCCGATACTGGCCTCGATGCGCTCGCCGCGCTTTTCCGGGTTCGGGGCGTCGATGCGCAGGCCCTCGAGAGACAGGCCATCCATGGCGGGGATCAGGCGACGCCAGTTGGCCTCGAACCAGGCCTCGTCGAGCGCCGCGGCGTGCTGCAGCGCCTCGATGGCGTTGCTGAAATCCATGCGCTTCCATGTGAAGTTGGCCAGTTCGACGCTGCTCTGCTCGGGCCCCTTGAAGGACAGCGCGTCAAGCCCGAAATCGGGGTAGATGCCGGGCGCGAACCCGCCGACGCGCACCGGCCCGAAGGCCAGCTCGAACGCCTCGCCCTTGTCGTCCTCGCCGTTGCAGTTGAAGCTCGCCAGTTGCATCGGGCTGGTCGAGAAAGCGGTCAGGATGTCGAGATAGAAGTCGACGACCTTGCGGATCTGTTCCGGCGTCGGCTTTTCCCCCGAGGTCTCCAGCGCCGCGAGGTCCTGCAGGGTGGTGAAGGCTTCCGACCAGGGCTGCTTCAGCGGCCGGGCGCTGAGGTCGCCACCCGTCGATTCCCCGAAGGTGCAGTTGAACAGGGGTGAGCCGAGATAGCCGCCGGCAAAGCGGAAGTCGCTGTAGACCGGCTTCATCTCTGTCGAAGGGGAGGGTGCGGTGAAGCCGTACAGGCCAAGCAGTCCGGCCACGTCGAAGCGGGCCACCGACATCTCGCCGAAGTTCATGGTGAAGCCGTAGGCACCGCGCGCCTCCGTGCTCTCGACCACGGCGCGGGCGGCGACACCGTCGACGACGTTCTCGAGACGCACGTTGCGGTAGGTCGTGGTGCTGTCCGCGTCGGGCACGCCCATGCTGGTCACGACGGTGATTTCCGGAATGACCACGGAGGCGGCATCGAGATCGGCGAGCCTGGCGATCGCGCCGGAGCTGCCGGTGAAGATGGCGCGGACGGTGGCCTCATCGAGGTTGCCATCGACGACTTCGACGCTCGGTACGGTCGCCGCGAAGGGGACGCCGAGGGGGATGGCGATGTCGGTGACGACGAGCGTCTCGGCGAGGGCGCTACCGGCGGACAAGCCGGCCAGCGCGGAGCCCATCAGCAGCACGCGCAGCAGGGTCGGGCGTCGGATCGGTCGGGTGGTACAAGCCATCAGTCAAGTTCCCCAGTCGCAATGAGCTTCGGCGCGCCGTCGCACGGGCGCGGAGGGCGATGGCGGCGCCCCGGAGGCGACCGCACGAACACCGGTTCACCCGTTTGTCTCACAGCAAAGCTGTCGGCAAAATGAACAACGCGCAACAAAATCAGCCCTCGCCACTGCCGGGCCGCCATGCCGCGGGCGGGTTGGGAGCGGGTGCGGGACGGTCGTCGGGGCCGCCGACGAGGACCGCGCGCACCACTTCCACGAGCAGGGCCAGCAGCAGCGCGCAGAGCGGCACCAGCAGCAGGACCATGCTGGCCTCGGTGTCCATCAGGCCGGGCAGGGGGCGGAACGGCACCAGGTCCAGCAGCAGCGCGACGCCGGCCCCGACGAAGGTCAGCGAGAACGAAATCGCCGCCGCGACCAGCAGGGGAAGGCGGCGGCGGGTGTCGGCGGCAGGCTCGAGGGGGGACAACGCGGTTACTCCACACATCACAACGCGGTGAAGGGGCCATCCGAATGCGCGTTTGTCTCGTTGTTCGGAAGGAAAAGCGCGTACGATTTGGTGGCATTGGTGCGGCAGCGGCGCTGCCGAAGCGGACGAGGAGGTCCAACATGAGACCGTTCGTGTCGGTCACGTTTGCCCTGGCGATGCTGCTGTCGGCCCTGGCGCTTCCCGCCCGGGCCCAGCAGGAGGCGCCCGACTGGCAGGTGACGATCACCGGCCAGATCGAGGCCTTCCGGCACATGGATGCCGCCGGCGCCTTCAGCTATGCCGGCGCCGCGTTCCAGGTCAGCTTTCCGACACCCGAGGCGTTCTTCCTCACCATCGTGGGCTCGGGCTATGCCGCGATCATGGAGTCGCAGTCGCACAGCTTCGGCGGCTTCCGCATGGTGGACGAGAAGTCCGTGCTGCAGGCGGTGACGCTGGTCGGCAAGGACCAGAGCCTCTACGAGGCCGTCTACCAGCTGACCGAGGAACCGGTGGGCTGGCGGGTGCAGGGCGTGCAACTGACCAAGCTGGAAGGCATGGGCGTCTAGAACACTTCACCGCTTCGATGAAGCGCTGAAATCGCCCAGGCCTTTGCTTCGTCGCGCTTCCGAACCGGAAGACCGTCACCACTTTTCCTCGAAGCGCTCTAGCTCCCGAAACTGGTTAATCCACGATGAACGACTGACTCAGGACGCGTTCAAGCGCCGGCCAATAGGTGCCGCGCCATCAAACGCAACCCTGCGTCAAACCACACATCAGGAACCAGACATGACGACCTTCATCCGCATCACCGCCGCTATTGCCTTCTCCTCGATCGCCAGTGCCGCCCTGGCGTTTCCGCCCGTCATCGACTTCCCGCCGGGCTTCCCTGGGATGTTCGGCAACAAGGGCAGCTCGTCGGTGGTGGGGGAGCCGTTCAACCCCTTCGCAAAGGACGTCGACATCCGGGTGGCCTGTGCCGAGGCCGGCGGCGAGCTGCTGCGCGAGATCCGCGCCGACGGCAGCATCGGGCTGCGCTGCTTCGTGCCGCGGCAGTAGACCCGGACCCATTCGGTTGAGCGGCCGGCGGAGCGATCCGCCGGCCGTTGCTTTTACGGAAAGCCGGCGGCGACATGGTGAATTCTGCATGAACGGCCCGATCAGTCGGAATTCAGAGCGGGGGTGTCACAAGTGCGGTCATCGAAACACAGACCCCCAGGGACAACCGAAATGCTCAAGCTCATCCAGATCGCCGCCCTCGCCACCCTCGCCACCGTCTCGGTGGCCGGTTCCGCCTCGGCCCTCACCATCAAGTACATTCCGGGCTTCGTGCTCAACCTGGGCAATGGTGGCACGAGCTCGACGGTCGGCGAGGAGTTCAATCCGTTCGTCGCCGAGATCGATCCGCGCGCTGCCTGTCTCGAGGCCGGCGGCCAGCCGATCCGCGAGATCACCGAGGATGGCAGCATCGGCTATCGCTGCTACGTGCCGGCCCAGTAAGCCGACAGGTCGCTGCCTGGCACGGGGCCGGCGAAAGCCGGCCCCTCGTCTATCGAGGTCATTGCGGCGGTTCACCCGGCGGACTATCAGTCTCGCCGGATCCCGACCCGGAGCACCGCCAATGGCCTTCCTCTCCGATGCGCTGAACCGCATCCAGCCGTCCGCCACCGTCGCCATCAACTCCAAGGCGGCCGAGATGAAGCGGGCGGGCGAAGACGTGATCTCGCTCGCTGCCGGCGAGCCGGACTTCGATACCCCCCTCAATGTCCGCGAGGCCGCGATCCGCGCCATCAACTCGGGCAAGACCCGCTACACGGCGGTCGACGGCATTCCCGAGCTCAAGGAAGCGGTGGCGGCCAAGTTCCGGCGCGACAACGGGCTCGACGTCACCGCGGCGGACTGCTTCGTCGCGGCCGGCGGCAAGCAGATCATCTTCAACGCGCTGATGGCGACGCTCAATCCCGGCGACGAGGTGGTGATCCCGGTCCCCTACTGGGTGAGCTATCCCGAGATCGTGCGGCTGTGCGATGCCAACCCGGTCTATGCGGTGGCCGACGCCTCGACCGGCTTCAAGCTCTCCCCCGAGGCGCTGGAGAAGGCCATCGGCCCGAGGACCAAGTGGCTGATCCTCAATACCCCGTCGAACCCGACCGGCGCCGCCTACAGCGCGGCCGAACTGCGCGGGCTCGCCGACGTGCTGCTCAGGCACCCGCATGTGCACATCCTCACCGACGACATCTACGAGGTGCTGGTCTACGATGGCGGCAGCTTCGCGACGATTGCCGGGGTCGAGCCGAAGCTCCGCGAGCGCACGCTGACGATGAACGGCGTCTCGAAGTCGCACGCCATGACCGGCTGGCGCATCGGCTACTGCACCGGCCCGCGGCCGCTGCTCGGCGCCATGCTGAAGCTGCAGAGCCAGTCGACCACCAATCCGTCCTCGATCTCGCAATGGGCGGCGGTCGAGGCGCTGAACGGGCCGCAGGATTTCCTCAGGGACTGGCGCGAAGTGTTCCAGGGGCGACGCGACCTGGTGGTGAAGGGGCTCAACGCCAATACCGGGCTCGACTGCCTGACGCCGGAAGGGGCGTTCTACGTGTTCCCGTCGGTCAAGCGTCTGCTCGGCCGCACTTCCGGCGGCGGACGGGTGCTGCAGACCGACGAGGATTTCGTCCTGGCGCTGCTCGCCGAGACCGGCGTGGCGCTGGTGCACGGCGCGGCGTTCGGGCTCGCCGGCCACATGCGGCTCAGCTACGCTGCCTCGAACGCCCAGCTCGAAGATGCGGTCGGCCGGATCCAGGACTTCTGCGCCAAGGTCAGGTGATGGCGCTCGCGCTGTCGCTCCACTTCGATGCGAATGCATCCCGGGCGGTGCGGGGCACCTGGGCGTCACTGGCCGACGCAGGGGTCAGCCGCGACATGCTCGAGCTGGGCTATCCGCCGCATGTGACGCTGCTGGTCGTCGAGGACGAGTCGCTGGCCGATCGGCTGGTGTCGGGGCTGCCGCAGTTGGCTCCCCTCGTTCCGGGTACGCTGGAGCTGGGAGAGGCGCGGCAGTTCCCGCACACCTCGGTGGTCTGGATCGAGTGCTTGGGCGATCTGGTCGCGCTGCATGAGGCGGCGGCGCGGATGGTGCCCCCCGAATCCATCCATCCGCACTATCGCCCCGGAGCATGGACGCCGCACCTGACGCTCCAGGTTTCCGGTGACGCGCGACGCGCGCTCGAAATCGCGCGCGCCGAGTGGGTTGCCGGCATAGCGGCCAATCCGCTGAAACTGGAAGTTGCCGCCTTCGCGCCGGTGAAGGCCATACAGGCCGTGGACGTCGGTCTGGCGATGGTCCGCGGGAGCGGATGGCTCGCGGTTGGAGACGGGCATGACCTCTACTGGGAGGAGTCCGGCCATCCCGACGGCGTGCCGGCGCTGATCCTGCATGGCGGGCCGGGATCGGGGTTCTCGCCGGCGGCCCGTCGGTTCTTCGATCCGACGCGCTACCGGATCATCGGCTTCGACCAGCGCAATGCCGGACGGAGCCGGCCCAGCGCTGCGGAGCCCGATGCCGACCTGTCGGCCAATACGACGCAGCACCTCGTTGCCGATATCGAGCGGCTGCGGCAGCACTTCGGTGTCGAGCGCTGGGTGCTCTACGGCCACTCCTGGGGAACGACGCTGGGCCTCGCCTATGCCGAGGCCCACCCCGAGCGGGTGCGCGCCGTCGTCTTTGCCGGAGTGACGACGACGCGGCGGCGCGAGATCGACTGGCTCTATCGCGGCGTCGCGCCGCTCTTTCCGCTCGAGTGGGAGCGCTTCGTCGCCGGAGTTCCGGAGGGGACGGCGGTCGAGGACCTGCTGTCCGCCTATGCGCGACTGCTGTTCGACGCCGATCCCGAGGTCCGGATGCGGGCGGCGCGCGATTTCCACGACTGGGACAATGCAAGCGCCTCGGCCAGCGCCTCGACCATGCAGCGGGCCGGCCGACCCTCGGATGGCGTTGCGCCGGAGCACCTGCTGGCGCGGGGCCGCATCGTCACCCACTATTTCCGCAATGGGGCCTGGCTCGAGGACGGGCAATTGCTTGCCGGCGCGCATCGGCTGGCCGGCATCGACGCGGTGCTGGTGCAGGGACGGCTCGATCTGCAGGGACCGCTGGTCACGGCTGTGGACCTGGCGCGGGCCTGGCCGGGGGCCCGGCTGGTGGTGGTCGACAATGCCGGGCACTCGCATGCCGATGCCGGCATGGCCGACGCCATCGGGGCGGCGCTGGACGAGATCGTCGCGTGAAAAAAAGGCCCCGCTCGAGGGGATGAGCGGGGCCTCAAGGGTCAAGCGCCGAAACGCCTGACCGGTCGAGAACGCAGCCAGGGAGGAGGGAGGCTGCAATCTCTGAGAAGCGACCAGGGAGGAGGAGAGGCCGCCGTCTCTTGAGAGCAAGTATCGCTGCGTGAGCGGACTCGCACAAACGCGGAGTCGGAACGGCAGCCATGCGTCAGGCGGGGGAGGTGTTCCACCAGCGCCACGCCGCGATCGCCGACCAGACCAGTTCCACGAGACCGAACGGCCAGGCGCCCTGCAGGAAGCCGTAGGCCGATCCCAGCAGGCAGAATCCGGCAAAGGCGAGAGTGAAGGCCCGTCCCCGGGACTCGAGCGCATAGCAGACCACCATGCCGGTCACCGCGAACAGGCCGAACAGGGTCAGTGCGTCCAACGTCGTTTCCTCCGGCAAGAAAAAAGGCTCCATCCGAAGATGGAGCCTTATGAAAGTAGAGGCAAATGGACGTGGGAGGAGGTTACGCCATCTGCCAGTTGGATCTCCGTCGAGGGAGGAGGAAACGACTTCGATCCGAGTGTCGCTGAGCGGGACCGAGGGAGGAGGAAACGGTGCGGCTCACATCGACAGTGACAATATGGACTTTGACCGTTTGGTCAGCAATGCGGTCCAGGTCATGTCAGCCATGCATTTCTTGCACGATTGCTTGAACGCCGCGTCGTCGGCCCGCTACGCACTTGTGCAAGGCATCCGGGAAAAAACAAGGCCCCGCTCGAGGGGAGAGCGGGGCCGAGGTTGCAGGCATGGAGATGACTGCAAGGAGGAACAAACAGCGAGCGCGAGGAGGAGGGGGAGAAGCGCTCAACTGCTGTCGACGCGGGATATAGGTCCGGCTCGCTGACCCATCAACCGAGCGACAGGCATATGCGCCATGCACTGGACGCATGGCTCATAACTCGATGGACTTACTCATCTATTTGCACTTCACGCGAAGTTTTGCGGCCACTCAGGGCATGAAGGCCAGCCGCAGGGAGGTCCTGAGGTCGCCTTCGGTGCCGTAGGCCAGGTTGTCGATGCGCCACACCCGCTGTCCCAGGGCGGGCGAGTCGACCAGCCGCAATTGCAGATGGTCGGTGAAGCCGGCGTCCGGCCATTCGGGAAAGGCGTAGGTGATCGCCACGCTCGCCTCGTCCATCATCAGCGTCGCGGCGCCGGCCGTGCACACGGCCGCGTAGTCGGGGTAGCTCTGCCACGGGATACCGTCGCCCAGCGGCGGCTTGTCGCCGGGGTTCGCCGCCGCCCACGCGGCGTCGGCGGCTTCCGCCTGGGCAATCGCGGATGCCAGGTCCGGCGTCAGCAGCCCGGAAACGGCTGCCATGTCATTGCCGACGCGGGAAATGCAGAATATCTGTCCCACCTGTTCGGGGGTGAGGGCGACGGGGTCGGCCCGCGCCGGCAGGGCGGCGAGCAGGCCGAGCGTGGCGGCGACGGTCAGGCGGAACAGGTGCATCGGACTTCCCCCGGTTGGACGGCGCTTGCTAGCCGCGCTGGGCTGAATTGCCGATGAATACAGGACACGACGATGATCGATGCGACGCAACTCGACAACCCGGTGTGGAGTGCGCTCTGCTCGGGACAGGCCCACATGGCGCGGGTGAACGGCCTGGCGCGCCGCTACGCCCCCGAGGTCACGCCGCTGGCCGGCCTGAGGGAGATGTCGCCGCGGGCCTTTTCCGACCTGCGGGCGATGACGGAAACGGGCGAGGTGGTCGGGCTGGTGAACGCCGCGCCCTTCGCGGTCCCGTCCGGCTGGACGGTGATGCGGGAGATCGTCATCGCCCAGATGCTGTGCACTCTCGCGCCCCCCTCGACGGCCGAGGGGTTCGTCGAACTGGCGGAGGGCGATGTGCCGGACATGGTCGAGATCGTCGCGGCGACCGAACCCGGGCCGTTCCGTCCGGGGACGATCGGCATGGGGCGCTTCATCGGGTATCGCAGCCCCGAAGGCCGGCTGATGGCGATGGCGGGCGAGCGGATGCGGCTCGACGGGGCAACGGAAATCTCCGCCGTGTGCACCTGGCCGGAGTTCCGCGGCCGCGGTCTCGCGCGGTCTCTCGTGACGCGCCTCGCGGCCGACATCCACGCGCAGGGCCGGCTGCCGTTCCTGCACGTCAAGACCGACAATGCCGCAAGGCAGCTCTACGAATCGCTGGGCTTTGCGGTCCGCGGGCCGGTCCACTTCAAGGTGCTCGCCGCGGCCTGACGGCGGGCCGTCCTCGACCCGCCTAGAACGACCACTCCCGCGCCTTGCCGACGAGGAAATCGCGGAACACGCCGACGCGCTTCGAGTTCTTCAGCGCCGGCGGATAGACGAAATAGGCCTCGTAGGCCGGCAGCTCGATGCCGGGGAGCACCCGCACCAGCTTCTCCTCGTTCTCGGTGACATAGTCGGGCAGCATGGCGATGCCGATGCCGGCGCGGGCGGCCTGCATCATGCCGTAGATGGCATTGACCTTCATGGCGGCCCGGCGCGGCGAGGAATCGGGTCGGCCGAGGCGCTCGAGGTAGTTGATGTCGCCCAGGTAGGAGGGCACGGGCTCGCCGAACGAGATGATCCGGTGCTTGTCGATGTCCTCCACCGTCGCCGGCTGGCCGTACTCCTCGACATAGGTGCGCGAGGCGTAGAAGTGGTTGTGCACGGTGAACAGCTTGCGCTGGATCATCTCGGACTGGTTGGGCCGGTGCAGCCGGATGGCGACATCGGCCTCGCGCATGGCGAGGTCCAGTTCGGCATCGTTGAGCTTAATCTCGATCTGGATTTCCGGATAAAGGATCAGGAACTCGTGGATGCGCGAGCTGAGCCAGGTCGAGCCGATGCCCACCGTGGTGGTGACGAGCAGGGGGCCGGTCGGCACTTCCTGGCTCTCCGACATCTGGGTCTCGACCTGCTGCAATTCCCAGTGCATGCGGTGCGCGGTACGGAACAGCTGCTCGCCGACCTCGGTCAGCACCAAGCCGCGGGCGTGGCGGATGAAGAGCTTGAGCCCCAGATCCTCCTCGAGCGCCGAAATCTGGCGGCTCACCGCCGACTGGCTCATGTTGAGCCGTTCGGCGGCGTGGGTGAAGCTTCCGGATTCGGCGGCGGTGTGGAAGATGCGCAGCTTGTCCCAATCCAGCATCGGCTATTCCGCCGCTTCGGCGAGCTGGTGGGCCGCCAGGAATTCCTCTGCATCGAGGGCCGCCATGCAGCCCATGCCGGCGGCGGTGACCGCCTGGCGGTAGACATCGTCGGTGACGTCGCCGGCGGCGAAGACGCCGGGGACATTGGTTGCGGTGCCGCCCGGCGCGACCTTGAGATAGCCGCCCGGCTTCATGTCGAGCTTGCCGGAGAAGATCGAGGTGGCCGGTGCATGGCCGATGGCGATGAAGACGCCGTCCACCGACCTCTCGGTGACCTTGCCGGTGACGGTGTCGCGGATCTTCACGCCCTTGACCGAGCGCGGCATGTCGGCGCCCAGGACCTCCTCGATCTCGGCGTTCCAGATCACCTCGACCTTGGGATTGCCGAACAGCCGCTCCTGCAGGATGCGCTCGGCGCGGAACTCGCCGCGCCGGTGGACGACGGTGACCTTGGAAGCGAAGTTGGTCAGGAACAGCGCTTCCTCGACGGCAGTGTTGCCGCCGCCGACGACAACGACTTCCTTGCCGCGATAGAAGAAGCCGTCGCAGGTGGCGCAGGCGGAGACGCCGAACCCCTGGAACTTCTGCTCGCTCTCGAGGCCGAGCCAGCGCGCCTGGGCGCCGGTGGCGACGATCACCGCATCGGCGGTGTAGCGCGTGCCGCTATCGCCCACGAGCACGAACGGGCGCTTGTCGAACTCGACCTCGACGATGATGTCGTTGACGAATTTCGTGCCGACATGCTCGGCCTGGGCCTTCATCTGTTCCATCAGCCAGGGGCCCTGGATGACGTCGGCAAAGCCGGGATAGTTCTCCACATCCGTGGTGATGGTCAGCTGGCCACCCGGCTGCAGCCCGGCGATCATCACCGGCTCCAGCATGGCGCGGGCGGCATAGATGGCGGCGGTATAGCCCGCCGGGCCGGACCCGATGATGACGACTTTGGCGTGCACGGCGACGCTCCGAAACGATGATCTTGTTCTCGAAAGCAAAATAAGGCTTGGGGCGTCCCATTCAAGGCCGCATCCGTTGTTGGGGGCAGGCGAAGGGCGCGTACTCACCGGAATCTTCGGTACAGCGGGTTGGCAGGGCGCTCCGACCCTCTGTCCTCGCCAGCGATGCGTGCTCCGGCCATCGTGCCATCAGCAGTCCCTAGTTGGCGGTCGCCCTTGCAGGGAAACTATTGATACAGTATTGATTGATTTCTGTGGGGGCGTTGCGATGGATCCAGTATCTTCACTTATTGGAACGATATCTCATTTCTTCGACTACATGAACCCGAGCCGATCGCCCTACATGCTCGGTGTCATCGTCGCTGCCGTAGTGTTGTTCATGTTCAAGGACAGTGCCGATCCGGGTAGTTACGTAAGGGAGCTGATGTTCCTTGTTCCCGTGATCCTTGCGACCGCCTTCTTTGTAGCGCTGTCTCTACGTTTCAGGGATCGTCTGCTCGCATCCGTGTCGGATCGCAACGACCTCAAGATCGAGTTGAACAGCCAATTTCGGTTTGCCCGGGCCGTCGCTGTGTCCTGTGCCATAGTCGGGTTCTACATGATCTGGAATAGTCGTGTCAGCTATTTCCAGGGAGCCTCGATCCTCGCGTACATGTTGGTCGTTGGTCACTTGCTGACCTTCTTGCTGTATTCGCTCCTGTACAACAACCGCCTTCACTTTTCGCGACGCAGATCAGTCTTGCAGGTATCGATCATCATGAGCGTCGTCATGTTGGTCGTAGTGCACTCTTCCGGCCAAGTCTCTGAGTCGGACGGAGATTTCTGGTCATCCTGCAGCGTCGTTTACGAACTGGACGTGGAAGATCGGGAAGGAGAGGTATCAAGGCGACTTGTCGGGGGCGATAACGCGGACGAGGGTATTCAACTAGATAAGTCCCTCCTGTCGTTGTGCGTTCCGGCCGGGCTGGAGCAGTTGCGGGCGAAGGACGATGCGATCAGGTCGATAGCGAACGCAAGCGTCGTCAGAGACATGGACGGTAGCGCTCTCATGTTCGGGGCCTACACGATCATCTGGTTGGTCTACGCCGGATTCTGGGTCACGTTTCTCAATGACCTGGTGCAGGCGTCACGGCGGGCCCGGCGTGGAGCAAACAACGCGCTGCTGGGCCGCGCGGGCACTTCACCATAGGGGCGCCTGACCTCGGGTCCTCCCGCGGGTAGACCGCCGGGGGCCGCCCTAGACGTATTTGACGTCGAGAATCTCGTAGTTGCGCGAGCCGCCCGGGGCGGCCACCTCGAACGAATCGCCGGTGGCCTTGCCGATCATGGCGCGGGCGATGGGCGAGGATATCGAGATGCGCCCCTTGCTCGCGTCGGCTTCGGGGTCGCCGACGATCTGGTAGGAGTTCTCCTTCTCGGTGTCCTCGTCGACGAAGCGCACGGTGGCGCCGAACTTTACGGTGGAGCCGGAGAGCTTGGAGACGTCGACGATCTCGGCCAGCGCCAGGATGGTCTCGAGTTCCTTGATGCGGCCTTCGTTGAGGCTCTGCTGCTCCTTGGCGGCGTGATACTCGGCGTTCTCGCTGAGATCGCCGTGGGCGCGCGCTTCGGAAATGGCGGCGATGATGGCCGGGCGATCCTCGGCGGTACGACGGCGATACTCCTCGGACAGCGCCTTGTAGCCGCCGGGGGTCATCGGGATCTTGTCCATTGCCGTCTCCATCAAAGCATAAGCTTCCCGGCCAAATGGCGCCGGGCTTGCATCCGCGGCGATCTGGGGGAAGCGTCGTGCAACAGACTGCCTGCGTCGGCGACGCGGGTCAAGTCGCGCCCGTTCCGCCCGCCGCAGGCGGCAGGCTGCGGGGCTTTGGGTGTTCGGTCCGGTCGCGATCGGCGGCAGCCCGGGAGCAACGGCCGAGGGCAGGGGCCAAGGGTTTCTTCGGCCCCGAAAGCACAAAAGGCGCAGTCCCCTCCGGACTGCGCCTCATTGACCCTCGGATCGGTTCCCGCTCAGGCGGGCGACAGGTTGTCGGCGGCGTTCTTGCCCGTCCGCTTGTCCTTGACGATCTCGTAGCTGACCTTCTGCCCCTCATCGAGGCCGTTGAGGCCTGAACGCTGGACCGCGGAAATATGCACGAACACGTCAGCCCCACCCTCGTCGGGCTGAATGAAGCCGTAGCCCTTCTGACCGTTGAACCACTTTACAGTACCGGTTGCCATATAAGTCCCTCTCGCAGGCTGCCGTGGCGGCCACCACCCCGTTGGCGGCCTTTGCCAATCGAATTCTTGGAATGACCTCAGCAGGCGCAAGCACGCCAGGCACGAAGTGTCGGCCGCAATATTCGACGCCGAACTGTAGCCGGAAACGGCCGGCCTATCAATATGGCGGAACCACGACGAAAGCCCAACACACTTACGTGTGCCGGGCACAAGCTCTCGCCGACTCGTCCATGTTCGTTCCGCAGACGAGAGTAGTCTGCCGCAGTGCCGGGCCGCCGGGGCAGGGTCGTCGAGCCTCGGTGGCGAGCCGCGATACGAAGGAGCTTATGCTTCGGCGGCCACTCCGGCAAAGCGAAAAACTGCGGATTCACTCACTTCTGCACGCGGCGCC
>NZ_JAYRYM010000061.1:0-17523 GCF_041917035.1 Devosia sp. | reverse complement strand
GAAGCGGTGGTCGACGGCGCATTCGAGGATGAACGCCGCCAGGTCGTCGCGCGCGATGCTGGCATCGAGCCGCATGGCGTAACCGGGGCGGGCGACGATCCTGCCGGTCGCGGGCCGGCCGGCGTGGTTGGCGCTGCGCACCAGCGTCCAGTCGAGGCCGCTCGCACGCAGGTGCCCCGCATGGGCCTCGGCATCGGCCAGCAAATGGCCCGGCACCAGCCGCATGATGAGGCTCATCAGTCGCAGCGTCAGGGCCGCCGGATCGCCCGGCAGGCGGACCGAGGCGCCGACCATCGAGACGATGCGGCGCGGCCCCGATTGCCGCATCAGGGGGATCACCGCGGCGTCGAACAGCCCGAGCGTGCTGTTGCCGGCCGACAGGCAGCAGATCACCGCATCGGCGTTGCGCAGGGTAGCGGAGACCGCCTCGCCGTCGTCGAGCGCGCCCTGCCTGACCGTGAGGCCCGGCCTCGCGGGCAGACGCGCCGCGTTCCGCGCCAAGGCCTGAACCTGATAACCGGCGGCCAGAGCCCGCACCAGCACCAGGCTGCCGATACGACCGCTGCCGCCGAAAAGGGCGATCCTCATGGCAAGTGCTCCACTGGCTGACCTCATCTTGCGCCAGCGGCCGCCGGGGGGCCTTGCGGTGGATCAAGCCCCTCAGTTGTGCTCGTCGGGGAGGTTGGGCAGCGGCAGGAAATCGACGCCGTCATCGATGAGGCCCGCCACCTCGTCGCGGGTCGCTTCGCCGTAGATGCCGCGCGCATCCGCCTCGCGGAAGTGGATCTTCCGCGCCTCCTCGGCGAAACGGTCGCCGACATAATCGGCTTCGCTCACCACCTTGCGGCGCATGGCGCGCAGCAGTTCGCGAATCTCGGCCTGCTGCGGGTGGCCGCTCGAGACGGTGACCTTGTCCGACCCGGACCGCGCCACCGCCGGAGCCATCAGCGCCTTCTCCACCTTGATCGAGGCGCAGACGGGGCAGCTGACGATGCCGCGCGCCAGCTGCTCGTCGAAGGCTTCGGCGGAGCGGAACCAGGCGTCGAACCGGTGCTGGTTGTCGCAAAGGAGTGCGAAGGTGATCACGCCGTGACCTCCTCGCGCGGGTTGGGAACGACACCCGCCACGCCCTGCGATAGCGAGAACGGCCGGGCATTGTCCAGCGCCGGCACCTTGCCGCGCGCCTCGGCGACCGCCTGAAGGTCGAGATCGGCGAGCGCCACGCCGGGCCCCTCTCCCCCCAGTTCGGCAAGGATGCGCCCCCACGGATCGATGATCATCGAGTGCCCCCAAGTGGCCCGGCCATTCTCGTGCCGGCCGGCCTGCGCCGCCGCGACGACGAAGCAGCCGGTCTCGATGGCGCGGGCCCTGAGCAGCACCTCCCAGTGGGCCTGCCCGGTGGGCACGGTGAAGGCGGCCGGAACCGAAAGCACCTCGGCCCCCGCCTCGGCCAGCGCCCGGTGCAGGGCGGGAAAGCGAACATCGTAGCAGATCGTCATGCCGAGCCGGAAACCGGGCGCATCGGTGACCACGGCGCGGTCCCCTCCGGCGTAGGTCTCGCTTTCGCGGTACTGCCGAAGGCCGGGCAGCGTCGCATCGAACAGATGGATCTTGTCATAGCTCGCCGCGATCGTCCCATCGGGGCGGAACAGCACCGAGCGGTTGGCAAAGCGACCGTCGGGGAGGGCCACGGCGAGCGAACCCAGGTGCAGGCTGACGCCGAGCCGCCGGGCGATGCCGGCGACCCGCGCGATGGCGGGATTGCCGTCCCACGGCCCGGCCACCGCGCCGAGCCCGTCGCGGTTCTCGGCAAAGACCACGCTCACCTCGGGCGAAAGCAGATAGCTCGCCCCCTGCCCGGCTGCCTCGACCGCCAGGCGCTCGAACTGGTCGAGATTGGGGCCGGGCGCGGTGCCGGAGGTCATCTGCAGGACGGCGACGCGCATCTCAGCCTCCGAGCAGCGGGTCGAACCGGCCGCGCCGGTCGAGCGCCGCCATGTCGTCATAGCCCCCGACATGGGTCGCGCCGACGAAGATCTGCGGCACCGTGCGCCGACCGTGGGCGCGCTCGACCATCGCCTGGCGCATCTGCGGATCGCTGACGTCGATCTCCTCGTAGGCGACGCCCTTGTCGTCGAGCAGCGCCTTGGCGGCGTGGCAATAGGGGCACCACGGGGTGGTGTAGATTTCGACCTTGCTCATGGACTCCTGCATATCGGTCTCGAAAGTTCCGGATGCCTGCTTATATGGGGCTTTGCTCCCCCACCACAACGCGGGCGAAGCTGACCACATCGACGCGGTCGATGCCGGCCCGGTTGAGCGTGCGCGCCACCGCCGCGACGGTCGAGCCGGTGGTGATGACGTCGTCGACCAAGACGATCCGCCGCCCGGCGAGCCGCCTTGACGCCTCCGGATGCACCGAGAACGCCCCGGCGACATTGCGCCGACGCGCCTCGCCCGAGAGGCCGACCTGCTGGCGCGTGTGGCGCGTGCGGCGGACCAGGGCCGGATCGACGGCAAGTCCGGTGAGCCGCCCCAGGACCCGCGCCAGTTCGGCCGACTGGTTGTAGCGCCGCTCGAGCCGTCGCCGCGGCGCCAGCGGCACGGGCACCAGAACCGGGCGATCACCCCAGAGTTCGGCCCCGGCCGCGACCATGAGCCGGGCGCAGAAGCCGGCCAGCTCCGGCCGGTCGCCATACTTGAGTCGGCCGACCAGGGCCCGCGCCACCTCGTTGTAGACCACGGCCGAGCGCGCGCGATCGTAGGGCGGCGGGTCGGCGATCGCCTCGGCCGAGAGGCCCCCCTCGCCGAGGGATACGGCGAAGGGGATGCCGAGCCGCGGACAGAACGGGGCGCTGATCGGCCTGAGGCGCCGGAAGCAATCGGGGCAGAGGGCGTCGGCAGAGGCGACCGGGGCCCCGCAGTCAAGGCAGGTCGGCGGATAGACGAGATCGAGCAGGCCGCCGCCCAACCGGCTCAGCAGGCCCCGTCCGGCCCGGCTTTTGACAAGTGCATCCACGCTCTGCATAAGGCCCGAGCCTAGATGAGAAGGGCCCCGCTGGCCATGCCCCTGCCCCCCAAGGTCTTCGATCGCGCGCGCATCGCCCGCCATCTCGCCCGGCGGCGCGACCCCGACGACTTCGTCACCCGCCTCGCCCTCGACGATCTCGCCACCCGCCTGATCACGGTGACTCGGCCGTTCGAGCGGGCGCTGATTCTCGCCCCCGACGCCGCGCCGCTGCCGGTGATGGGGCGCTCGGCCAGCGGTTCGTTCGCCTTCGAGCGGGCCGCCACGGTGATCGCCTCGCCGGGGGCCCCGTTGGTCGATCCGGAGGCGCTGGAGCTGCCGCGCCGGGAGCACGACCTGATCGTCTCGCTGTTCGACCTGCAGGTGGTCAACGATGTGCCGGGCTTTCTCGCCCGCATCCGCGCCCACCTCAGGCCCGACGGGCTGTTCATCGCCGCGGCGATCGGCGGCGACAGCCTGACCGAGCTGCGGCAGGCCTTCCTCGCCGCCGAGGCCGAGCACTCGGGCGGCGCCTTCGCCCGGGTCGCCCCGTTCATCCCGCTCGCCGATGCGGGCGGGCTGCTGCAGCGGGCCGGCTTCGCCCTGCCGGTCACCGACATCGAGACGCACACGGTGCGCTATGCCGATCCGCTGTCGCTGATGCGCGAGCTGAAGGCGCTCGGGGCGCAGAACCCGCTGTTCGAGCGGCCGGGTCGTCCGGTGACCCGCCGCCTGCTGCTGGCCGCCGCCGACCGCTACGCGCTGCTGGCCGCCGACCCCGACGGCCGCGTCCGCGCGACGCTGCAGCTGATCTGGATCTCGGGCTGGGCCCCGGACGCCAGCCAGCAGCAGCCGGCGCGGCGAGGCAGCGCCAGCGTCAGCCTCGCCAATGTGCTCGGCCGCAGGGACTGAGCAGGGTCAGCTGCCGGAATTGTCCATTGCGCCGCCGGCCTTGGTGGCCACGGCGTTGAACAGGTTGCTGAGGCCGCCGCCGAAAGCGGTCATGGCGGCAATCGAACCGACCGCGACCAGCGCCCCGATCAGGCCATACTCGATCGCCGTCGCGCCGGACTCATTGGCGAGGAAGCGATTGAAGGTCGAGAACAGGTGCATCTTCAGCTCCGTCAGAGCAGATCGCAGAGCGGCGCGATCAGCGGTTCGTCCGCCGGCGGCATCGGGTAGTCCCTGAGGGCCTGCGGTCGCACCCACTTGAGCGCAGCGTGCTCGCGGGCCACCGGCGTTCCCTGCCATTTCCGGCAGACGTAAAGTGGCATCAGAAGATGAAAGCTTTCGTAAGAGTGACTGGCAAAGCTTAACGGCGCGAGGCAGGCGGACTTGGTGGAAACGCCCAGTTCCTCATCGAGTTCGCGGATCAGCGCCGCCTCCGGCGTCTCGCCGGGCTCGAGCTTTCCGCCGGGGAATTCCCACAGCCCCGCCAGTTGCTTGCCCGCCGGCCGCTGCGCGATCAGCACCCGCCGGTCGGCATCGACCAGCGCACAGGCGACGACGAGCAGGATCCTCACTTGCGGCCCCAGTTCGGGGGGCGCCGGTAGGCATAGCCGTAGACCTCGCCGAAGCCGAGCGAGCCGTACAGGTTGACCGCCGGGGCATTGTCGGCGAGCACCTGGATGGCCGAATGCGTGGCCCCCATCGCCCGCGTCCAGTTGAGCGCCGCTCCCATCACGGCACGGCCGTAGCCCATGCCGCGGGCGCTGGGGTGGGTGACGACGTTGAGATAGACCCCGATACCGCTCGCCACCGCCGCAAGGGCCGCCGCCACCGGCAGGCCGGCCTTGTGATAGACCAGCACGCCCTGGCAATCGCAGGCGATGGCCTCGAGCACCTGGCGCTGCACCTCGATGGTTTCGGCGTCATAGCCGGACATGTGCGCCTGCGCCTTGTACCATTGCGGATCGGCAGGGTCGAAATAGCGGGCGTTGAAGCCGACCGGGAAGTCCACGTCGGGCATTTCCATCGCCATGACGAGGCTCGGCTCGTACTCCTCCCAGAGCATGCCATCGAGCAGTTCGATGAGTTCGGGTGCGGTCAGCGGCGTGGTCCGGACGACCGGCGCGATGCCGTGCCGGCGGCTCATCTCGAGCAGCCGCGTCAGCCGCAGCTCGGCATAGGCCCCATCCGACGGATCGAGGCAGTGGATGGAGTTGGCGCGCTTGGTGTAGCCGCGCGCGTAGCGCCACAGCCACAGCCCGTCATGCGCCTGCCTCAGCGCCGGCCAGGCGGTGAGCGTCGCGCCCTCGATCTGGCTGATGCTGAGCGGGACCATCAAGACCGGTAGTCGCCGTTGATGGTGATGTAGCCATGCGTCAGATCGCAGGTATAGACCGTCGCGACACCGGCCCCGAGGCCGAGACCGACGCGGATCTCGATCTCCTCGTTCTTCATGTAGGCGCTGGTCGCCGCCTCGTCATAGGCCGGATCGCGCTCGCCCTGCGTCGCCACCCGGATGTCGCCGAAGCTGATCTCGAGGCGGTCGCGGTCGGCCGGCTCGCCGGCCTTGCCCACCGCCATGACGATGCGGCCCCAGTTCGCGTCCTCGCCGGCGATCGCGGTCTTGACCAGCGGCGAATTGGCGATCGACTGCGCGATGCGGAAGGCGCTGCGATCGGACTCGGCGCCCTCGACGGTGACCGTCACCATCTTGGTCGCGCCTTCGCCGTCGCGCACGACGTGGATGGCGAGCTCGTGCAGCACGTCCTGCAGCGCCTCGGCAAACACCGCGGCGCGCGGATCGTGCCGCGAGGCGATCGGCGCCATCGGCGCCTTGCCGGTGGCGAACACGAGGCAGGTGTCGGAGGTCGAGGTATCACTGTCGACCGTGACGGCGTTGAAGCTCGCATCGATCGCCGGCTGCAGGAGCTCCTGCAGCACACCGGCCGCGATCGGTGCATCGGTGAACACGAAACTCAGCATCGTCGCCATGTCGGGGGCGATCATCCCGGACCCCTTGGCGATGCCGCAGATGGCGACCGGCACGCCGTCGAATTCGACCGTCGCGGTCGCCACCTTGGGGAAGGTGTCCGTCGTCATGATGGCCCTGGCCGCATCCATCCAGGGTCCCGCGGCGAGGTGCCCGGTCATGGCTTCGGCGACCCCGGCGAACCTTTCGGCGGCGAGCGGCTCGCCGATCACCCCGGTCGAAGCGAGGAAGATCTCGCCGGCAGCCACGCCGAGTGCGCGCGACACGATATCGGCAGACAGCGCCACCGCCGCCTTGCCCTTCTGGCCGGTGAAGGCATTGGCATTGCCCGAGTTGACCAGCAGCGCCCGCGCGCTTCCGCCCGGCAGGTTCTGCCGGCACCAGTCGACGGCGGCCGAGGGACATTTCGAGCGGGTCAGCACGCCGGCCACCACCGTGCCCGCGTCCATGGCGACCAGCAGCACGTCGGTGCGGTTCTTGTACTTGATCCCGGCCTCGGCGGTGGCGAAGCGCACCCCGGCGATCTCCGGAAGCTCCGGATAGGCCTTGGGCGCGAGCGGGGAAACGGGGTGGGCCATGATGCGTCCTGGTGTGGCGGCGACAGGCTCACCCGTTTGCCTCAAGCGCCTGTGCAGTTCAAGCGCGCAATGCGCCCGGTCCCCGGGAGGCCTGCGCCGGCGCGCCCGCCGGACCACCGATCGCCCGGCCACGGCCGGGCGATCACGGGGCGGGGCGGTGCGGCTGGGGCGGCTACTGCGCGGCCGGCTCGGACTGGCGCTTGACGCCTTCGGCGAGCGCCGCATCCGGAATGTCGATGGCGATGTTCGCCTTGAGCGACAGCACCGAGGCGTCGAACGCATCGTACATGACCTGCTGGCCCAGTTGCGGCGTCATCTGCTCGAGGCTCGGCGGCGGGCTCATGCGCTTCTCCTCGAGCTTGATGACGTGCCAGCCGAACTGGCTCTGCACCGGCTCGGAGACCTGGCCGGGTTCGAGCGCGAAGGCGGCAGCCTCGAACTCGGGCACCATCTGGCCCTTGCCGAAGAAGCCCAGATCCCCGCCGGTCTGCTTGCCGGAGGGATCGGTGGTCTTTTCCATCGCGGCGATCTCGAAGGCCTTGCCGGCGGCCAGTTCCGCCTTGACCGCGTCAGCCTCTTCCTTGCTCGCAACCAGGATGTGGCGGGCATGGATTTCCTCGACGGGCGTGAAGCCGGCGACGAACGTGTCATAGGCCGCCCTGATCGCCTCGTCGGTCACGGCGGCGGCGATCTTTTCGGCGAAATAGGCGCGGCGCAGCGCCCGCTCCTCGAGATAGGCGAGACGCCGCTTGAACATCTCGGTCTCGTTCATGCCGGCCGCCTTGGCCGCCTGCGCCATCACTTTCATGTCAATCAGCACGGTGACGAGGAAGGCGCGGCGATCGGCCGGCGGCACCTGCCCGAGTTCCTGCTGCAGGTCCTCCGCGGCGAAGGCCAGATCGGCCTCGGTGATCGTCTGATCGCCGACGGTGGCCACCACCGCGTCCGGGGCGGGCTGGGCCGGCGCCTCGACGGCGGGCGTTTCCTGTGCCGCGACGGGCAGCGCGAGCCCCCCCGCGACGGTGGCCAGCAGCAGTCCGGCGGCCAGCGACTTGAGCATGGAACGGGCCCGCAGCGGGGCAAAGGTGGTCATCAGGCGTACTCCTCGGCGAATGCGCTGAGCCCCCGGCCGGCGCGACGCGGTGGTTTGGCCCATTTGCGTTCCGTTGACAAGCAAAACACCCGCTCTTACATGTCGCACCACTTCAAAGAGTGTTGACGGGTGAGGACCCGCCGCTTCGCCGGACGACCTGAGCGCCACGCGCTGCCCGGCCGACAAACAATCAAGGGACGTGAGGCATGGTACTGGCTGCAATCGCCAAGGCGATCTTCGGTTCGGCGAACGATCGGCAGGTGAAGAAGTACCTTCCGCGGGTGCAGGCGATCAACGCGCTGGAAGCCGAGTTCAGCAAGCTCTCGGACGGCGAACTGCGCGCCAAGACCGACGCCTTCCGCGCCGAACTGGCCGCCGGCAAGAGCCTCGACGACCTGATGGCGCCCGCCTTTGCCACCGTGCGCGAGGCCAGCAAGCGCGTCCTGGGCATGCGGCATTTCGACGTGCAGCTGATCGGCGGCATGGTGCTCAACAACCGCTCGATCGCCGAAATGCGCACCGGCGAGGGCAAGACCCTGGTGGCGACGCTGCCGGTCTACCTCAACGCGCTCGCCGGCAAGGGCGTGCACGTGGTGACGGTCAACGACTACCTGGCGCGCCGCGACGCCGCCTGGATGGGCCAGGTCTATCGCTTCCTCGGGCTGACCACCGGCATCATCGTGCACGGGCTCGACGACACCGAGCGCAAGGCCTCCTACGCCGCCGACGTCACCTACGGCACCAATAACGAGTTCGGCTTCGACTACCTGCGCGACAACATGAAGTACAGCCGCGCCCAGATGGTGCAGCGCGGGCACGAATACGCCATCGTCGACGAAGTGGACTCGATCCTGATCGACGAGGCGCGCACGCCGCTGATCATCTCCGGCCCCTCGGCCGACCGGTCGGCGCTCTACGGCATGGCCGACGGGCTGATCCCGCTGCTCGGCGAGGGCGACTACGAGATCGACGAGAAGCAGCGCTCCGCCACCTTCACCGACCAGGGCGTCGAGAAGCTCGAGGCCGCGCTCGCCGAGAACGGCCAGCTCAAGTCGGCCTCCCTGTACGACATCGAGAACGTGGCGCTGGTGCACCACCTCAACTCGGCGCTGCGCGCCCACAAGATGTTTTCGAAGGACAAGGACTACATCGTCCGCAACGACGAGGTGGTGATCATCGACGAGTTCACCGGCCGCATGATGCCGGGCCGGCGCTACTCGGAAGGCCTGCACCAGGCGCTGGAGGCCAAGGAACACGTCAAGATCCAGGCCGAGAACCAGACGCTCGCCTCGATCACCTTCCAGAACTACTTCCGCCTGTACAAGAAGCTCGCCGGCATGACCGGCACCGCGGCGACCGAGGCCGAGGAATTCGGCGACATCTACGGACTCAACGTCGTCACCATCCCGACCAACGTGCCGGTCAAGCGCGTCGACGAGGACGACGCGATCTTCCGCACCGCCGCCGAGAAGTTCGAGGAGATCGCCGAGCTGATCGCCGACTGCCGCAAGCGCGGCCAGCCGGTGCTGGTCGGCACGACCTCGATCGAGAAATCGGAAATGCTCGCCGAACTGCTGCGCAAGAAGGGCGTCGAGAACCTCGCCGTGCTCAATGCGCGCTACCACGAGCAGGAAGCCCATATCGTCGCCGATGCCGGTGTCTCGGGCGCCGTGACGATCGCCACCAACATGGCCGGTCGCGGTACCGACATCCAGCTGGGCGGCAATCTCGAGATGCGCATCGAGCGCGAGTGCCAGGGCCTCGAGGGGGTGGAGCGCGACATCCGCATCTCCCGCATCAAGGAGCAGATCGCCGCCGACAAGGCCAAGGTGATCGCCGCCGGCGGGCTCTACATCATCGGCACCGAGCGGCACGAGAGCCGCCGCATCGACAACCAGCTGCGCGGCCGCGCCGGCCGCCAGGGCGACCCGGGGCATTCGAAGTTCTTCCTCTCCCTGCAGGACGACCTGATGCGCATCTTCCCGGTCGAATCGATGGATTCGATGCTGGGCAAGCTCGGGCTCGAGCAGGGCGAGTCGATCACCCATCCCTGGGTGACCAAGGCCATCGAGCGGGCCCAAGCCCGCGTCGAGGCGCGCAATTTCGACATCCGCAAGAACATCCTCAAGTACGACGACGTGATGAACGACCAGCGCAAGGCGATCTTCACCGAACGCCTCGAGCTGATGGACAGCGAGGATGTCGAGCAGACCATCGGCGAGATGCGCCAGCACGTCGTCGAGGAGATCGTCGCCAAGGCCATCCCGGAACGCTCCTATCCCGAGCAGTGGAACATCGAGCAGCTCGAGGCGGCGGCCAAGACCTACCTCAATATCGAGATTCCGATCAGGGACTGGACCCACGAGGAAGGCATCGACGGCGAGCAGGTGCGCGAGCGCATCCAGAAGGCGGCCGACGAGTTCGCCGCCGCCAAGGTGGCCCGCTACTCGCCCGACATCATGCGGCAGGTGGAAAAATCGATCCTCCTGCAGTCGATCGACGGGCTGTGGCGCGACCACCTCGTCACCCTCGACCATCTGAGCAAGGTGATCGGCTGGCGCGGCCTCGCCCAGCGCGACCCGCTGACCGAGTACAAGCGCGAGGCGTTCGACCTGTTCGAGCAGCTGCTCTCGGCCCTGCGCGAGCTGGTCACGACGCAGCTCAGCCATGTCGAGATCCAGCTGCGCCAGCCGGCGCCGCCGCCGCCGAGCCTCGACGGCCTGAGCGAAATCCACATCGATCCCACCAGCGGCGAGAACGACGCCGAGACCCAGGTGACCGGCACCCTGCCGCGCGGCGGCAGCCCGGCCCTCGCCGCCGCGTTCGCGGCAGCGCGGGGAGGCGCCGCGGTAGCGGAAGCCGACCCGGCGCTGAAGCCGATCGACCCCAAGCTGCTCGTCGGCGTCTCCCGCAACGCCCCCTGCCCCTGCGGCTCGGGCAAGAAGTTCAAGCACTGCCACGGCGCGTTCTAGGTCGTGGCGGTGAGCCTTCCGGCGCCGCGGCTGGTTCATGCGTTCGACATGGTGGTGCGGCTCGACCCGATCCTGGAAATGGGGCCGGGGCGCGCCGGGCGGCGGCGCATCGTGCCGATCGTCGGCGGCACGGTGGAGGGCGAGCGCATCCGCGGAGAGATCCTCGACCTCGGCGCCGACTGGCAGACGATCTTTGCCGACGGTCTCGCCGAACTCGATACCCGCTACGCCCTGCGCACGCATGACGGGGCGCTGATCGAGATCGTCAACTACGGCCTGCGCCACGGACCGCCCGAGGTGATGGCGCGCGTCGCCGCCGGCGAGGATGTCGACCCCTCCCAATACTACATGCGCACCCATTGCCGGCTCGAGACCGGCGATGCCCGCTATGGCTGGGTCAACCGCGCGCTGTTCGTCGGCACCGGCGGGCGCCGGGCGGCGAGCGTCGTCATCTCGATGTTCGAGATCTGCTGATCCTGCCGCTCAGGCGGGCACCGGCGCCGCCGCCCGCGCCCCCGGCGGAATGGTCGGGGCAGCGGCGTTGAGGTGCTCCATGGCGAACCCGGCCGCCGCCTTGTAGCGGGCCATGAACTCGGTCCGCTCGGCCAGCGGCACCACGTCGTCGATGCGCTCGAAGGTCCCGCCGCAGCGGGCGTCGACGAGATTGAGCAGCCCGAACGGCCCGGCCCCGCGATTGCGCAGGATCACCTCGGAGACCGGGCCGCAGAGCTTGGCGTCGAAGGCGGCGAGGGCCGCCTCGCCGACCCCGTGCCGCACCAGCATGGCGCCCAGCTCGCGCGCATCGACGATGGCCTGGCTCGCCCCGTTCGACCCGGTGGGATACATCGCATGCGCCGCGTCGCCGAGCAGCACGACGCGGCGATCGCGCCAGGTGGGCACCGGATCGCGGTCGATCATCGGGTTCTCGTAGACGATCTCGGCCCGCCGCAGCAGGTCCGGCACATCCAGCCAGTCATAGGTCCAGTCGGCGAAGTGATGGATGAAGTCCTCCACCCGGGCCGGGCGGAACCAGCCGCTGTTCCGCCAGCCCTCGGAATTGTCGACGGTGATCTCGGCGATCCAGTTGATCCTGGCCAGCCCGGTCCGCGGGTCGGGGTGCGAGATCGGGTAGACCACCATGCGCTGCCGGTGCGTGCCGAGCCCGACGAACGAGGAGCCGGTGCGAATCGGGGTGGCCAGCGTGGTGCCGCGCCACATGATCGCGCCGCCCCAGTGAATCGGCGCCTGGTCGGGATGCATCTGCGCCCGGATGGCCGAGTGGATGCCGTCGGCGGCAATCAGCATATCGCCGCGCAGCGTCTCGGCCGACCCGTCCTGCCGCTGCACCAGCGCGCTGACGCCACCATCGCCCTCGTGCCGATAGCCGGTCACCCGGCTGCCCGGCCGGAGGGCGCGCGCACCCGCCCGCTCGACCAGCTTGTCCACCAGCAGCATGTGGAACTGACCGCGGTGGACCGCGTATTGCGGCCACCTGTAGCCGGCCGCAAGGCCGCGCGGCTCGGCGTAGATGTCGTTGCCGTTGCGCCCGACCAGCGCCCACTCGCGCGCCGGGATGCCGACGCGATCGAGATCGGCCGCGTCGATCCCCAGCTCGTAGAGCTCGCGCACGGCATTGGGCTGCAGATTGATGCCGACGCCGAGCGGACGCAGTTCGGAGACCGCCTCGAGCACGGTGAACGGCACGCCGATCTGGTGCAGCGTCAGTGCCGTGACGAGACCACCGATGCCGCCGCCGGCGATCAGGACATGAGGCCTGGACACTCTGCTTCCCCCCCGGAACGCGGGACGCGTTCGCTACGCATATAGCGGAGACATCCGGGGAGCGCCAACCCGCCCTGTGGCGGCCGGCGCCGGACCGGCGGCCGGTCAGGCCTGCAGGCGGTCGAGGCGAAGCTGCGCCGCGCGGCGGTGGCCTTCGAGCGTCTCGCTGGCCGACTGCCGGGCGGCGGGCGGGGCGACCTGCTTGACGCCGCGTTCGTCGAGCCACTGGTGCGTCGCCACCTTGACATACGCCCCGACCCAGAGGCCGCCGGTATAGCGGCCGGCGCCCATGGTGGGGAGCGTGTGGTTGGTGCCGACGCACTTGTCGGAATAGACGACGCTGGCCAGCTCGCCGATGAACAGGCTGCCGTAGTTGCGGAGCTTTTTCGCCATGCCGTGCGGGTCGGCCGTATGCACCTGCAGGTGCTCGGCGGCGACGTGGTCGGAATAGGCGATCATCGTCGCTTCGCTGTCGCACACGGCGATCTCGCCGTAGTCCTGCCAGGCGGTGCCGGCGACATTGGCGGTGGAGAGCGTGGCGAGCTGGGCCTCGACCTGCTTCAGCGTGGCCTCGGCCAGCCTGCGGTCGGTGGTGATGAGGCCGACGCGGGTGCGCACGTCGTGCTCGGCCTGGGCGAGCAGGTCCGTGGCGATCATCTCGGCATCGCCGGTATGATCGGCGACGACGAAGATCTCGGACGGCCCGGCGAGCTGGTCGATGCCGACCGGGCCGAAGACCTGGCGCTTGGCCTCGTTGACGAAGGCGTTGCCGGGGCCGACGATCTTGTTGACCGCCGGCACGCTCTCGGTGCCGAAGGCCATGGCGGCGATGGCCTGCGCCCCGCCGATGCGGAAGATGCGGTCGGCGCCGGAGAGGTGGCAGCCAGCGATCATGGCGCGATGCGCATTGGGCGGCAGGCAGGCGACGACCTCATCGACGCCGGCGACCTTGGCCGGCACGATGGTCATGATCGGAGCGGAGAGCAGCGGATAGCGACCGCCGGGCACGTAGCAGCCGACGCGCTCGATGGGGATGACGCGGTGGCCCAGATGCACGCCGGGGAGCGTCTCGATCTCGAGCGGCTGCATGGTCCTGAGCTGCGCCTCGGCGAAGCGGCGCACATTGGCGATGGCGAATTCGGTGTCGGCGCGGGTCTGCGGCGCGAGTTCGGCGAGGGCGGCCTCGCGCTCGGCCGGGGTGACCTCGAAGGCGGCGACGTCCGCCTTGTCGAACTTCACGGAATAGTCCCGCACCGCGGCGTCGCCACCGGCCTTCACCGCCGCGAGGATCTCGGCGACCAGCGTCTCGACCGGCGCATTGTCGCTCACCGAGTTGCGCGAAGGGGCCTTCACATAGCTCACGCCCGAGGGGGAAAAGGTGGAGTTGGACATGCAGGAGGCCTCCGGATGAAGGTGAGTTTCAGGTCTGTCGGGCATTTCGAGCGCGTTTCGCGCCTCGCAGAAAGCTCTTGCATACGTATGCAGTTTTTGCCAGTGTTTTCTTCATCGAGCCCGTGCAGGTGGCTCGGCATTCACCGAACCACCGGTTTGCCACGGCATCGCCCCGCGAAAGCCGCTAGGATGAACGGATGAAACTCGTCGATGAACCGCAGTTGATGATCTTGCCGGGCACGCTGTGCGATATGCAGGCGTTCGCGGAAGTGCAGCACCTTGCGGGCGGGCTCTCGGCGATCCACGTCGAATACTCGGACGCGGATAACGCCCCCGAGATGGCGAGCATCATCCTCGAGCGGGCGCCCAGGCGGATATCGCTCTGCGGCTTCTCGCTGGGTGGGGCCGTGGCGCTCGAAATGATCGCGCAGGCACCCGAGCGCATCGTGCGACTCGCTCTGATCGGCACCAATCCGGGAACGATGGCTCCCGAGCGCGTCGAGGCTAACCGCACCGCGCTGGAACTGGCCCGAGCGAGGGGCTGTCCGACCTACATCACGGGCGTGTGGGAAGACTCCGTGCCACCGGCGCGGCGGGACGACCGAAAGCTCCGCGCTACGCTCAACATCATGGCGGCCTCGGTGCCAGTTCCTCGCTTCGAGAGCCAGTTGCTGATCGGCGCCAATCGGCTCGACAGCCGTCCGCGCCTGGCAGCGATCAACGTACCGACATTGGTCGTGTGCGGCACGGAAGACCGGATCTGCCCACCGGCGCTGAGCATCGAGATGGCCGCTGCCATTCCCAACGCCCGGCTCGCCCTTGTCGAAGGCGCCGGCCACTACGTCACCCTCGAGCAGCCGCAGGCGGTTGCCGACGAAATCGCCGCGTGGCTCGCCACGCCCGCCACCATCATGCATTGAAGGAACATCCAGATGAGCGACGACGACAAGGGCAGCAAGCCCGCCCGCCTCTCCCGCATCGAGACGCCGCGCGAACAGGTGCTGCAGGTCGAGCGCCGGGACTACCCCGAGCTGGCGCCGACCGACCGGCCGCGCAGCCAGTCGCTCGAGGGCTTCGACGACATCTATACCGACATCGTCGACTACATCGTGCGCTGCACCCACAAGATCTGGGACGAGCGCGACATCGGGCTGATCTACACCCATTACACCCATAACTGCGTGCTCTACGGCACCATGGGGACGATCTACAACCGCGAGGACGTGGTGCGCGACACCATCCAGCGGCTGGTATCCTTCCCGGAGCGGCGCGGCATGGCCACGCAGGTGATCTGGAACGGCAACGACAAGGACGGGTTCTATACCTCGCACCTCGTCACCGGCTCGGGCCGGCACACCCAGTTCGGCCATCTCGGCCAGCCCACCGGTCGACCGTTCGTGTCGCGCACCATCGCCGACTGCATGATCCTTCGCAACAAGATCTACCGCGAGTGGGTGGTGGCCGATACCGCGGCGATCATCCGCCAGCTGGGCCTCGACCTCGACAGCTTCGCGCTGCGCTTCGCCAAGGCGGCCCTCGACAGGGGCCAGACCAACCTCGACATCGGCGAGAACCGCCGCCTGCTCGGCCAGTACCCCCCGGAAGCCGAAGCCGATACCTCGATCGCCAACACGCCGCTCGAGGCCGAGACGCTGCGCTGGCTGCACGAGGTGTTCAACAAGCGCATGTTCGGCAAGATCCGGGACGTCTATGCGCCCACATGCCAGTACCACGGCCCCAACATGAAGGAGCTCTACGGCGTCGCCGCCGTGACGCACCAGCACCTGGGCCTGGTCGGCTCGCTACCGGATGCGGCCTACTTCCCGCAATACATCTGTTCGGTGGACAGCGAGGAGGGCGGCACCAAGGTGGCGGTGCGCTGGATCATCGAAGGGCATCACCTGGGCTACGGCATCCTCGAGAGCCTGGGCGAACACCCGACCGGCAAGCGCGTGCAGGTGATGGGGATGACCCACTACCACTACAAGAACGGCAAGATCGTCGACGAGTGGAACGTCTATGACGAGCTGAGCCTGCTCACCCAGGTCAAGCTGGCGCAGCTGCAGGACGCCCGGCCGGAGCAGGCCTGACCGGCCCCGCGCCGAACCGCGTTCGAGGCGGAGCGTCCCGGGGTGAGACCCGCCCCGGATCGGGCCCGCCGACGCGATTGATCCAGATCAACGCGTTCGCCGCCGCAACATATTAGTAGTTTCTAATATGAAGCGGCCGGCGATGGCGCCGGCCGCTTGCTGACGGAGATAGCCATGCAAGAGAGCTGGAACGAGTACCTGAAATCCCTTTCGCCCGCCCTGCGGGAGCTGCGCGGCGGCAGCACCGACGTGATGAAGGGGTTCTCGGCGATCGCCCAGGCGGCGCTGAAGCCGCAGGCGCTCGACACCAAGACCAAGGAACTGATCGCCCTGGCGATCTCGGTGGCGGTGCGCTGCGACGACTGCATCGGCTTTCACGCCAAGGGCGCCATGGAGCAGGGTGCGAGCCGCGAGGAGATCTTCGAGACGCTGGGGACCGCCATCTATCTGGGAGCCGGTCCCTCGGTGATGTATGCCGCCCACGCCATCGAGGCGTTCGACCAGATGAAGACGGAAAAGGCTGCCGCCTGACGCTTGCCGGCCGACGCCCGCCGGTTGACTTCGCCGGCGGGCCGGTCTCCTCTTTCCCCGCGTTCGCCGAGCGGTCGGCAGGGGGAGACCAGCGTTGAAGATCAAGAGCATCGAGGCCTTTGCCATCACCAACCCGATCGCGGGTGGAGCCTACGATGAGGCCAAGCTCAAGGAGACGGCGCGGCGGCCGCCGTGGACCAAGGACGCCGAAGTCGCCAACCCGATGTCGCGCTACCCGCGCTACAAGGCGCTGCGCTCGAGCTGGCTGGCGAAATTCCCGGCCGTGGGGGTGATCGTCACCGCCGACGACGGCTCCTGGGGCTTCGGAACCACCGGCTACGGCCAGCCGACGATCGCGCTGATCAACGACCACATCGCCCCGCTGCTCGAGGGCGAGAACGCCCTGGCGACGGAAAAGCTGTGGGACATGATGATGCGCATCGCGTCCCCCTACTCGCCGTCCGGCCTCGCCGCCTATGCGATCAGCGGCATCGACCTGGCGCTCTGGGATCTCAAGGGACGCGTGTTGCAGCTGCCGGTCTACGAACTGGCCGGCGGCGCGGCGCGCGACCGGCAGTTCTGCTACGCCACCGGCAACGATACCGACTGGCACATGGAACTGGGCTTCCGGGCGACCAAGCTCGCCTGTCCCCACGGCACCGCCGACGGGCTCGAGGCGCTCGAGCGGAACGAGGCGTTCGTCGGCCAGGCGCGCGAATTCATCGGCCCCCATGTCGAACTGATGCTCGACTGCTGGATGGCCTTCGACGTCGAATTCGCCGTGCGGCTGGCGCATCGGCTGAAGCCGTACAACCTCAAGTGGATCGAGGACTGCCTGATCCCCGAGGATCACAGCTCGCACCTGGCGCTGCGCGAGCGGCTGCCCTGGCAGACACTCGCCACCGGTGAGCACTGGTACACCCCCTACACGTTCTTCGAGGCGGCGCGGCAGCGCGTGGTCGACATCTTCCAGCCCGATATCCACTGGGTCGGCGGCTTCACCGCCGTGCAGAAGATCGTCGCCATCGCCGATGCGGCGGGACTGGAGGTGATCTGCCACGCGGGCATGAACACGCCCTATGGCCAGCACCTCACCATCGCCTCGCCGAACAGCCGCTGGGGCGAGTTCTTCGTCGGCGG
>NZ_JAYRYM010000060.1:0-17635 GCF_041917035.1 Devosia sp. | reverse complement strand
AGGGGGTTCTGGTGTTCGGCGGCGGCTCCCAGCTGCACCCGCGCGGCATCACCATGGGCTACGCTGCCCTGCCGGTGCTGCATCTTGCCCTCGGCTTTGCCGGTTCGCTGGCGGTCTGCGTGACGGCGGGCCTCCTCGTGCGGCTGCCACTGATGGGCTGGCTGCGCTGGCTGGGCGAGCACTCGATCGTCGTCTACCTCAGCTTCTCGATCCCGATGGCGGCCAGCCGCACCATCATCCTGAAGGCCGGCCTGTTCACCGACACGAGCGTGGTGAGCGTCATCGTCATGGCCGTCGCCCTGGTCTCGCCGCTGATCCTTTACTGGCTGATCCAGCGCACCGGCTGGGGCCGCTTCCTGTTCGAACGCCCGGCCTGGGCGCACCTGCCCGGCACGCCCGGCAGCCGCAGTGCCGCACGGCCTGCGGCGATCCAGCCGGCGGAGTGAAATGCGGGGCGGAACGCCAGTTCCGCCCTTGCCTTTTCGGGTGGGACTCACCAAAGGATCGGCGTTCCAACGAGGAGTCGCCGATGAAAGCCGCCGTCGTCGTGTTCCCCGGCCTCAACCGAGACCGCGACATGATTGCCGCGCTGACCAAGATCGGCGGCGAGGCGCCGGCGGTGGTCTGGCACAAGGATGCCGAGTTCCCCAAGGTCGACCTGATCGTCATTCCCGGCGGTTTCTCCTATGGCGACTACCTCAGGGCCGGTGCGATCGCCGCCCGCTCGCCGCTGATGCAGACCATCCGCGAGCGTGCCGCGCAGGGTGTCCGGGTGCTCGGGGTCTGCAACGGATTCCAGATTCTCACCGAGGCCCAGCTGCTGCCGGGCGTGCTGATGCGCAATGCCTCGCTCCGCTTCGTCTGCCGCGAAGTCAAGCTCCGGGTCGAGAACGCCGCGACCGATTTCACCCGCGGCTACGCTAGGGGGCAGGTCATCCGCTGCCCGGTGGCGCATCACGACGGAAACTACTTCGCCGATGCCGAGACCCTGTCGCGCCTCGAAGGCAACGGCCAGGTCGCCTTCCGCTATGCCGACGGCACCAACCCGAATGGCTCGATCAACGACATCGCCGGGATCTTCAACGAGCACCGGAACGTGCTGGGGTTGATGCCGCATCCAGAGAACCTGATCGAGGCAGCACATGGCGGATCGGACGGCCGCCCGCTGTTCTCCGCGCTGCTGCAACTGGCGGCCTGATCCCTCCTCCTCGCAGTCCGAGGCCATGCGGCGAATCTCGCTGCCGGTCGGCGCCTGACTTGTTTGTGACAGAGAAACCCTCCTAACTGCCTGTCGCGGCGCGGCCGGGGCAATGGCGGGACGGGCTGGGGATGGCGTTTGGATGGACCGGCGACGATCCGGGCTTCGGCACGGGCTTTGTCCGCATTGCCGGCGAACAGGTCGCAAAGGCGATCGCGGCGGCCGATGGCGGTGGCCCAACGGCGCGGCGCATCCACGAGGCGCGGCGGCGATGCAAGAAGCTGCGCGCCCTGCTGCGGGCGGTTAGGTCCGACTTCGCGTCCTACGAGGCCGAGAACGCCTTCATCCGAGATGCGGCGAGCCGGCTGGCCGAGGCGCGCGACGCCCACGTGATGCAGGAAACGCTCGCTGCCCTGCTCGCCGAACTGGGCTTTGGTACGACCGTCGGCCCGGCTGCCGCGTCCGGACCAACGGATCACCCCGAGGTACTCGTCCGCTTCGGAGACGACATGCGGGATCTGCTGCAGCGCATCCGCGATTGGCCGATCGGTGGCATCCACGACGAAACCGTCGAGGCCGGTCTGGTGCGAACCTACAAGCTCGGTCGCATCGCGCGGCGGGGGGCCGGGCGCAACCCTTCCGACTCCAGCTTTCACGAATGGCGCAAGCTCGCCAAGTATCACTGGTACCAGCTCGAGCTGCTGCAGCGCCTTGCGCCGCGCGGTCTGGCGGACGAGATCGGCGCGGTCAGGGACCTGACCGAGGAGCTCGGCACGCATCATGACCTGTGCGTCCTCGAGGCGAACCTCGCGACGGTCGCCGGAGCCGACGCCGACCTTCCCGCCATAAGGTCGGCCATAGGCGGTCGGAAATCGGATCTCGAGGACCACATCTGGACGCTCGGCGACCGGGTCTACGACGAGCGTCCGCGTCGCTTCCGCGCCCGCATCGCCGGCTATCTCAGGCAATGGCCGGACCGGACGGCCTCGGACTGATGGCCATCGAGATCGAGCGCAAGTTCCTCGTCGCCACCGCCGGCTGGCGGCCGCTGGTGATCCGGACTGAACGGCTCCGCCAGGGGTACCTCGCCTCGGGCAGCGGCGTGACGGTGCGCGTGAGGACCGTGGACGATCGGCGGGCCTTCCTCACCGTCAAGGGAGGTGGCTCCGCACTCGCCCGGGCCGAGTTCGAATACGAGATCCCGCTTGCCGACGGGCGCCAGTTGCTCGGCTTCTGCCTTGGCGCCGAGATCGAGAAGCTCCGCCACATCCTCGATTTCCCCGGCGGCGATTGGGTGATCGACGAGTTCGGCGGGCGTCACGCCGGCCTCGTCGTCGCCGAGGTCGAGCTCGCAACGCCGCATGCCGTCCTGCCGGCCGCCGAATGGCTCGGCGCCGAGGTGACCGGCCAACCGCAATACTACAACTCGAGCCTGTCGATGCTGCCGGGCGCGGGCGAGATCTAGCGGCCGACCGACAAATCGGTTCATCGCCGGCAATGCGGGTGTTGCCGGCCGGCGGGCCTTGGTATAGCGGGCAGGCCGAACGGAGTCGCAGCCCGCATGAGCTTCAACAACCATGTCGTCATCACGCCGCAGCTCGTCGCCGACCATGGCCTCAAGCTCGACGAGTACCAGAAGATCCTCAAGCTGATCGGCCGGGCGCCCACCTTCACCGAGCTCGGCATCTTCTCGGCAATGTGGAACGAGCACTGCTCGTACAAGAGCTCCAAGAAGTGGCTGCGGACGCTGCCCACGACGGGCCAGTTGGTGATCCAGGGCCCCGGCGAGAACGCCGGCGTCGTCGACATCGGCGACGGACAGGCGGTCGTCTTCAAGATGGAGAGCCACAACCACCCGAGCTACATCGAGCCCTATCAGGGTGCGGCGACCGGTGTCGGCGGCATCCTGCGCGACGTGTTCACCATGGGTGCGCGGCCGGTGGCAGTGATGAACGCCTTGCGCTTCGGCGCGCCGGGGCACGAAAAGACCCGGCACCTCGTTTCCGGCGTGGTCGCCGGCATCGGCGGTTACGGCAACTCGTTCGGCGTACCGACGGTGGGCGGTGAGGTGGAATTCGACGAGCGCTACAACGGCAACATCCTCGTCAACGCGTTCGCCGCCGGTCTCGTCGACACCGACAGCATCTTCTATTCGAAGGCGCGCGGGGTCGGGCAGCCCGTGGTCTACCTCGGCGCCAAGACCGGGCGCGACGGCGTCGGCGGCGCCACCATGGCCTCGGCCGAGTTCGGCGACGACATCGAGGAAAAGCGCCCGACCGTGCAGGTGGGCGACCCCTTCACCGAGAAGCGACTGCTCGAGGCCTGCCTCGAACTGATGGCAACCGGTGCAGTCGTCGCCATCCAGGACATGGGGGCCGCCGGGCTCACCAGCTCATCTGTCGAGATGGGCGCCAAGGGCGATCTGGGCATCGAGCTCGACCTCGACCAGATCCCGACGCGCGAAGAGGGCATGACACCCTACGAGATGATGCTCAGCGAGAGCCAGGAGCGCATGCTCATGGTGCTGCACCCGGAAAAGGAGGCCGAGGCCCGCGCCGTCTTCGAGAAATGGGAGCTCGACTTCGCCACCGTCGGCCGGACCACCGACGACCTGCGGTTCCGGGTGATCTGGAAAGGCGAGGAAGTCGCCAACCTGCCGATCAAGGAACTGGGCGACCAGGCGCCGGAATACGATCGGCCGTGGACGCCGCCGGCGGTACCGAAGCCGCTGGCCCCCGACGATATCCCGCAGATGGATATCGCCGATGCCCTCCTCCGCCTGCTCGGCTCGCCGGCGCTGAGCTCGCGCCGCTGGGTCTACGAACAGTACGATACCCTGATCCAGGGCAACACCATCCAGCGGCCGGGCGGCGATGCCGGTGTCATCCGGGTCGAGGGGCACGCCACCAAGGCGCTGGCGTTCTCCTCCGATGTCACGCCGCGCTACTGCGAGGCCGATCCGTACGAGGGCGGCAAGCAGGCCGTCGCCGAGTGCTGGCGCAACCTCACCGCGGCGGGTGCCGATCCGATCGCGGCGACCGACAATCTCAATTTCGGCAACCCCGAGCGACCCGAGATCATGGGCCAGCTGGTCGAGGCGATCAGGGGCATCGGCGACGCCTGCCGGGCCCTGCACTTCCCGATCGTGTCGGGCAACGTGTCGCTCTACAACGAGACCAGCGGGCGCGGCATCATGCCGACTCCGACCATCGGCGGCGTTGGCCTGATCGCGGATTGGTCGAAGATGGCACGCGCCGGGTTCGCCGCCGAGGACGAGGCGATCCTGCTGTTCGGCGCGCCGGATTGGTGGGGCACTCACCTCGGCCAGTCGGTCTACCTGCGCGAGCTCTTCGGCCGACGGGACGGCACCCCGCCGCCTGTCGACCTCGAGCATGAGAGGAAAGTCGGCGACCTCGTCCGCATCCTGATCCGCGACGGCGTCGCGACGGCGGTGCACGACCTTTCGGATGGCGGGCTGGCGGTCGGGCTGGCCGAGATGGCGATGGCTTCGGGTATCGGCGCCACCGTGAACCAGCTCGATGGCGGCGACCCGATCCCGCTCTTTTTCGGCGAGGACCAGGGCCGCTACCTGGTCACCATGAGCAGGGACAACCTCGAGAAGTTCTTCGAGGAGGTTTACCCCTATGCCGGCGTCTTTACGCCCTGGATCGGCAATACCGGCGGCACCACGCTGACGCTGGGGGAAGCCCGTCCGTTGCCGATCGCTGACCTGCGCGCCGCCCACGAGGGCTGGTTCCCCGAGTTCATGCGGGGCGAGATCGCCTGATCTCCCCTGCTCCCCAGCCCGGGTGACATCCACGTCTCGATGCTCAGGCACGCTTCGGGAAACGGGGCGATCAACTCGCTCGAGGAGTTCGTGTTGCGGCGTCTTCGGCGTCCGGAGGCGTTTCCTTCCCGCCGACGCCTGTTGCCGCGTCGCCAAAACAAAGGCCGCCCCGAAGGGCGGCCCCAAAGCTCGGCATCGGCCGTCGGATCAGTGGTGGTGCTCCTCGGGGACCTCGTCCTCGTCCGACGCAATCAGCTTGCTCAGCTCGGCGCGGGTCATCGGCTTGTCGGACTTCTCGGCCAGCTCGCTGACGAAATCGACCACCTTGTTCTCGAACACCGGCGCGCGCAGGGCGGCCAGCGCCTGCGGGTTCTTGCGGTAGTAGTCGTAGACCTGCTGCTCCTGGCCCTGGAAGCGGCGCACCTCGGCGATCAGTGCCTGCTGGTGCTCTTCCTCGGTCACTTCCACCTTGTTCTGGTTGCCGATCTCGGCGACCACCAGCCCGAGGCGCACGCGGCGCTCGGCGATGCGGCGGTACTGCTCCTTGGCGGCATCCTCGGTCGTGCCCTCGTCCTCGAACGACCGGCCGTGATGCTCCACCTCGTGGACCACGCGCTGCCAGATGGTGTTGAACTCGGCCTCGACCAGTTGCTCCGGCACGTCGAACTTGTGGCCGTCGTCCAGCGCGTCGAGGATCTGGCGCTTCACCGCCTGCCGACCCATCGAGTCCAGCGCTGCGCGCATCTGGTCCTTCACCGCGTCGCGCAGGGCGGCGACGCTGTCGAGGCCGAGAGTCTTGGCGAACTCGTCGTCGAGCTCGCCGGCCTTGGGGGCGTCCGCATGCAGGATCGTCACCTCGAAGTCGGCATCCTTGCCGGCGAGGTTTTCCTGGGCGTAGTCCTTCGGGAACGTGACCTTGATCGTCCGGGTCTCGCCCTTCTTCATGCCGACCAGCTGCTCCTCGAAGCCGGGGATGAACTCGCCCGAGCCGACGGTGAGATGCGCATGGTCGGCCGAACCGCCGGCGAAGGCCTCGCCGTCGATCGAGCCCTTGAAGCTCAGGCCGAGGCGGTCGCCATTCTCGACGACGGCGCCGTCACCCTTGTCCTCGTAGCCGCGCTGCTGCGCGAACACGCGGTTCACCTCGGTGTCGACGTCCTTTTCGTCGAGCTCGACGACCGGCTTGTCGATCTTGATGGTCTTGAGGTCCATCACCGCGACCGGCGGCAGCACTTCGTAGCTGACCTCGAAGTTGAGATCGGCCTCGCCGTCCAGCACCTTGTTGATCGTACCCTGATCGTCCGGCAGGTCGACCTTGGGCTGGGTCGCGGCGCGCTCGGAGCGCTCGTCCAGCGTCTTGCTGACGGTCGCGTTGATCGCGTCCGACAGCACTTCCGACATGGCGGAACGGCCATACATCTTCTTGAGGTGCGCGACCGGAACCTTGCCGGGGCGGAAGCCCTTGATGTTCGCCGTGCCCTTGAGCTCGTCGAGGCGTGCATCCAGCCGCGCGCTCAGGTCGGTCCTGGGGATGACGACGGAGAGTTTGCGCTTGAGGCCCTCGTTGAGGGTTTCTGTGACCTGCATTGGTATCCCGTTCTCACAATCTCGTTTGGCCGGGGTTTCTCGCGCAACTGGTGCGGGTGAGAGGGCTCGAACCTCCACGCCTTTCGGCGCTGGAACCTAAATCCAGTGCGTCTACCAGTTCCGCCACACCCGCGAAGGCCCCTCGGCCGGGGGTCGCGTGCATATATGGCAAAGCGGGGGCAAGGTCAAAGGGCGATTGCCCGTGCCGGGCCGTTACGCCGATGTCGCAAACGCCGCGGCCGCCGCCTCGATCGCCCCCGGACCATGGGGGATCGACAGCGCCGCCATGCCGGCTTCCATGCTGGCCAGCACACCGAGCACCATGTGGGCATTGGCGTGCCCCATGTGGCCGATCCGCAGGAAGTCGCCGTAGGCCGGCTCGCCCGGCATGGCCATGCCCAGGCCGATGCCGAGTGTCACCCCGGCTTCGGCTTCGAGCCAGCGGCGCAGCTTTCCGGCCCCGCCATTGCCGATCCGGGCGGCAGTGACCGAGCGGCCGCGATGCCCCGGCGCGGCGATGTTGAGGGCGATGTCGTGGCCCCCTGCCCGCCAGGCGTCGAAAGCCGCCCAGACCGCGCGCGCCAGCGCCTCGTGCCGACGCCAGACCTGCGGCAGCCCCTCCTCGTCGAGGATCATGTCGAGGGACTCCCTGAGGCCGTGGAGGTGGGCCGTCGGCGCGGTGCCGCCGAAGAACTGGTAGAACTCGGTGGCCATGCCGCGCGGGCGCCAGTCCCAGTACGGGGTGACGAGCCCGGCACTCCGGGATCGCTGCATCGCCCGTTCCGAGAACCACACGAAGCCGAGTCCGGGCGGCAGCATCAGGCCCTTCTGGCAGGCCCCGACCAGGACGTCGATGCCCCAGGCGTCCATGCGCAGTTCGTCGCAGCCGATCGAGGCGATGGCATCGACGGCGAGCAGCGCCGGATGGCCGGCAGCGTCGATCGCCGCGCGCAGGGCGGCGATATCGCTCAGCGCCGAGGACGCGGTGTCCACGTGCGTCACGAGGACGGCGCGGATGGCATGTCCGGTATCCGCCCGCAGCGCCGCCGCGATCCGCTCCGGATCGGCCGGCGACGCCATGCCGAAATCGACGAGTTCGACCTCGACGCCCATCCGCCGCGCCGCCTCCGCCCAGCCATGGCCGAAGCGGCCGGTTGCCGCGCACAGCGCCCTGTCGCCGCGCGAGAACATGTTGCTGATCGCCGCCTCCCAGGCGCCGTGTCCGTTGGCGATGTAGATGGCGACATGCTGGTCCGTGAGCACCAGGCGCCTCAGGTCCGCAACGAGCGTGTGGGTGATTGCCACGATCTCGCCTTCGTAGATGTTCGGCGAGGCCCTGTGCATGGCATTGAGCACCCGGTCGGGAACCACCGACGGACCGGGAATGGCGAGATAGGTTCGGCCCGAAACGTGGCCCATGGCAGACTCCGGAGAAGCGATTCCGCTACTCTGGGCGATTTCCCCGCGCCCGTCATCCGGACTGATGGAATTGCAGGCAGTTGCGACGGCGAACGGATTCCTGACTGCACAAAAATCATGCAAACTGCACAAGGATTCTGCATCTGGCTGCGGTCCTCCGCCAACCTGTGGATGAATATTGCGCCGTAGTGACCTGCCCTAGTTCGCTTTTTCGCACTTGGCCGTCGCTGGCACGCGCCCTGCATACACCTGTGCGGCACTGCCGGTGCCCTGAGTGGAGGCCTGAATGAAAAAGATCGAGGCTATCGTAAAGCCGTTCAAGCTCGACGAAGTGAAGGAGGCGCTGCAGGAAGTCGGCCTGCAGGGGATTACCGTGACCGAAGCCAAGGGGTTCGGCCGCCAGAAGGGGCACACCGAGCTCTATCGCGGCGCCGAATACGTGGTGGACTTCCTGCCCAAGGTGAAGGTCGAAGTGGTCTGCCCCGACGATCTCGCCGAGAAGGCGATCGAAGCCATCCGCAGCGCCGCCCAAACCGGTCGCATCGGCGACGGCAAGATCTTCGTCTACTCGATCGAACAGGCCATCCGCATCCGCACCGGCGAATTCGGCGACGACGCACTCTAGCAACCTGCGCGTCGTGCCTGCCCTACCCAAAACTCCAGACCTTAACAGGGGAACCTAATGACCACGGCAAGCGATATCCTCAAGAAGCTCAAGGACGAGGACATCAAGTATGTCGACCTGCGCTTCACCGATCCCAGGGGCAAGCTGCAGCACGTGACCTTCGACGTCACCATGGTCGACGAGGACCTGTTCGAAGAAGGCACGATGTTCGACGGTTCGTCGATCGCGGGCTGGAAGGCGATCAACGAGAGCGACATGGTGCTGATGCCCGATCCGGACTCGGCCTATCTCGATCCGTTCTTCGGCGCCTCGACCCTCGCCATCAACTGCGACGTGCTCGATCCGCTGACCTACCAGCCCTACAGCCGCGATCCTCGCACCACGGCCAAGAAGGCGGAAGCCTACGTCCGTGAACTCGGCCTCGGCGACAGCGTCTACTTCGGCCCCGAGCCCGAATTCTTCATCTTCGACGACGTCCGCTATTCCAACACCACCTACAAGGTCGGCTTTTCGGTCGATCACTCGGAACTGCCGACCAACAACGATACCGAGTACGAGTCGGGCAATAACGGCCACCATATCGGGCTGAAGAAGGGCTACTTCCCGGTGCCCCCGCTCGATACCGCCCAGGACATGCGCGGCGAGATGCTGGCGGCCATGGCCTCGATGGGCGTGCCGATCGAGAAGCACCATCACGAGGTGGCCTCGGCCCAGCACGAACTGGGCATCAAGTTCCAGTCGATCATCAAGTCCGCCGACAGCGTGCAGATCTACAAGTACGTCATCCAGCAGGTGGCCCAGGCCTACGGCAAGACCGTGACCTTCATGCCCAAGCCGGTCTATGGCGACAACGGCTCGGGCATGCACTGCCACCAGTCGATCTGGAAGGACGGCAAGCCGCTGTTCGCCGGCGACCAGTATGCCGGCCTGTCGATGGATGCGCTCTACTACATCGGCGGCATCATCAAGCACGCCAAGGCCATCAACGCCTTCACCAACCCGACGACCAACAGCTACAAGCGCCTGGTTCCCGGCTTCGAGGCCCCCGTGCTGCTCGCCTATTCGGCACGCAACCGCTCCGCCTCCTGCCGCATCCCGTTCGGGCAGTCGCCCAAGGCCAAGCGCGTAGAGGTTCGCTTCCCTGATCCGCTGGCGAACCCCTATCTCGGTTTCGCCGCCATGCTGATGGCCGGCGTCGACGGCATCAAGAACAAGATCCACCCGGGCGATCCGATGGACAAGGACCTGTACGAGCTGCCCAAGGAAGAGCTCAAGCAGATCCCGACCGTCTGCGGCTCGCTCCGCGAGGCCCTCGAGAACCTCGACAAGGATCGCGGCTTCCTCACCGCCGGCGGCGTGTTCGACAACGACCAGATCGACAGCTACATCGAGCTCAAGATGACCGAAGTCATCAAGTTCGAGCACACCCCGCACCCGGTCGAGTACGAGATGTACTACTCGGCGTAAGTGCCGACGGGATCGATGGTGAATTGGAAAGGGCCCCCCGGGGCCCTTTCTGTTATCGTCAACTGCGTTTGGAGAGAGCAAACCGAATGCCGCAAGATCACGGTGCTGCCTCGCCCTACCCCCTCTTCCCCACCCAGATCACATGCCGCGCGCCCTTTCCCCCATGCGCGCGCGCCTTCAGCACGTCCACCTGCATCCCGGATTGCTCCAGCCGCCGGGTGAAGGTGTCGTCCGGCGCCACCGACCACACAGCAAGCATGCCGCCGGGCCTGAGCGCCGCCTTGGCCCTCGCGACGCCCTTGTGGCTGTAGAGCGCGTCGTTGCCCGGCCGCGACAGGCCCTCGGGCCCGTTGTCGACATCGAGCAGGATGGCGTCGAACCTTTGCGCGTCGCCCGTCATCACCGCCCCGACATCGCCGACCCTCAGCGTCACCCGCGGATCGTCGAGGCCTCCGCCATGCAGTGCCGCCAGCGGCCCCCGCGCCCAGGCGCCGGCAATTTCGGGGACGAGTTCCGCCACCACGATTTCGGCATCCCGCCCGAACGCCGCCAATGCCGCCCGCAGCGTGAACCCCATGCCGAGCCCCCCGATCAGCAGCCGCGCCTTCGGTCGGCCGCCGATGCGCTCGACCGCAATACGCGCCATCGCCTCCTCCGAGCCCGACTGCCGCGACGACATCAGCCCGATCGTGCCGGCAAAGATGTTGAACTCGGTCCCCCGCTGCATGAGCCGGAACTCGCCGCCCCCCGGCACCTTCGCACGGCCAAGCTCAATCCAGGGCAACATCGGCGCCTCCCAATGGGCGAACCGACGGTGCGGCGTGCTTGCTCCCGCCAGCCAACCTGCCATAACGCAAAGCGCAGATCCTCCCACCGGCGAGCTTGAGCCCCCACTCGCTTTGACGCAACTCTGCCCTGACCGCAACAAGGAACCCCGCCATGAGCGTCGGACTGCTCGGCCTGCTCGATGACGTCACCGCCCTCGCCAAGGTCGCGGCGGCCTCGATCGACGATGTCGCCGGACAGGCGGCGAAGGCCGGGCTCAAGGCCGCCGGCGCGGTGATCGATGACGCCGCCGTCACGCCCAACTATGTCACCGGCTTCACCGCCGACCGCGAACTGCCCATCGTTGCCCGCATCGCCTGGGGCTCGGTGCGCAACAAGCTCCTCATCCTGCTGCCCGCGGCGCTGGCGCTGAGCCTGCTCGCGCCGTGGATCATCACGCCGCTGCTGGCGCTGGGCGGCCTGTACCTGTGCTTCGAGGGGGCGGAGAAGGTCTACGGGGCCCTCTTTCCGCATGCGGCGCACGATCTTGAGCACGCCGGCGAGACTCCGGCCGAGGCCGGCGACCCGGCCGCACTCGAGGCCGAGCGCGTTGCCGGCGCGATCCAGACCGACTTCATCCTCTCGGCCGAGATCATGACCATCGCGCTGGCCGCTTTGCCGCAGCTGGGCTTTGTCGAGCAGGCCGTCGCCCTGGCTCTCGTCGGGCTTGGCATCACGCTGCTCGTCTACGGCGCCGTGGCACTGATCGTGAAGGCCGACGATCTCGGGCTGCTGCTCGCCCGCGGCGCGCGCTCCGGTATCGGCCGCGCCGCCGGGCGCTTCATCCTCGTCGCCATGCCCTGGGTGATGCAGGCGCTGAGCATCATCGGCACCGCCGCGATGATCTGGGTCGGTGGCGGCATCGTGCTGCACGGCCTCGCGAGCTTCGGGCTTGCGGCGCCCGAGCACTGGATCGAGGATATGGCCCACGCGTCGGCGCTGGCCCTGCCCGCGCTTGGCGGCCTTGTGGCCGAACTGGTCACCATCCTCGGCGACGGCATCTTTGGCCTCGCCATCGGGGCACTGCTGATTCCCGTCGTCGGCAGGCTCGTGCTCCCTGCCGTCCGTCGCCTGCGCAAGCGCTTCGGACGCACCTGAAGCCTCACCGCGAAGGGGCTCGCCGGCAGGCCTGCTCGGTCCGGTCCGCTGGTCCGGCTCCGGCGGTCAGCTCCGTGCCGACGCGATCGCCTCCGCCATGGCGGCAGCCTCGGACGGCAGCAGGGCCCCGAAGCGCATCTGGCAACGCCACTCGGCACCTCCGGCGAGGCTCATCACATTGCCCTTCCGGCGCTCGGCCGCCTTGCCATCCGCCTCCGCCGTCGCCGGCAGCACCAGCCCCAGCGCATCCTCGTCGCCGTTGCGCGTCATCCAGCGCACCGCCCGCGGCAATTGCTCGGGCCGGTGGCTGATGAAGTCGGCCGATCCATCCGGCAGCACCTGCAGCGCATGGCTCCAGCCATCTGCCCCGGCAACGCAGTCGAGCCCGGCGACCAGTTCCGGCGCCACCGGCCGTCCCGGCACGACATACCGGTGGCTCGCCGGATCAGCCGCGAAACCGTCGAGCAGCGCGCGATACTCGGCCGACCCGCCCACATAGGACGGCAGGTGCCGCCGCACCCGGAAATGCGCCGGACTGTCCGCCACCGCATCGACGATCCGCGCCCCGTCGATCGGGCGGAAATTGACATGCCCGAGATACATCAGGTCCATCGGGGTGGCCCGCTGGTTGTGCACCGAAACGGTCACCTCCAGCCGGCTCGACGCCTCGCCCAGGGCGATCTCCGGGGAGAAGCGGTAATTGGCCGAGAACGCCACACGCTCGCGGCGCTCGCCCCGGATCCGCAGTACCGGACCCGCCGGCCCGTCCTCGAAGACGAGGCGCGCCTGCTGCAGCCGGGCATTGGGCACCTCGCCATGCAGCGGGTGCGCATCCTCCGGAGCGGGGTTGCCGATCGCCATCACCCCGCAATGCACGAGGAACGCGCCATAGTTGCGCGTGTAGACCTCGCTCGCCTCGGGCGCGTCGAACACCGATCCCATCGTCAGGCGCCGGCCGTGGAAGGTCGCATCCCAGATCTGCTGGCCATGGAAGGGCAGCACCACGATTTCGCCGACCAGGTTGGTGACGCGCAGCGCCGCCACCCCGGTCGCGTAGCGGAACGCCGTGACCCTGATCCCGCCCGACGACGCGAGCGGCCGCTCCACCGGCCCGAACTGTTCCTCGATCAGTTCGATCTGAACCTGCGCTGCCATCCCGGACGTCCTCCCGTTTCCGCAACGGTCATAGCTGGTTGCGGGCCGCCTTGCCATGCTCCACAGCGCTGCTAGGCTTCGGCAGCCAGGGAGGGCAGCGCATGACCATCGAGTTCCTCATCACCACGCTGATCATCGTGGCGTCGCCCGGCACAGGCGTGCTGTTCACCCTGGCCGCAGGGCTTTCGCGCGGGGCTCGGGCCAGCGTGCTGGCCGCCTTTGCCTGCACGCTCGGCATCGTGCCGCATCTGGCTGCGGCGGTGACGGGTCTTGCCGCCCTGCTTCACACCAGTGCTGTCGCTTTCGAGGTCCTGAAGTACCTCGGCGTCGCCTACCTCATCTACATGGCCTGGGCGACGCTGCGCGAAAAGGGCGCGCTGAGCGTCGAGGCCGACGCGGCGCCGCGTTCGGCCGGGAAGGTCATCGTCTCCGGTATCCTGATCAACATCCTCAATCCCAAGCTGTCGATCTTCTTCTTCGCCTTCCTGCCGCAGTTCGTTCCCGCTGGCGATGCCGAGGCCCTGCCCCGCATGCTGGAACTGAGCGCGGTGTTCATGGCGCTGACCTTCGTGGTCTTCGCGATCTATGGAGTTTTCTCCGCGGCCGTGCGGCAGCACGTGATCGGCCGGCCTGCCGTGCTGCTCTGGATGCGGAGAACGTTTGCCGCGGCGTTCCTGGCGCTGGGCGTCAAGCTCGCTCTCACCGAGCGCTGAGGGAGAGCGGCGGTGCCGGCGCGGGCTAGCCGGAAAAGCCGAGCTTTTCCGCCGCCAGCTGCTTGTGCTCGCCGGTCTTCAGCGTCAGCAGTCCCTCGAGATGCTCGAGTTCCTGCAAGTCGGAGAACTGCACGGCAAAGCCGCACTCGAAGTGCCGGATCACTCGGCCGGGCACTGCGCCGACGCCGACCAGCGTCCCGACCGGCGGCTTGATGTCGGCCGAGACGGCGACGCCCGAGCGCGACATGTCCATGATGAAGCAGTCGGCGAACTGGCCGGCACCGACGACCAGCCGCGAGCGCGTCTCGCGCGGGATCACCCGCTTGTGCGCCCGCCGCTCGTGTACCGCCCTCAGGGCCTTTCGCTTCAGCCAGTGGATGCGCGCCTCGAGCGTTTCGCGCTCCGCCTCATCCACGTCGAAGCTCATGATGAAGCCGGAATCGACGCGCCGCAGGATCTCGCCGCGCAGGATCCCGAGCGGCTGGAAGGCCACGGTCAGTGCCTCGCCCACCGAACCCACGACCGGGGCGGTGATCGTCGCCTCGCGCACCGAGATGCTGCGCGCCCGGCAGGCGAGCCGCGTCAGCCCCTCCGGCTGCAAGGCGCGGCTGGCCAGCACATAGCTGCCCATCAGATCGCCGATGAAGCGGGTTTCACCCCGCGCTTGCCCGTTCCCCACGGTCCGCACCCCGTCCACGGATTCCCCAGTCCTGTGCCGATACTGCATCAGCGCAGGTGAATCAGGCGTTTACGCAGGCGAGCGACTGTTCAGCAGTCGAGTTGCAGCTGCGGTACCGGGTGCAGGCTGTCTTCGAGCGTCATCTCGTCCTGTTCGACGACGAAGCGCACCGCGAAGCCGACATCGAGCCAGCGCACCACGCGCCCCACCACCGTCCCGATCGCCAGCGGCGTGCCGATGGCTGGCTGTATGTCGGCGGATACCGCTGCCCCGGACCGCGACATGTCGATGATCAGGCACTCGAGCGCCCGCCCGTCCGCCAGCATCAGCAGCGAGCGCGGATCGCGCGGCATCAGCCGCCGGTGCGCCCGCTTGTCGGTGAGGCCGTTGAAGGTCCGCCGCTTGTACCAGGCGATGCGTTTGGCCAGCAGGGCCCGGTCGTCCGGTTCAGCCTCGATCGCCACCGCAAAGCCGCCATCGATCATCCGCTCCACCCTGCCGCGCAGCAGCCCGAACGGCTCGAAGCTGGCCGACATGCCCTCGCCCAGGTCGCCCACGACCGGCGCGGACGCCACCAGTTGCCTCGGAGATATGCTTTGCAGGCGGCAGGCGAAGACCTGGACGCAGGCGGCGCGGTCGCGTCGGCTGGCCAGCAGGTATTTGCCCATGAGGGCCCCGACGAAGCGCACGTCGCTTCGTCCGGGGGCGCTCGGCCCCTCTTCGAATGGTGTCACGACAGTATCCGCAAGTGTCGTCGGCGATGAATGACCGGATGCTAGCACACCCGGCTCATCATCACGTTGACGCGAAGCACCGCGTTTTCGCTCACCTCGAAACCGCCGCTTAACCCTCGGCGTCGCCTTCCGCCATCGCCGCGAAGAACGTCTCCGGGCCCTCTACCTCCCGCAGCCGGCGTCCGTCGATCAGCAGGTAGCGGTTGCCGACGGTCCTGACGAAGCTGCGGTCATGCGAGACCAGCACCCCGGTGGCGTCGTGCTCGAGGATCTCGGCCTCGAGCGTCTCGCGACCCGGGATGTCGACATGATTGGTGGGCTCGTCCATCAGGTAGAAATTCGGCTCGGTCAGCCGTAGCGCCAGGAGCCCCAGCCGGGCCCGCTGTCCCAGACTGAGCTGCGCGATCGGCCTGTCCTGTTTCTCGATGGGAAAGCCCGCCGCGGCGAGGAGGCTCTTTACCCGTGCGTCCGGCAACTTGAATGTGGTGGAGATGAAGCTCTCGGGCGCGCCCTTCGCTGGCAGCTGCGACATGTCCTGGTCGCTGTAGCCGAGCACCACGGACGGCGTCACCCGGATGCCGTCGACCCCGTCCTCCGCGATGGCCCGCCGGATCAGCCTGACAAGCTGCGTCTTGCCGGTGCCGTTGCGGCCAAGCAGCACGATTCGGTCACCCTGGAAGATATGGAGCTTCTCGATCCTGAACAGGGGCTGCCCCGGCGGTGTCGTCACCGTCACGTTCTCGATCCCGACCAGCAGCCTGGCATGGGTGCCGCGGTTGCTCAGCCGGATCTCGCCGGTGCGCTCCTTGTGAGCCGGCCGTGCCGCTTCCTCGATCTTCAAGGCCCGGTCCTTGAGATACTTGGCCTTCACCGTCAGCAGGTCGCTGCCCGAGTTGATGCCGATATTGGTCAGCTTGGCGGCCTGCTTCCTCAGCTTGTCGGCCTCCTTGAGGTCGCGGTCGAACTGAACGGCATCCGCCTCGTCGCTTTCGTCGAGCGCGACCCGGGCCCGGCTGAACGGCAGCGCGTAGTAGCGGCTCCGGCCGGGGCGGAGGAACAGCGTGCGGTTCGTCACGGCATCGAGAAAATCCCGATCATGGCTGGCGACCAGCAGCGGCAGGTTGCGCGCCTCGGTATTGAGCCAGCGTTCGAGCCGGAACAGCTTGCCCAGATCCAGGTGGTTGGTCGGCTCGTCCATCAGCAGTGCATCCGGCTCCGTCACCCAGATGCGGGCAAGCAGCATCAGCCGCTGCCAGCCGCCACTCAGTGCCGAGACAGCGCGGTCGCGCAGCTCGTGCGGCGTGTCGAAGCCATCGAGCGCGACATCGGCCTTCCACGCTTCGAAGGAGCGATCGGTCGGCGGCAGCGCGTCGAGCACGGCGTCGCGCAGCGACAGCGGCAGGAGGTGGGGCGGAATGTCCTGCTCGACATAGCCGATCTTGAGCCCGCGGGAACGCGTGACCTCGCCGGAGGTCGGCTCGGCCAGCCCGGCGATGACGCGCAGCAGCGTGGTCTTGCCCATGCCGTTGCCGGCCACGAGGCCCACCCGCTCGCCATCCGAAATGGCAAGGGTCAGCTCGCTGAACAGCGGCACGTTGGCGGTGATGGACAGTCGGTTGAGGCTGATCGAGCCCATGGTCGTCTCTTCTAGTGTCTGCGGCGCCGCGGCGCCTCGAACTCAAGGGGTTCGGCGAACGCACGAACCGGCTTGGGCAGACCAGAAGGAGGAGACGATGTCGTCCGGACCCGCTCGGTCAGCCCTGCAACATCGGCTGCAGGGCCTCGACAGGTCCACGGGAGCGGTGATGGTCGACGCGAAAGCCCACGCAACCCTCCTCTGCTCGGTGTGGCGGACAAGGGGTTATAGTCGCGCCGCAGGGCGACCGCAAGCGCCGCTCAGACGATGTAGAACAGGGTCGCACAGGCCGAAACGATCAGGCCGCGCGGAAGCGCAAGATGGGCAAGCCGGTACGCAAAACTCTTTAATCCGGCTTGCAGCCACCCTGATCGGTGCTGCGTCCTCGAACCCGCCTCAGGATACGCGAGGCCTTTCGAAGGGGCGCTCATACGGCAACTCCAGACACATGACCGTATGGCCCGGACGATATCGCGGTGCGCTTAAAAAAGTGCTTCGAAGATGCAAACGAAGTCTGAACGGGTTGGCCCAAAACAGAGCGCCCGCGGCCCCGGCAACGGGCGCGGCGCCGCAGGCGGCAGTCTGGCTCGTTCAGTCGTTCAGGCCGGACGCAGCCGGTCGCGATCGAGGATCGCCCCCGTGCAGGTCGAAACCCGCAGCAGGTACACCCAGTCGCCGCGCGAGGCCCGCACCTGGATGCGCCGGTCGTTGC
>NZ_JAYRYM010000059.1:0-17737 GCF_041917035.1 Devosia sp. | reverse complement strand
ACAAGCGCGCCTGGGGCCTGGTGCAGGCGCTGAACGACGGGTTCGGCGGACCGCTGATCGAGACGTCGCGCGGCGGCAAGGAGCAGGGCGCAAGCTTGACCACCGCGGGGCGGGAGGTGCTCGAGCGCTATCGTGGCATGCAGGAGGCGACTCGGCGGGCGATCGCCCGCGACGTGGACGCCCTAACCGCTCTCATGGGTGATATGTCCAGTAGAAAATAGCGCTTGAGGTCGATGGCTGGCTCTGCGACACGTAGTGATATGTTGCGAAGAACATATCGAGGTTCGAAGATGCTCAACATATCCGCGCTCGCCTATGCGGCACTGCTCTTCTCTGTGTCGTGCGGTCCGGCGCTTGCCGGCGACGCGAGCGTAGCGGTGGCGGCCAACTTCACAAAGCCCGCCGAGGAACTCGGGGCGGCGTTTGCCGCCAGGACCGGCGACATGGTGACGTTCAGCTTCGGTGCCACCGGTCAACTCTACACCCAGATATCCCAGGGTGCGCCATTCGAAGTCTTTCTGGCGGCCGATACGAAGCGTCCGGCGCAGGCCGTGGCCGAGGGGCTGGGTGTCGAGGGGACCGTCTTCACCTATGCCGTTGGCAAGGTGGTTCTGTACTCCCCGACAATCGACGTGACCGACGGTGCGGCCGTGCTCTCCGGTGATGCCTATCACCACCTCGCGATCGCCGACCCCAAGACGGCCCCCTATGGAGCCGCCGCGGTCGAGGCGCTGATGAAGCTGGAACTGACCGATGCCGTTGCCGCCAAGCTGGTGACCGGCGAGAACATCTCGCAGACCCTGCAGTTCGTCGACAGCGGCAATGCCGAGCTCGGCTTCGTTGCCTTGAGTCAGGTGGCCGACAAGCCTGGTACGCAGGTCTGGCGGGTGCCGCAGGAGTTCTACGCGCCGATTCTGCAGGATGCCGTGCTGACCAAGGTCGGCGAGGCGGATCCGGCGGCCAGGGCCTTTCTCGACTTCCTGCGCGGCGACGAAGCACGAGCGATCATCGAGAAATACGGCTATGAGGTCCGCACCGACCACTAGGGAGCCTGGGAGTGCTGACAGTCAGTGAAATCGTCCAGCCGGTCGGTCTGACGCTGACGCTGGCTCTCATCGTCACGGCACTGCTCCTCGTCATCGGAAGTCCGATCGCCTGGTGGCTCAGCCGATCGCGCTCGGTGTGGAAGGCTCCGGTCGCTGCGGTGGTGTCGCTGCCGCTGGTGCTGCCGCCGACGGTGCTTGGCTTCTACCTGCTGTTGACGTTCGGACCGAACGGACCGGGTGGTGCGCTTGCAGCGTTGTGGGGGGCGAAAACGCTGGCCTTCTCGTTCGAGGGGCTGATCGTGGCATCCGTGTTGTACTCGCTGCCATTCATGACGCAGCCCCTGAGAACTGCCTTCGAGGCGATCGGGGAGGACGTACTCGAGGCCGCAGCGACGCTGGGTGCCAGCCGGGGCAACACGTTTCGGCGCGTTGTCATCCCTGCGGCCCGGGCCGGATACCTGACCGGGATCGTCCTGACCTTTGCCCACACGGTGGGAGAATTCGGCGTGGTGCTGATGATCGGGGGGAACATTCCCGGCGAGACAAAGCTGGTCTCGATGGCGATCTACGATTTCGTCGAGCGGCTGGAATGGGACAAGGCCCACCTCCTCGCCGGAGGCATGGTGGTCTTCGCCTTCGTGGTCATCACCTCGGTGATGCTGCTCGATCGTCGGATCGGGCGGGTGGCAGGCTAAGGCAGGCGCAGGAGTTCGACAAAGCGCTTGAGCGCCCTGCCGAGGCCCTTGCGCTGTCGGGGCCGGAGGTCGGCGAACAGGGCCTCCTCGAGTTGCTCCCAATTGGCGGCGAGAATCTCGCGGATGCGTTCCCCCCGTTCCGTGAGGGCGATGCCAGCAACCAGGTCAGGACCGATGGCGCGGCGGGCCACGATGTCGCGTTCCACGAGGCGATCGAGTCGCGGCGCGAGGGCGTCAGGGTCGAGCCCGAGGGTTTCGGCCAAGGTTGCTTCGGTGGAGCCCAGACTTGCATGAAGCACGAAGATCACGGCGTCGTCGCCGGCCTCGAGCCCGCGATCGAGCAGTGGCACCAGCAGCGCGCGGTGTGCCAGCTGGCCCGCCTCAATCAAGCGATAAAGCGTTGAGCGCGCTTTCGGTTTTGCCATGGGCGGATAGATGTTCTCCAGAATGGGCGGGATCGGCACGCAACCCATCCTATCGCCAAACGGCCAAGGACCAAGTCCCGCCATTGTTTGCTCCCCTCGAATGACTTATGCGCTAGACGTGCGCTGGCGGCCGGCCGGGTCCTGGCGGGTCCTAACCCTATCGGCGGCGGATCGAAGATGAGCCAGGATCTCGCCCGAATCCGGGCATTCGTGCAGGTGTTCGACGCTGGCGGGTTTTCGGCCGCGGCGCGGCTGCACGGACGCTCCAAGGCGCTGCTGTCCAAATATGTGGGTGATCTGGAGGATTACCTCGGCGTGCGGCTGATGAATCGCACCACGCGCAAGCTGAGTCTCACCGAGGCGGGCGAGGCCTACTATCGCGAGGCGGGGCAGCTACTCGCGCAACTCGACGAGCTCGATGCGACCATTTCCGACCAAACGGCTGAGCCCCGCGGCCTCGTCCGGGTGTCGGCGCCCCGCAACTTCGGCGAAACGACGCTGGCGCCCGCGATCTTCGACTTCGTGGCACGGAACCCGATGGTCTCCATCGACCTGAGGCTGGAAGATCGCTTTGTCGATCTGGTCGAAGAGGGCATCGACGTGGCGCTGCGGATCACCACCCTGTCGGATTCCTCGCTGATTGCGCGCCGGATATCGGAGATGAAGCACGTCATCTGCGCCTCGCCGGCGCTGATCGCGCGCGTCGGCAGGCCCGTAGCCGGCGAGCAGCTGCGGGGTCTACCTTGCGTGCTCGACACCAACATGCCCTCGCACAACTCCTGGCGCTTCATCGAGGCCGGCTCTCCCCTCTCCGTCCATGTGTCCGGTCCGGTGCGGGTCAATTCGCCCGTCGCGGCCATGCAGGCTGCGCTCGCCGGCCTTGGCTTTGCCGTATTGCCGACCTACCTCGCCGATCCTCTGGTGTCGGAGGGGCGGCTGGTGAGGGTGCTCGAGGATCGCATGCCGGACGGGCCGAGCCTGACCGCGGTCTATCCGCACCGCAGGCACCTTGCCGGCAAAGTGCGCGCCCTCATCGACCATCTCGTCGACTGGTTCGCCAGCAACCCGGTGCTGTAGCGGAACGCATGAGACCCCATGTTCCCATCTCACTGCCGGCCCTAGGACTGGTGCTTGCCCTCGCCCAGCCGGCCTTCGCGCATCCCCACATCTTCATCGACGCCAGAGCGACGCTCGTATTCAATGACCATGGCGAACTGGCCAGCATCATCAACGAGTGGACCTTCGACGAGGCGTTCTCCGTCTGGCAGATCCAGGGACTGGACACCAATGGCGATGGCATCACGTCGAGCGAGGAGATGCAGGATCTGGCCGACGAGAACCTCGTGGGTCTCGCGGAGTACGGGTTCTACACCTCACTGGGCAGCGGAGACAGTTCGCTGGCGCTAGAGGCGGCCGACGACGCGCGGTTCGTTTTCGCGGACCATCGATCGACGCTCAGCTTCGCGGTGAACCTGCAGCAGCCCTATCGCATCGAGGCGCCACTCGAGATTGCCATCGCCGACCCGGAATACTACGTCGCGATCACTTTGGCCGATGCGGCCAGCGTGACGCTCGAGAATGCTCCCAGCGGCTGCGCCACGCATCTCGAGCCGCCCCGCGAGATTTCCGAGGATCTGCAGGCGCGGCTGTTCGAGCTGCCACCGGATGTCACCGCGCTCCCCCCCGACCTCGAGGCGGCGGTGCGCGGCTCGCAGGGCGCCATCGTCGTCGATTGCGACGGCGCCGCGCTGCCGCCAGCGGAAACGGCCGCCGAGGCCGCCGGACAACTGGCCGAGGCGCGTCCTGCCTTGCCGTTCGGCGGGCCACCGCCCGAGCCGGGGTTCACCCTGCCCAGAACGGGGCTGCTCGGTTGGGTCGCGCAGGCGCAGAGCGACTTCTACCAGGCGCTGACGGAGGCGCTGGGGCGGCTGCGGTCCGACTGGACGGCGTTCTGGGTGCTCGGGGGGTTGAGCTTTCTCTATGGCGTGTTCCACGCCGCCGGGCCCGGGCATGGCAAGGTCGTTATCGGGTCGTACATGCTTGCCAATGAGAGACAGGTCCTTCGCGGCATCCTGCTCAGCTTCGCGGCTGCCATGGTCCAGTCGACGGTGGCCGTCGTGTTCGTCGGGGTGGCGGCGGCGCTGCTGGGCCTTTCGAGCCTCGCCATGGGCACGGCTGTGGGCTGGATCGAGCGAGCATCCTACGCCCTGGTTGCGCTGCTCGGCCTGTGGCTGCTGGCCCGACGGCTGCTGGGCCTCGGACATCGTCACCATGAGCATCCCGTGCCGCGCGATGCACACGGCCGCACCGCCGCGGACCCCCACTTCGGCCACGACCACGGCCCGGCGGGCCATCGCCATGACGAGGGCGATCACGATGGGGGCGCCCACGGCGCGCATCATCATCACCATCACGTCGTGACGGCGGAGCAGACCGGCGGGGACTGGCGCGAACAGCTCGGCGTCGTGCTGGGGGTAGGGATGCGCCCCTGTTCCGGCGCGCTGGTGGTACTCGTCTTCGCGCTAAGCCAGGGGATCCTGGCTGCCGGCATCGTCGCGGTGTTTCTCATGGGGCTGGGCACGGCGATCACGGTGTCGGTGCTGTCGATCATCGCGGTATCGGCCAAGGACCTGGCGGTACGGCTGGCAGGCAGGGAGAGCCAACTCGCCGGGCGACTTCTCTGGGGCGCCGAAGTGCTCGGGGCAGTGATCGTCTTCCTGTTTGGCGCCGTATTGCTTCTGGCTTCGTTCTGACGACGGCCCGCGACACCCGCGGCACTTGTCTTGCCCGGCCTGCCGACTAAGGTGCGCGCCCTAGAACGCTTCCAAACTGCAGGCTGACATGGCGACCGACCTTCCACCGGGCCACCCCCCGATCCCGACATCGAAAGTCGGGGTACTGCTGCTCAACCTGGGGACACCGGACGCGACGGACTACTGGTCGATGCGGCGCTACCTGTCGGAGTTCCTGTCGGACCGCCGCGTCATCGAGATTTCGCGTCTGATCTGGCAGCCGATCCTGCAGGGGATCATCCTCTCCACACGCCCGCAGAGGAGCGGTGCGAACTACCGGCGGATCTGGGACAACGAGGCGGGGGACAGCCCGTTGCGCGTGATCGCCCGGCGTCAGGCACTCAAGCTGCAGGATCGGCTGGGTTCCGCCGTCGTCGTGGAAATCGGCATGCGCTATGGCAATCCGTCCACCAAGGCCGCCATCGAGAAGCTGAAGGCGCAGGGCTGCCAGAAGATTCTGCTGGCGCCCCTCTATCCGCAGTACTCGGCCACGACCACCGCGACCGCGAACGACAAGGCATTCGATGTGCTGAAGACGCTGCGATGGCAGCCTGCGATCCGCACATTGCCCCCCTATTTCGAGGACCCCGCCTACATCGCGGCGCTGGCGCAGAGCATTGCCGATGGTGTTGCCGCTCTCGACTTCACGCCCGACATAGTGCTCACCTCCTACCACGGGATGCCGGTAGAGTACCTCGAGAAGGGTGATCCGTACCACTGCCAGTGCCTCAAGACGACGCGGCTTGTGCGGGAGTATCTGGGCTGGCCGAAGGAGAAGCTGATGGTCACGTTCCAGAGCCGGTTCGGCCCGGCGCAGTGGCTGCAACCCTACACCGACGAGACGTTGGAAGCGCTGCCGGCGCAAGGCAAGAAGCGCGTCGCCGTGGTGGCCCCGGCCTTCTCGGTCGATTGCATCGAGACGCTCGAGGAGATTGCCATCACCGGCCGCGAGCAGTTCGAGCACGCCGGCGGCGAGCGTTACGCCTATATTGCCTGTCTCAACGACAGCGATCCGGGCATGGCGATGCTGGAGGCGGTGGTGCGGCGCGAGCTCTCCGGCTGGATCTAGAGCGGCCCCGGCGCATTTTCTTCGAGACGCCACCAAGGATTGGGCCACGTCCGACGTCCATTGTTGCGTGCGGCCTATCCTGCACATACATCTTAATCACACGGCGAGTCTTCGCGTGGGCCGGCAGGGGGAATAGATGGACTTCTTCAGTCTCGACGGCTTGAGTCTGGCACTGCTTGCCATCGGCGTACTTGCCGTGATGGTGCTGTTCGCCGGCGCCAAGACTGTCCCGCAGGGATACAACTACACGGTGGAGCGGTTCGGGCGGTACACGCGCACACTCAAGCCCGGGCTCAACCTGATTGTTCCCTTTGTCGATGGCATCGGCAAGAAGATCAACATGATGGAGCAGGTGCTCGACGTTCCCCACCAGGAGGTGATCACGCGGGACAACGCGACGGTCACGGCAAACGGCGTCACCTTCTATCAGATCCTCGACGCGGCGGCAGCGGCCTACGAGGTGGCGCAGCTCGAGGTGGCGATACTCAACCTCACGATGACCAACATCCGCTCGGTGATGGGCTCGATGGACCTCGACGAGCTGCTCAGCCATCGCGACGAAATCAACACACGCGTGCTGCGTGTCGTCGACACGGCGGTGAGCCCCTGGGGTCTCAAGATCACTCGTATCGAGATCAAGGACATCGACCCGCCGAAGGACCTCGTCGAGTCGATGGGGCGGCAGATGAAGGCCGAGCGCGAGAAGCGTGCGCTGATCCTCGAGGCGGAAGGCAAGCGGCAGGCCGCGATCCTGCAGGCCGAGGGCCAGAAGCAGAGCCAGGTGCTCGAGGCCGAGGGGCGCCGCGAGGCGGCGTTCCGCGATGCCGAGGCCCGCGAGCGCGCCGCCGAGGCCGAGGCCAAGGCGACCGAAGTGGTGTCCAACGCCATTGCCGCGGGCAGCGTGCAGTCGATCAACTACTTCGTCGCCAACAACTATATCAAGGCGCTCGAAGGGCTCGCCAAGTCTCCCAACCAGAAGGTCCTGATGCTGCCTGTCGATGCGGCGAGCGTTATCGGCGCCATCGGCGGCATCGCCGAGATCGCGCGGGAGACGTTCGGCGGCGACAAGCCCTCGACGCCGCGCAGCAGCGGGGGTCGTCCGCCCTCGACCACCTGAAGACACTATTGCCCGCGCGGTGATCCGCGCCTAGCCGGGAGCCAGGAATGCAGGTCCTCGAGTTCATCGCAAGCAACGGGGCATGGTCATGGATCGTGGCGGGCCTGATTCTGCTGGCGCTCGAACTGGTCGTGCCGGGCGGGGTGCTGATCTGGCTGGGCGCGGCAGCGCTTGTCACCGGCCTTGCCGTCCTGCTGGTGCCGATCTACTGGCCCCTGCAGTTCGTGATCTTCGGCGTGCTGGCACTGGCCGCGATCTGGGCCTGGCTCAGGCTGCGCGGACAGGGCAAGCCCTCGGATCGGCCATTCCTCAATGACCGGGCCCAGCGCTTCGTCGGGCAGGTCGCGGTGCTGAACGAACCGATCGAGGGCGGCAGCGGTCGCCTGGCGCTCGATGACACCACTTGGCGAATCACTGGCCCGGACCTGGCCGCCGGCGTTCGCGTCCGCATCGTCGAGGCGAACGGCGCGGTGCTGCGGGTCGAGGCGGCCTGAGGTCAGGGCTTCAGGTCGACCGGCACCGGCGGCTTCTCGAACAGCAGGGTGATCGAGACGCGCTGATTGGCGTCGAGATACGGATCGTTCGGGAAGAACGGGTCGGTGTCGGCGCGCCCGACGACCGACTTGATGCGGTCCGGCGCCACGCCGAATTCCTCGAGTATCTGCCGGGTGATGTTGGCGCGGTCGAAGCTCAGTTCCCACGGTCCGTAGCGTGGATTGTCATACTTGCCACCCGAAGCCACGTTGCCCGTGATCTGGATGAGGTTGGGCATCTTGTTGAGCATCGGGGCCATGGCCGCTATGGCCTTGCGGGTGATCTCGTAGGGGTACTTCGAGCCCTCGGGGAACATGGCCCGCCCCTCCCGATCGGAGAGCATGATGTTCAGGCCTTCCTCGGTCTGCTGCATGACCAGACTGTCGGTGATCGCGGTGATGTCGGGATTGTCCTGCCAGGCCTGCTTGAGGCTGGCCGACGCCAGGGCATACTGGGCTGCCTTCTCGATGTCGGTTCGTTCCTCGGCGTAGGTGTTGGCTTCCTGGCCCTGAGACTGGTTCTCCGGGTGGTCCTCGGTGGCGAACTCGGTCTGCGAGCGGGTCTCTTCGATGGTGCTGGCCTTGAGGTACTCGCGCTCGGGGTTGCCGTCGCGCTCAATCATGCCGGTCATGTTGGAGTAGGGCTCGATGCCGAAGGCGTTCTGCACCGATCCGGCAGCCATGTTGAGCTTCTCCTGGTCCTGGATGGAGAAGCTCAGCAGCATGACGAAGAATGCCATCAACAGGCTCATCAGGTCGGCGAACGAGATGACCCAACTGCCGCCGTGTGCACCACCGCGCATCTGTCCCTTCCTTGCCGCCATCATGCGGCCTCGAGCATCTTCTCGCGACTGTGCAGCGGCAGGTAGCTCGCCAGCTCGTCGCGAATGGTGGCCGGGTTGCGGCCTTCACGGATCATCACCAGCGCCTCGATGATGAGGGTGCGATGAGTGCCCTCCTCGGCCGCCCGGTTGGCGAGCTTGTCGGAGATCGGCAGCGCAAAGACATTGGAGATGGCGGCGCCGTAGAACGTGGCGAGCAGGGCGATGGCCATGCCCGGGCCGATCTTCTTGGGATCGTCCATGTGCCCGAACATCGACACGAGGCCGATCAGGGTGCCGACCATGCCCATGCCGGGGGCGGTGTCGCCGAGCGCCTTGAAGATCTTGTGACTCTCCTCGACCCGCTCGTGATCGAGATCGCGCTCGCGTTCGAGCGAGGCGCGCAGGGCCTCGGCGGAGAATCCGTCGGCGATCATGCGTACGCCGCGCTGGAAGAACTTGTCCTCGATCTCGACCTGCTCCAGCGCGATCGGTCCCTGCCGGCGCATGGTCTCGGCGATCTCGGCAATCTGGTCGATCAGCCGGGTGGTGGGCACGTGCTTGTAGAAGATCGAGCTCTTGAGCCCGAGGCCGATGGCGGACACGAAGCTCCCCATGGTGTAGCGCACGAGAATCGCCATCGATGCCCCGCCGACCACCACGACGGCGGGCAGCAGCTGCATGAAGCTCAGGGGGTTGGAGCCCTCGAGCACGATGGCGAGGACCAGCACGACGAAGCCGCCGATGATGCCGATGACGGTTGCGATATCCATGAAGTATGAGCCCCGACGCTGACGGACCAAAAAGCCCTGACGGCATCCTGACCAAGATTGGATAACGGTCGCTTAAGCCTCAGCCTTAACAGGAGGTTAGGGCGGGCGGGCAAAGCTTCCTTAACCATAACGTGCAAGGATTTGGTGACCATCGGATCCGAGTGCGGCAGTGAGACAGCGTATTGGTTACCTCGGAACAGCCGGGCTCGTCGTGGCCCTGGCAGTCCCTGCCGCGGCAGGGGAGTTCAATCCGCTCGGTGACGGGTCGGGGGCCAACAACATCGACCTGCTGCGCGACGCAACGACCGGCTGCGAGAACTGCGCGCCCGTCCCCCCGCGGGAGTGGGGGGCGCCGCCCTTCGAGATCGACTGGCGGCTGGCGCTGCGGGGAGCGGTGATCGAGGGCAGCTCCGGCACCCGCTTCGAGGCGATCGCGCTCCCCAGCTTCAGCCTGACCCACCAGCACCTGCGGGGGAGTTTCAGCGTCGGCGCCGATGCCGAGATCGACTATCGCCTCGACGGCAACGTCCGTGTCGGCAGCCTCGGGGTCACGGCCAGCACGGACTATCGGATCGACGCACTGACCACGACGACGCTCAAGGGGAGCTTCGGGCTCAGCCAGGGCGATCCGGACGCGCCCGGCATGCCGGTCAATGTCAAGGTTGCGCCGCTGGTGACGAGTGGACAGGGAGCGGCAACGCTGACGCGCGACTTCGGACCCTGGCTGGTGGATCTGCGCGGCGACGTCGCCCGCACCGCCCATAGCGACACGGTGTACGACGATGACACGACCAGTTCCAACGCCTTTCAGAACCTAACTTCGGTGGGGGGCGGCGGGCGGCTCGGGCTGCGCCTCGGTCCGATCCTGACCGGCTTCGTCGATGGAGAGGCCGAGTACGAACTGTATGACGAAGCCTCTCCGAGCCTGCTCGTCCGGCTCGACAACCTGACCCTCTCCGGACGCAGCGGCCTGACGGCGCGTTTCGGCGAGACGCTGAAGCTCGAGGGCTCGCTCGGCCTCGGCTACCGCGCCTTCGCCGAGGCAGGCCTATCGGATCTTGCGACGGTGCTCTACGACGCCTCGGCGGTGTATCGGCCCGACGAAACGGTGGCGCTCAGCGCCGCCTTCACTACCGCCCTGTCGAGCCCGGGAACCACCTCGGGCGCGCGCGCCAAGGTGACGTATGCGGCGAGCGCCGAGGCGAGCTACCGGGTCAACCCCTGGCTCAGCCTGCGGGGGTCGGCCAGCTGGAGCGAGGCGCACTACTGGGGCATCGATACCGACGAGTACGGGTGGGGACTGGGTGCCGGTGCCGACTATCAGCTGGGGGAGCACACCGCCCTGACCGCGGACTATGCGTTCAGCAGGTCCACAACGACGCCCGATCCGGCCGAAGACCAGCACCGAGTCACCTTGGGCGTGAGCTTCAGTCGCTGAGCACCGCGTCTCGGATAGCCCGCCGGAACGGCCCGGCGAGGTCTGGGCGGTCGAGGGCGAAGATGACGTTGGCGGCGAGGAAGCCGAGCTTGGAGCCGCAGTCGAACACCTTGCCGTGATACTTGACGCCGGTGAAGTCCTGCTGGCGGATCAGGATCTGCATGGCGTCGGTGAGCTGGATCTCGCCGCCGGCGCCACGGGTCTGTTCGCTGAGCAGGGCGAAGATCTCGGGCTGCAAGATATAGCGGCCGGAGATAAACAGGTTCGAGGGGGCATCCTCGCGCCTGGGCTTTTCGACCATGCCGGTGATGCGGAAGCCCGAGTCCGGTCCCTCGCCGCGTGCGACGATGCCGTAGCTCGAGACGTCCTTGGGATCGACTTCCTCGACGCCGATGATGTTGCCGCCGGTTTCCTCGTAGGTCTGCATCATCTGCTTGAGCACGCCGGGGCGGGCGCGAAACACCATGTCGGGCAGCAGCAGGGCGAAGGGCTGGTTGCCGACCAGTTCGCGGGCGCACCAGACGGCGTGGCCGAGGCCCAGCGGCTCCTGCTGGCGGGTGAAGCTGGACTGACCGGCCGAGGGCAGGTCCTTCTGCAGTTCGGCCAGCGCCTCGGTCCTGCCGCGCGCCTCCAGCGTCTGTTCCAGCTCGAACTGGCGATCGAAGTGATCCTCGATGACGCCCTTGTTGCGTCCGGTCACGAAGACGAAGTGCTCGATACCGGCCTCGCGCGCTTCATCCACCGCATACTGGATGAGCGGCCGGTCGACGACCGTCAGCATCTCCTTGGGCATTGCCTTGGTGGCGGGCAGGAACCGGGTGCCGAGGCCGGCAACCGGAAACACGGCGGTACGAACACGATTGGGCACGGCGGCTCCGGTGTGGGACAATCGTAAGGCGTTCTTAGCACCTGAGTTCTAGCCTCCCGCAGATTAATTTCTCGTTGTGCGAGGGGGATGATGGCGGTACTGGTGACCGGCGGCGCGGGCTATATCGGCAGCCATATGGTGCTCAGGCTGTGCGATGCCGGCGAGCAGGTCGTCGTGCTCGACAACCTCACCACCGGCTTCGACTGGGCGGTCGATCCGCGAGCTGCGCTGGTCGAGGGCCATGCCGGCAACACCGAACTGGTGTCGCGCCTGGTGGCGGAGCACGGCATCGACGCGATCATCCACTTTGCCGGCTCGATCGTCGTGCCGGAGTCGGTGGCCGATCCGCTCAAGTACTACGCCAACAACACGGCAACGTCGCGCAACCTGATCGAGGCAGCGGTGACGGCGGGCGTGAAGCACTTCATCTTCTCCTCGACCGCCGCCGTGTACGGCAATGCCGGGCTGTTGCCGGTCGCGGAAGACAATCCGCTGGCGCCGGAATCACCCTATGGCCGGTCCAAGTTGATGACGGAGATGATGCTGGCCGACGTCGCGGCGGCGTATCCGCTGCGCTATGGAGTGCTGCGCTATTTCAACGTCGCCGGCGCAGACCCGCTGAAGCGCAGCGGGCAGTCGTCGCCGACTGCCACCCACCTGATCAAGGTCGCGTCGCAGGCCGCGCTGGGACAGCGACCGGGCGTCGGCATATTCGGCACGGATTTTCCGACGCCGGACGGCACCGGGGTACGCGACTACATCCACGTCACCGACCTGGTCGAGGCGCATGCCCTGCTGCTCGACTACCTCAGGGCGGGCGGGCGGTCGCAGACGATGAACTGCGGATACGGGCACGGCTACTCGGTGCGCGAGGTGATCGGCATGGTCCGCACGGTCTCCGGGGTCGATTTCCCGGTGACGGAGGAGCCCCGCCGCGCCGGCGACCCGGCCTCGATCGTGGCGCGGGCCGACCGGGTGCGGGAGGTCCTCGGCTGGGTTCCGGCACACGAGGATTTGAGCGAGATCGTCGGGGCCGCCCTGGCATGGGAACGCTATTTGGCCACGAGGAACCGCTAGGCGGATCGGATGAGGCTGCCACTGCTCCGATCGCTCGCGCTGCTGACCGTGCTGCTGGCCGGACGGGGGCTTGCCGCCCCTGTCGAGTCCTTCCCGCAGTTCCTGCAAGGCTTCGAAGCGAAGGCGGTGGCAGCGGGCGTCTCGCGCGGCACCTACCGGGCCGCCACCGAGGGGCTGACGCCCGATCCGAACATTCCCGATCTGGTCGAGTCTCAGCCGGAATTCACCACGGCCATCTGGGACTATCTCGACAAGCGCGTCACCGAGTCCCGTGTGGACCGCGGGCGCGCGGCGATCGAGCGCAACCGGGAGCTGTTCGCGGCAGTCGGCAAACGGACGGGGGTCGACCCGCATATCCTCGGCGCGATCTGGGGCATCGAGACCGACTACGGGGCGGTGCTGGGCAACGACAGGCTGATCCGACCCGTGATCAGATCGCTGGCGACGCTGGTGCACCAGCGGCGTGGCCGTCTCGCCGAGGACGAAGCCGACTTCATCGCGGCGCTGCTCTTGCTGCAGAAGAACCGGTTGACCCCCGGCGAGCTGCTGGGCTCGTGGGCCGGGGCCATCGGCCACCTGCAGGTCAACCCGTCGAACGTTCTCGCTCACGGTCTGGATGGCGACGGGGATGGTCGGATCGACCTGCATGGCTCGCTGGCCGATGCCCTCTCGACCAGTGCCAAGTTCCTCCTCGACCTGGGCTACCAGGCCGGCCTCGACTGGGGCTTCGAGGTGGAGGTGCCGGAGAGCTTCGACTACCTGCTTGCGACCCGCGAGCAGCTGCGGCCGATCCACTTTTTTTCCGAGCGCGGGATCCGGCGGGTCAGGGGTCGCGCCTTTGCCGACCCCGCCACGCCGGTCTTCCTCTATGCGCCCGCAGGTCGCAACGGGCCGAAATTCCTGATGACGGCCAACTACCTGGTCCTCAAGGGCTACAATTTCTCCGACAGCTATGCCCTCAGCGTCGCCCATCTCACCGACCGCCTCAAGGGCGCCGGAACGTTCGCGGCCGACTGGCCCCGCCAGACGAAGTTCCCCAATCTCGCCCAGCGCAAGGCGATCCAGCAGGCCCTGACTCGCCTGGGGCTCTACGACGGGGTGGTCGATGGCCGCATCGGGCCGATCAGCGCGGCGGCCTACGCGCGGTTCCAGGCGTCGCGGGGCGAAGTCGCCGACGGGTTCATCACGCTGCAAAGCTACGAGGACCTGCTCGAGGCGACGCGGTAGATTTATCGCGAGCGGCCTTCAATTCACCGCCGTTGATCCGCTAAATGGCGCCATGCAACGCAAGCAGAACCGGTTCGTACTGTTCGTCATCGGACTCGTCGTGGCAGCCCTGGTGCTGACCGACCTGCTCCCCAGCTTCGCCCAGGGGCGCGAGCATATGGAGGCGGCACCGGTGAGCGTTGCCCGACAGGAGGGCGGGGTGATCCTGGTGGCGCAGGCGGAGACGCCGGCGCAGCCCAAGAAGCGCAAGACCCTGATGGACCTGCTGTTCGGCAACGACCAGCAGGAAGAAGCGCCGGTCGTCCAGAAGCCGGTCAAGAAGCCGAAGGCGGAGCTGCCGCCCGCCAAGCCGAAGGTCGAGAAGGCGGCGGGGGCGACCCGGCTCGCGGTGTTCGGCGACTCCATGGCCACCGACCTCGCCAAGGCGCTCGATCGCTTCTATGCCGAAGACCCCAACCTTGCCATCCTCGACCAGGCGGTCGGCGACTCGGGCCTCGTGCGGGTCGACTATTTCGACTGGCCCAAGACGATCGCCGACAAGATCGCCGAGAACAGCTTCGACATCGCGGTGGTCATCGTCGGCATCAACGATCGTCAGAAGATGAGCCTCAACGGGCAGAGCTACCCCTCGCTCTCGCCCGAGTGGGTGACGGAGTACTCCGCCAGGGTGGCGCGGATCGTGCAGCAGCTGCGGGCCGCCAACAAGCCGACCATCTGGGTCGGCCTGCCACCGATGGAGGCGCCGAAGTTCGGCCAGACGATGATCCAGATCAACGAGGTCGACCGGCTGGCCGCCTTCGGTGGCGGGGCCGAGTTCCTCGATATCTACGAGAAGTTCGCGACGGAAGAGGGCAAGTACACCGCGCGCGGCCCCGATCTCAACGGCACGACGGTCAGGATGCGCAAGGATGACGGCATCCACTTTTCGGCGGCGGGTGCCGACAAGCTGGCCTTCTACCTCAGCCAATCGCTCAGGAACTACTATCGCGGCGGCGGCACCGTGGGCCTGGCGGTGGCCGATCCGCTGCTCGGCACCGAGGCGCAGATGATGGTCCGGCCGCCCTACCAGGGGCTGGGCCAGATGAAGCTGCTCGAGGTGGCGGGCGCGGTGATCTCGCTGACCCACCTGACGCGGCGGGCTGCCGACCTCGTGACGCGGGACACCGCCCAGGTCGATCCGACCGGCTTCGACCTGACGCAGCTGATCGAGGCGCCGGTCGGTCGCGCCGATGCCTTCGGCGTCGGCAGGGTGGTCGGTGTCGAGGTCGAGAACCCCACCGGCAGGTAAGCCGCCACGCCGGGCCTCGCAGCGGCGGCGGCCCGAATCCCACCACGGCCAGCTGCCCCCCGAGGGCAGCATCCCAATGTCCCAGATCGGCCTGACCGAGCTGTCGGCTATCGACAGGTCGCGCCGATCGGCATGCTCCCGGGGAGCGCAGCGCGGGAGGGCCGGGGTGCGGCGGCGGGGCGGGCCGGCCTGGCGGGGATTGGGGATAGGGTGATTCCACTATCTTGCAGGGTGCCGCAAGTCTATGAAATCAAACGGATTTCCAGTGCGTTCGCCGCAATTCGGCCACGTTGCTGAACAAGCGTGCCCCCGTGCACAGGACGAAAAGCCTCCGCACGGGGCCGCGATTGTGGCGCGTCGGGGCGGGAACGGACGGGGCGTGTCGGCGCCCCGTCGCGGGATCAGCGCGGCAGGTCGGTCTTGCCCATCAGCCACTCGTCGATCGAGCGGGCGCACTGGCGGCCCTCGCGGATGGCCCAGACCACCAACGACTGGCCACGGCGCATGTCGCCGCAGGAGAAGATCTTCTCCTTGCTGGTCTTGTAGCGGACCATGTCGGCCAGCACATTGCCGCGCCTGTCGAGGTCGACGCCGGCGGCCTTGACCATGCCGTCCTGCACCGGGCCGACGAAGCCCATGGCCAGCAGCACCAGATCGGCCTTGAGCTGGAACTCGGTGCCGGGGATCGGCTGGAACTTCTCGTCGGCGCGGGCGCAGTTGAGGGCGGTGACCTTGCCGTCCTTGCCCTCGAAGGCGATCGTCGCGACGGCGAAGTCGCGCGAAACGCCTTCCTCGTGCGAGGACGAGGTGCGCAGCTTCAGCGGCCAGTTCGGCCAGACCAGCGCCTTGTTCTCCTTTTCGGGCGGCATGGGCATGATCTCGATCTGGGTGACCGAGGCGGCGCCGTGCCGGTTGGAGGTGCCGATGCAGTCCGAGCCGGTGTCGCCGCCGCCGATGACCACCACGTGCTTGCCGGTGGCGAGGATCGGGCGGGCGTTGAAGGGCTCGTCCGAGACGCGGCGGTTCTGCTGCGGCAGGAACTCCATGGCAAAGTGGATGCCGTCGAGCTCGCGGCCGGGGATCGGCAGGTCGCGCGGCTTCTCGGCGCCGCCGGCGAGCGCCACCGCATCGTATTGCTCGACGAGGTCGGCGATCGCGACGTCGTAGCCGACATGGACGCCGGCATGGACGGTGACGCCCTCGGCCTGCATCTGGGCGACGCGGCGATCGATGTGGCGCTTCTCCATCTTGAAGTCGGGGATGCCGTAGCGCATCAGCCCGCCCACCTTGAGGTTCTTCTCGTAGAGGTGGACGTCATGGCCGGCCCGCGCCAGCTGCTGGGCGCACGCCATGCCGGCGGGCCCCGAACCGATCACGGCGACCCGCTTGCCGGTCTTGTCGGGGTTGACCTGGGGGGTGATCCAGCCCTCTTCCCAGCCCTTGTCGACAATGGCGCACTCGATCGACTTGATGTTGACCGGGGTGTCCGGAATGTTGAGCGTGCAGCTGGCCTCGCACGGGGCGGGGCAGATGCGGCCGGTGAATTCCGGGAAGTTGTTTGTGGAGTGGAGGTTCTTCAGCGCCTTCAGCCACTCGCCCTTGTAGACGAGGTCGTTCCAGTCCGGAATCTGGTTATTCACCGGGCAGCCATTGTGGCAGTACGGCACGCCGCAATCCATGCAGCGGGCCGCCTGGTCGCGGGTGCCCTTGTCGCCGAGCGGAATGACGAATTCGTTGTAGTTCTTCAGGCGCTCTTCGACCGGAAGGTAGTCCCGGTCGACGCGCTCGAGCTCGAGGAAGCCAGTGATCTTGCCCATTGTCCTTACTCCGCCGCCACCTGTTGCGCCGCCTCGCGGGCCTTTTCCATCTTCTGGAGGGCCTTGCGATACTCGACCGGCATCACCTTGCGGAACCTGGGAAGGTATTCGTCCCAGTTGGCGAGGATGTGGTTGGCCCGGCTCGACCCGGTGAAGGTCTTGTGCCTGAGGATCAGCTGGTAGAGCCGTTCCGCGTCGCGCCGCTGCAGATCGTGCAGGATGTCGACCACGCCCATGGTCTCGAGGTCGCCATGCTGGCCGAAATCGCGGCCGGCGAGCTTTTCCTCCTCGAGGATGGGCTCGAGCTCGACCATGGCCATGTTGCAGCGGCTCTCGAAGCTGTCGTCCTCGTCGAGCACGTAGGCGATGCCGCCCGACATGCCGGCGGCGAAGTTGCGCCCCGTCTTGCCGAGCACGACCACGACGCCGCCGGTCATGTACTCGCAACCGTGGTCACCGGTCCCCTCGATCACCGCGATGGCGCCGGAATTGCGCACGGCGAAGCGCTCGCCGGCGACGCCGCGGAAGTAGCATTCCCCGGTGATGGCGCCGTAGAGGGCGGTGTTGCCGATGATGATCGACTCCTCGGCCACGTAGCCGCGGTCCTCGGGCGGGCGCACCACGAGGCGGGCGCCGCTGAGGCCCTTGCCGACATAGTCATTGGCCTCGCCGACGAGGTCGATCGAGATGCCGCGGGCGGCCCAGGCGCCAAAGGCCTGGCCGGCCGTACCGGTGAGCGAGACGGCAATGG
>NZ_JAYRYM010000058.1:0-17773 GCF_041917035.1 Devosia sp. | reverse complement strand
CTCGACTTCTACGGGCTCGGCGAACACCACCGCCCGGATTTCGTCGCCTCGGCCCCGGTGACCATCCTCGCGGCGGCGGCGGCGCTCACCCGGCGGATCCGGCTCTCGACCGCCGTCACCGTGCTCAGCTCGGACGACCCGATCCGGGTGTGGCAGCAGTTCGCCACGCTCGACCTGCTGTCGGGCGGGCGGGCCGAGATCATGGCCGGCCGCGGCTCGTTCATCGAGAGCTTCCCGCTGTTCGGCTACGACCTCGCCCACTATGACGAGCTGTTCGAAGAAAAGCTCGCCGAACTGCTGCGCATCCGCGAGGGCGGCAAGGTGAACTGGGAGGGCGGTGCGCATACCCGTCCGATCCCCGGCATCGAAATCTACCCCCGGCCCGTCCAGGCGTCGCTGCCGATCTGGATCGCGGTCGGCGGCACGCCCAATTCGGTCGCCCGCGCCGCCTATTACGGGCTGCCGCTGATGCTTGCCATCATTGGCGGCAACCCGCGGCAGTTCCAGCCCTTCGTCGAGCTGTACCGGCGCACGGCCGAGAAGGTGGGCCACGAGGTGGCCCGGCTGCCGGTCGGCATCTCGTCGCACGGCTTCATCGCCGAGAACTCGCAGGAGGCCCGCGACATCGCCTTTCCGGCGCATCACGAGGCGATGAGCCGGATCGGCCGCGAGCGCGGCTGGCCGCCCACCACGCGGGGCCAGTTCGAGGCCGGCGCCGGGCCCGACGGCGCCTATTTCATCGGCTCGCCGCAGCAGGTGATCGACAAGATCCTGATGCAGCACGAGTGGTTCGGCCACGACCGCTTCGGCCTGCAGCTCAGCGTCGGCACCCTGCCCCACGACAAGGTGATGAAGGCGATCGAGCTCTACGGCACCGTGGTCAAGCCGGCGGTCGACAAGGCGCTGCGGCGCTGAGGACGCGCGCCCTTGCGCTCGGGGGCGGACCGGGGCAAGGCTACCGGACCCGGGGCCCCGACACGGCATGCTGCCCATCTACTACGTCAACCTGGCCTCGCGGCCCGACCGCCGCGACTTCATGGACGCCCAGTTCGCCCGGGTCGGCCTTGCGGCGAGGCGCATCGAGGCCGTCACGCCGGCCACCATCGCGCAGGAAATCGTCGAACGGCATTGCGGCGCCCGCCGGCCGGACCAGTTCAGCCCGCTGCAGCTCGCCTGCAACCTCAGCCACCAGGCGGCCTGGCGGGCCTTTCTGGCCGACGGTGGTTCGCACGGCGCGTTCCTCGAGGACGACGGCGTGCTGTCGGAACGGCTGCCGGCTTTCCTGCGCGAGCTCGCCAGCGGATTTCCGCCGGGCGTCGATATCGTCCGCTTCGAGACCGCGCTGCGGCCGGTCCGCCTCGGGTCGCGGCCGCTGCACCTCGGCCGGTTCGAGCTGCGCCGCATGCTCGGGGGCGACATCGGCACCTGCGGCTATGCCATGACCCGCTCGATGACCGAGAGGCTCCTCGCCGACCCGCGCCTCAACGATCAGGTGATCGACGCCTACCTGTTTTCGCGGAGCGGCCCGCTGATCCATCTTCACCGCGTCCTGCAGCTCGTCCCGGCCCTGACGGTACAGCTCGCCATGCTCGACGGGACGCTGACGACCGGCGTCGGCGCGAGCGACCTCGAGCTGGCCCGGACGATGGTCTGGCGCAGTCGCCCCGCCTCCCGCCGGCATCGGCTGGCCCAGAACATAAGGCAGGCCGCGCTCGACGCCCGCTACTTCGCCACGGACCTGCGCGGCCTGCTCGGGTCGCGGACTATCGTGCCGTTCGAGCCCTGAACCGACTTCCCGCTTGCCGTCGCCTCCCGGGCGCGGCAAAGCTGGCGCCGAACCAACGCAGGCCTCCCGTGCTCCCGATCTACTACATCAACACCGCCCGCCGGACCGATCGCCGCGCCTTCATGGAGCGCCAGTTCGCCGCCCTGGGCCTTGCGGCGACGCGCATCGAGGCGGTGACGCCGGAGACCATCGACCCGACCGTGATCGCGCGCTTCTGCAACCCGCCCAGCGGGCGTCGCGTCCGCGAGAAGGAACTCGCCAACAACCTGTCTCACCAGATGGCCTGGCGGGCCTTCATCGCGGCAGGCGCACCGGCAGGAGTGGTCTTCGAGGATGACGGACGCCTGTCGGAGCGCCTGCCCGAGTTTCTCGCCCTGGTGTCGGACGGCGTGCCCGACGGAGTTGATGTCATCAAGTTCGAGACCCTGGGGCGGCGCGCTCTGAGGCTCAGCCCCCGCAGACCCGTCGGGCTTGGGACCTTCGAACTGCGGCGCATGCTCAGCACGCATTTCGGCGCCTGCGGCTACGTGATCACGAGGCGCCTCGCCGAGGACGCTCTGGCCGACCCGCATCTCAACACCCTGGTCAACGACGTGTACCTGTTCGCCCGTGAGGGCCCGGTCCTCTATCGGCGGCGGGTCTACCAGTGCCTGCCTGCCCTTTCCATCCAGCTCGATCAGGATGGCGACACCCGGCAGTCGCCGGAGGCGCGAAGCGACGTGCAGGACCGGAAGTCGGTTCCCCGGTCCCGCCTGCGACGCATCGCTGAAAACCTTCACGCCGCCTCGCGCGATGCGCGCTATTTCGGCGGCGAGTGGCGCGGCATGCTCGGGCCGCGCCACCCCATCCCGTTCGCGGACGACTGAGCGATGCTGCCCGTCTACTACATCAACCTGGCGCGGCGGACCGACCGGCGCGAGTTCATGGAACGCCAGTTCGACGCCCTGGGTATCGAGGCCGTTCGCGTCGACGCCATCACGCCGGCCAGCATGCCGGCGGCACTGCCGGATCGGCACAACCGGCACAGTCCGGTGGAACTGGCCTGCAATCTCTCCCATCAGTCCATCTGGGCGGCATTCCTCGCCGGCACGGCACCGGCGGCGGTGATCTTCGAGGATGACGGACTGCTCTCGCGCCGCCTCCCGGCCCTGCTCGCCGTGCTGGCGGACGGGCTGCCGGACGGGGTCGACCTGCTGAAGCTGGAGACCTGCGGGCACGGCACAAGGCTCAGCCAGCGTCGGGAAGTCCGCATCGGCGATTTCGAGCTGCGGCGCCTCGTCGGCAGCCATTTCGGCACCTGCGGCTACGTCATCTCGCGCAGGGCCGCCGAACTGGCCCTGGCCGATGCCGCGCTCAACGACGCCCTGATCGACGAGTACCTGTTCTCCCGGAACGGGCCGATGATCTACCGCGCCCGGGTCTACCAGGTGGCGCCGGCCCTCTCGAGGCAGCTGGCGGGCGACCCCGGGCGTCGCAGCGAGCCGCTGGCGACCAGCGACCTGGCCCCGCCGCGCAAGGTGGTGATGGACCAGCGGGGCAGCGGCCGCAAGCGATGGCTGCACATTCGGCAGAACGCCCGCGCCGGCCTGCTCGATGCCCTCTGCTTTCACCGCGATTGGCGCGGCCTGCTCGGGCCGCGCCAGCCCATCCCGTTCGCGGACGACTGACGCCGATGCTGCCCGTCTTCTACATCAACCTGGCGCGGCGGACCGACCGGCGGGTGTTCATGGAGCGCCAGTTCGCCGCCCTCGGCATCCGCGCCGAGCGGATCGAGGCGACCACGCCCGACGACCTGACCACGGAGCAGCGGGCGGCGCTGCCGGGCTCGGCATGGGGTCAGGGGCCGACCGACATGGCCTGCGCCCTCAGCCATCAAGCGGCGTGGACGCGCGTGGTTCGCCGCCGGCTCCCCGCGGCGGTGATCCTCGAGGATGATGTGGTGCTCGGGCGCGGCTTTGCCGCCTGCCTCGCCGACGACGTCCTCGACCGGAGCGGCTACGGTCTGATCCATCTCGAGGCCTGGCCGCGGCCGCTGCGGCTCGGCAGTCGGTCGCGGCCGCTCGCCGGCGACATCGTGCTGCGCACGATGATCACCACGCTTCCCGGCGCCGGCGCCTACCTCATCTCGGGAGCGGTCGCCGCGGCGGCCGCCGCCGATGCCGCCGCGCCGCTGATGGAGGTGGACCGCTACCTGTTCGGGCGGGGCGGCCGCTGGCTCACCGAGATCGAGGTGGGCCAGGCGGTGCCGGCGCCCTGCCTGCAGCTCGAGTTCATCGATCGCGCCGCGACCGGTCCGGCGGCGAGCGATCTCCGCCCCGGGCGTCGTGCGCGGGCGTCGAACCCCTCGCCCGCGGCGCGGCGCGAGCGCAGCCGCGCCAACCTGCGCTACACGCTGGCCGTGGCCGCCCGTCGCCTCCGGGACCCCGCGACGCTGCTGGCGTCGCGGATCGAGGTCGGCTTCGCCGGCCCCCTGCCGGACTGACTACTTGCCGCTGCGCCGGATCGACTTGATCGCCAGCGGCGGCAGGCCGGACTTCTCGGCGATGGCGCGATCCTGCTCCATGATGGCGCCGCGCGCCGCCTCGTCTCCGTCGAGGCCGCCGAGCAGGCCGGCATCCACCTTGCGGTTGGACCGCTGGCTGCCGTCCTCGTAGACGACGTCGAAGAACACGTATTCCGTGCGAGCGGTAGGCTTCCTGGCCATGTCGGCAAACTCCGGTTGGCGCGCCGGCAAGCGGGCGCCGCTATGATTGCTCTCGGGCCGCCCCGCCGGGGGGTCGGCACGGCTGGTGGTCCGCTCAGCGGTAGATGCCGTCGCCCTGTTCGTCGATGATCTGGCGGCCCTTGGCAAGCGCGAAGCTCACCATGTCGTCCTTGGAAGAGAAGCGGTCGGCGCGCACGAACTTGTAGCTTTTCGGCTCGCCGTCAATGGTCTTCTCGATCTGCCCGGCCAGCTGGAACTCGCTGCCGGCCGGCATGATCACCGCCTTGATCAGGTGGCCCTTGTAGCTTTCCTCGCCGGCCACGCCCGGCTCGCCCGACTTCTGGCCCGCATCGCCGCCGCCCCCGAACAGGTTCTTCCAGAAAGACATCGCCCGCGTCCCCGCATCGCCAACCAGTGTGGGTCTGGATTAGGCCGGCCCGCCGCGTTTGTCCACCCGTTCAGGCCCGCCGCACCGGCTGGCGGATCACCGTCCTGAGCTTGTCCGGCGCCGTCCGGCGCGGATCGCCGAGGTAGATTTCGTGGTGATGCCCGGTCTCGACGAGGCCGTTGGCCGGCAGGTACTCGCTGTGCAGCCGCGCGATGGTCGCCGCTTCGTCGTCATAGGGCCCGACATGCATGATCTGCACGCTGAGCCCCTCCTCGAGATCATCCAGCCTCAGGCTCGCCGGCGGCGCGCCGAGCTTGCCTCGGGTCTTGGCGACGGCCCGCTCGAACAGCTCCGGCCCGATCCAGTCCGGCTGCATGATCATCGCCGTCCAGTGCCACTGGTCCTTGCCGAGCGCGGCGAAGTGCTTCATGTCCCGCGCCCACCACAGGCCCTCGAGCGGGGCGACGCCATAGTCCCTGGCAAGGTCCGCCTTCGACATGAACTTGAGCGCATAGCTCACCCCGTAGAGCCACTGCACCGCCCTCTGGTAGTCCTCCGACGCGTTGGGATCGCCCACCCCGTCGATCATCACGTAGCGGAACTTCGGCACCTCGATCAGCGAAAACACCCCCGCCGCCGGCTGCCAGTAGGGCTTCATCAGCTTCTTGAAATCGAGCTTGTCCATGCGCCGGCTCTCCCCTTCCGGCACATACGATAAGATGTCGGCCGGCTCGAGCCTTGACGCCGATCAAGGCCGATCCGCCCGCGCGAACGCACCCGGACGCCTGATCAGCCCGGCTGCAACCCGAGGGCGGCGAGGCGGACGGTGATCTCGGGCACCAGCGCCCCGGCCAGGATATCGTCCGGCCTGACCTCGAAGCGCTCGCGGTACCCCTCGGAGCCGAGCTTGCGGAACACGTGGGTGACCAGCGCCCCGGCCTCGATCACCCACACCTCGGGGATGCCCCAGGCGGCGTAGATGCCGATCTTGCGGCCGAGATCGTAGCGCAGGCTCGTGTCGGCCACCTCGATCGCGAGCAGCACGTGATACCCGCGCAAATCCTCGAACGACACGTCGCGCGGAAACACGATGAAGTCCGGTTCGAGGAAGGACTTGTCGTCGAGCCGGAGCGTGGTTTCCGGCACGATGCGCAGCTGCGTCGGCCCGAGCCGCTGGAGGTGCTCGTTCAGGTCGGCCTTCACCATCTCGTGGCGCGCGCCCTTGGGTGACATCGGCACGACCTCGCCACCGATGAGTTCGAAGCGCTCGTCTTCCTCGATGATACCGGCAGCAACCATTGCCTCGATCTCGGCGATCGTCCACGGACGACGGGGCATGCCGTCGGCCGCCTGCGTCGTCTCGGGCTCGAATGGCCCCGGATGGAAAGCCCCGTTCATGTCGTCACCATAGCACAACGCGCCGGCCTTCGAAGCACCCTGACACGCTGCCCCGAAACGACAAGGCCCGGATCGCTCCGGGCCTTTCGAACTCAGTTGTCGAGGAAACTCCTCAGCTTCCGGCTGCGGCTCGGATGCTTGAGCTTCCGCAGTGCCTTGGCCTCGATCTGCCGGATACGCTCGCGCGTCACGGAAAACTGCTGACCGACTTCCTCGAGCGTGTGGTCGGTGTTCATGCCGATGCCGAAGCGCATGCGCAGCACGCGCTCCTCGCGCGGCGTCAGCGAGGCCAGCACCCGCGTCGTCGTTTCGCGCAGATTGCTCTGGATCGCCGCATCGATCGGCTGGATGGCATTCACGTCCGGGATGAAGTCGCCGAGGTTGGAATCCTCCTCGTCGCCGATCGGCGTCTCGAGGCTGATCGGCTCCTTGGCGATCTTGAGCACCTTGCGCACCTTGTCGAGGGGCATCTGCAGCTTCTCGCTGAGCTCCTCGGGCGTCGGCTCGCGGCCGATCTCGTGCAGCATCTGGCGCGAGGTGCGGACGATCTTGTTGATCGTCTCGATCATGTGCACCGGAATGCGGATGGTGCGGGCCTGGTCGGCGATCGAGCGGGTGATCGCCTGCCGGATCCACCAGGTGGCGTAGGTCGAGAACTTGTAGCCGCGGCGGTACTCGAACTTGTCCACCGCCTTCATCAGGCCGATATTGCCTTCCTGGATGAGATCGAGGAACTGCAGGCCGCGGTTGGTGTACTTCTTGGCGATCGAGATGACGAGGCGGAGGTTCGCCTCGACCATCTCCTTCTTGGCGATGGCCGCCTCGCGCTCACCCTTCTGCACCTTGTGCACGATGCGGCGGTACTCGCCGATATCGAGGCCGGTCTCGGTCGCCAGCGTATGGATCTCGTTGCGGATGTCGCGCACCGTGTCGGCCTCGCGGCGGGCGAACTCCGCCCAGCCCTTGCCGTCCCGGCCGGCCACCGCCTCGATCCAGTTCTGCTCGAGCTCGCTGCCGTAATAGGCCTCGAGGAACCTCTCGCGCTTGACGCCGTAGCTCTCGGCGAGGCGCAGCAGGCGCCCCTCGAGCCGCACCAGGCGCTTGTTGATATCGTAGAGCTGCTCGACGAGGCTCTCGATGCGGGAGGTGTTGAGCGACAGCGACTTGACGTCGGCGATCACCTCGGAGCGCAGCGCCTCGAGCTGCTTGAGATCGGCGACCGAGGCCGGGGCATTGCCGGCGAGGCGATCCTCGGTGTGCCGGTCCTGCATCCGGCGCATCTTGCCATAGGCCTCGGCGATGCGGTCGAAGGTCTCGACCACCTGCGGCTTCAGCTCGGCCTCCATCGCGCTCAGCGACAGCGAGTTCTCGAAATCGTCGTCTTCTTCCTCGACCGGGTCCTGCGGCGCCTCGGGCTCCTCGGGCACGTAGTCGTCATCGTCGTCGCCCGACGCCGCCCGCGGCTTCGGCGCCGGCTTGGCCTTGGCCGGCCGGGGCTCTTCTCGCACCGACGACGGGCGCTCGATCTCGGACGGCATCACCGGCGCGGCCTGCTTGGCGTCGGGGCCGGCATAGGTCGCCTCGAGGTCGATGATGTCGCGCAGGAGGATTTCGGCATTGGCCAGCTGATCGCGCCAGATGATGATGGCCTGGAAGGTCAGCGGGCTCTCGCACAGGCCCTCGATCATCGTCTCGCGGCCGGCCTCGATGCGCTTGGCGATGGCGATTTCGCCCTCGCGGCTGAGCAGCTCCACCGAGCCCATCTCGCGCAGGTACATGCGCACCGGATCGTCGGTGCGGTCGCTGCCCTCGCGGGTGTTGGACTTGGAGGCGACGGCCGTTCCGGTGCGCTCGGCCAGCTCGGTCGATTCCTCTTCCGGCGTGTCGGGCTCGGCTTCCTCGACCTCGTCCTCGTCGACGACATTGATGCCCATGTCCGAGAACATCGCCATGATGTCCTCGATCTGCTCGGAGGTGACCTCCTCCGACGGCAGCACCGCGTTCAGCTCTTCATAGGTGACGTAGCCGCGCTTCTTGGCGGTCTTGATCAGCTTCTTGACCGCCGCATCGGACAGGTCGAGCAGCGGGCTGTCGGGCGCCTCGGTCGCCGCGCCGGCCTCCGGCTTCTCGGTCTCTTTGGCTTTGGTCTGCGTTGCTGCCTTGCTGGCCATCTAGCTCGCTACTCCGTGGTCCCGGCATCGAACGGGCACCGATCGTGTTACGTGGTCATGGCTTGAGACGAGGTAAAGGGAACGAGGGCTCCACCGGAGCCTTCACATGTCCGTCATCGCGCACCGGGCCAGCTGATTCGCCCATATGCGAAACCGCACGTACCCGCTGCCCCATCAGAAGCTGCGTGTCGCGCGTCCCGATAACGAACCAAACCCTTCGATCAATGCCTCAGTGCCATCGACGGTGGTAATCTGGTTCTGGATGTCGCGCAGCCTTTCGAAGGTTTCTTCGCTCGGGTCGTCGCCCAGCGCCAGTTCGGCTGCTTTCAGCGCCTTATTTAGCTCAACCGATTTGTAATGCAAGGCCAGCGCGTGCCGCAAACCGATCTCGGCGTCGGGATCGGCGATCTCGGCGCTGCTTTGCCACACCCCCTGGCGGGCGAGCAGATCGTGCATCCGCTCGATCGCGGCGCCGAAGCCGCGGGCCCCGAGCGCCGCCCTGAGCGCCTCGGCGTCGATATCGTGGTCGCGCGTCACGAGGTCGAGCAGCGCCCCGAGCAGCGCCCGCGCCGCCGGCGAGGCCAGGTCGAGCGCGGCCAGCGATTCGAGCCGGCTGCCGGCCAACTGCGGGTGATTGACGAGGGTCAGCAGGATCGCCGCCTCGCGCGGCGTCGCCTCCGCCGCCTTCCCCGGCTTGAGCAGCCGGGAATTGCGCAGCGTGTCGGAGACCACCACGCGGGGCGAGGCCCGCCCGCCTGTCGCAAAGCTGCGCCCCTGCCCGCGCCCGCCATCGCGCCGCCCCTCGAAACGCGACGGACGGATGGGCGCGAAGAAGGCGGCGAGCTTTTCGTCGAAGGCCTGCATGTAGTGCCGCTTCACCGAAGCATCGTTGATGGCGTTGGCCCGCGCCCGCAGCCGCGCCTCGAGCGCGGCCCGCGCCTCGGGCGTTTCTGGCACGATGCCGCCGTCGGTCTCGAGGCTCCAGATCACGTCCGAGAGCGCGCGCGCCCGCTCGATCACGTCGGCAAAGGCGGCGCGCCCCTCGGCCTTGATCAGGTCGTCCGGATCCTGCCCCTCGGGCAGCGTGGCGATGCGGATGCTGCGCCCGGGCGCGAGCTGCGGCAGCACCAGTTCGGCCGCCCGCGCCGCCGCCCGCTGGCCGGCGCTGTCGCCGTCAAAGCACAGGATCGGCATCTCGCTCATCCGCCACAGCAGCTGCAGGTGATCCTCGGTCAGCGCCGTGCCGAGCGGCGCCACCGTTCCCTCGAACCCCGCCATCACCGCCGAGATCACGTCGAGATAGCCCTCGACCACGATCACCGGCCGGCCGGCCCGCGCCGCCTCGCGCGCCGCCTGCCCGTTGTAGAGCGTCATGCGCTTGTGGAAGAGCTCGGTCTCGGGCGAGTTGAGGTACTTGGCCGGCACATCGGCCGAGAGCGCCCGGCCGCCGAAGGCGATCACCCTGCCGCGAAAATCGGTGATCGGGAACATCACCCGGTTGCGGAAGCGATCGTAGGGCAAGGGCGACTCCTCGCGCACCACGACGAGGCCGGTATCGACCATTTCCTGCGCCGTCACGCCATTGGCGGCGAGGTGCTCCTTGAGGCCGTTGGCGCTGTCGGGCGCATAGCCGATGCGGAAGCGCGTCTGCGCCGCCGCGCTGACACCGCGTTCGAACAGGTAGCCGCGCGCCCGCGCCCCGATATTGTGGCTCAGCGCCGCCTCGAAATATTGTGTCGCCACCTCCATCACGTCGTAGAGCGAGCGCCGTGCCTCCTGGCGCTTTTCCTCGCGCTCGTCGCGCGCAGGCATCGGCACCCCGGCCATGCCGGCAAGCTTTTCCACCGCCTCAGGAAAGCTCATCCCGGCCTTTTCGGTGAGGAAGCGGAAGTGATCCCCGGTCACCCCGCAGCCGAAGCAGTGGTAGATGCCCTTGCGGTCATCGGCATGGAAGCTCGGCGTCTTCTCGCCGTGGAACGGGCAGCAGGCCCAGAAATCGCCGCGCTGCGGCTGGCTCTTGCGCTTGTCCCACAGGACATGCTCGCCCACCACCTGCGAGATCGGCAGGCGCTGGCGGATCTCGTCGAGGAAGGAGTCGGAGAAGCGCATGGGGGATAGGTAGACATGCGGCTGCCGCGTGTCACGGGGGATGTGGTTTTGCACGCGCCGCAAAAGTGGCGGCCTCCCGCATTGCCTTCCCCCCGGACAGCAAGCGGTGACGCTAAGCCGCAATAGGCGCGCGGGCCCGCTAAGTTGATTCGGAGAAGGGCCGCAGGCACCATCTCACCACGTCCACCGGGTCACCCCGACGAAGGTCGGGGCCCATCCCGAGATCCGTCCCCACGCACCGGGCGTGCGGAAAGCGCTGGATCCCGGCCTTCGCCGGGATGACACCCAGTGTGCTGCGGCAAATCTATCTCCGTTCCCCGAACCCGCCGTATTCTCCCCCGTCCGCCGCATCGAAGCGCCAGCGTTTGCCATCGACTCCATCGTCGATACCCGCCAACATGAACGACAATTCGCTGGTCTGCGCCACGCCACCCCTTATACCAGCTGTCCCGCTCCCCGACGCCGCCCGGGCCACACATGCACGAACCGAGATTCCACCACGCCCTCGTCCTGCCGCTGCTGTGCGCGGCGTGGTTCCTCGTCTTTGCCATCCAGATCGTGGTGACGCTGCCGCCCTTCCAGGGGGCGGACGAGGCCGCGCACCTCTATCGCGTCGAGGCGTTCGCGCAGGGCGTGCCGGTCCCCTACCGCATCGCCGAAGGCGTGCTGGGCGGCCCGGTCGATCCCAGCCTCAGGGAGGCCGTGCTGCTGTTCGAGGACGTCAAGTTCGCGCCGGGCGTCAAGGTGAGCGCGGCGCGGCTGGCGGATGCGGAGGCGCGCCCATGGTCGGGACAGCCGGTGGCGTTTCCGCTCACCAGCTCCTCGCTCTACTCGCCTGCCCTCTATGCCCCGCTGGCCGGCGCCCTGGCGCTCGCCAAGCAGCTGGACCTCGGCATTCTCGATTCGACCAAGCTGGTGCGGCTGAGCAATGCCCTCGTTTCGGCCGGGCTGCTGCTCCTCGCCATGGCGCTGCTCGATCGCGGCCGAACCCTGGCCTTTGCCCTCGCGCTGCTGCCGATGACGGTGTTCGTCTCGTCCTATGCGACGCAGGACGGGCTGCTCTTCGCGCTGTCGATGCTGGTGGTCGCCATCCTGTCGCGCGCCTGGAACGAGAACCGATCGCTGGCCGTCGGCGAACTGGCGGCCGCGACGCTGATCCTCGTCTGCCTTGCGACCGGCAAGCCGCCCGGCCTCGCCTTCGCCGGGCTGCTGCTGGGCTATTCCCGCAACCCCCTGCCGATCCGGCTGCTGGCCGTGGCGCTGGTCGGTGCGGCGTTCGCCGGCTGGACCGCCGTGGTCTATGCCGGCGGCCCGCTGCACCTCAATGCCGTGGCCGATCCGGCGGCGCAGCTGGCGTTCCTCCTCGCCGACCCGCTGCGGGTGTTCGCCATCGCCGGCGCGACATTTGCGACCTGGGGGCGCTTCTACGTCGAATCGTTCGTCGGCCAATTGGGCTGGCTCGATGTGTTCCTGCCGCCCTGGTACCACCTCGCGACGCAGGTGATGCTGGGGCTCGCCGCCCTCGGCGTCGTTGCCGGCGGGGTGCGCCTCATCCGCAGCGGCGAGAGCCTCGCGCTCGCCACCGCGCTGCTGGTGCTGCTCGCCGGCTCCGGGATGATCTTCGGCTCGCTCTACCTGGGCTGGACGGAAGTCGGCAAGCTGATCGTCAACGGCGTGCAGGGGCGCTATTTCCTGCCCTTCGCAACGCTGCTGGTGCTGATCGCCGACCGGCGCGGCGGGCCGATCTCCCCGCTCGATGGCTGGATCGGCGGGGCGATCCGGATCGTCGTCGTCGCCTGGCCGCTGCTCAGCATCCCCGTCGTCCTCAGGGCCCTGACCTGGCGCTACTATATCGGCTGACGCAGCCTTGCGCCCGGGCCATGCTCGTGATCCTCTCCGCCCGTTTTCATCACCTGCCGGGATTCCCATGCCGATCGCGATCTACGCCCTGGCGCTGGCCGCCTTCGCCGTCGGCACCGCCGAGTTCGTGATTTCCGGCATCCTGCCGCAACTGGCCGCCGACCTGACCGTCGGCATCCCGGTGGCCGGACTGCTGGTCACGGCCTACGCCGCGGGCGTGGCGGTGGGCGGCCCGGTGATCACCGTGCTCACCGCGCGCTTCTCGCAGCGGGCGGTGCTGATCGGGCTGATGCTGACCTTCGCGGCCTCGCAGGTGCTGTGCGCCGTGGCACCCGACTACGGGTTGCTGCTGGCGGCGCGGCTGATCTCGGCCTGCGCCCACGGCACCTTCTTCGGCGCCGGCAACGTCGTCGTCGCCAACCTCGTGCCGCCCGAGCGGCGCGGCGGCGCCTTCTCGCTGTTCATCTCCGGCATCACCGTCGCCAACCTGCTCGGCCTGCCCGGCGGCACTGCCGTCGGCGTCGCCTTCGGCTGGCGGGTGACCTTCCTCGCCGTCGGCGCCCTGGGGCTGATCGCCGCGCTGGTCCTCGTCTGGCAGCTGCCGCGGACCGCGCCCGGCGGGTCGGGTCGGGCCAGCTTCGGCGCGCAATGGCGCGAGCTTCGGCACCAGCAGGTATGGCTCTCCTACATCACCATCGCGCTGGTGATGATCGGCGCGCTCGCCTTCGGCACCTTCCAGGTGCCGATCATGCTCAACGTCACCGGGCTGTCGCCCGACATCATCCCGATCTACCTGCTGATCGGCGGGCTGGGCTCGATGCTGGGCATCTGGGCCGGCGGCCGCGGCACCGACTGGAAGCCGATGCCGACCCTGATCGCCGTGCTGCTGCTGCAGGCCCTGCTCTACTTCACCATGCTGTTCGCCATGCACGACAAGGTGTGGATGACGGTCAACCTGTTCGCCACCTCGATCCTCGGCTTCGCCTTCTCGACGCCGCTGCAGGCCCGCGTCATCGGTGCGGCGCACCGGGCGCCCAACCTCGCCTCGTCGCTGATCTCGACCGCCTTCAACATCGGCATCGCCGCCGGCGCCGCAATCGGCGCCGGACTGCTCGGCGCCGGGGTCTCGTATGCCGACATCCCGGCGGTGGGCGTGGTCACCAGCCTGCTCGCGGCCGGGGCCGCGAGCCTGTCGTTCTGGCTCGAGCGGCGGGCGTCCGTCAGGCCCGCTTGACCGGGCAGGTCGAGAGCCCGAGGATCGAATAGATCGGGCACGAGCCCATCAGTGCGGTGGCCAGCGGCACGATGCCGATCAGCAGCCACCAGCGCCATTCGGCCTCGGGCAGGAGGAAGAAGGCGACCAGCGCGGCAATGCCGATGACGGCGCGGATGATGCGGTCGATGCTGCCGACATTGTTCTTGAACATGGCGATGTCTCCTGTGGGTGCGGGAACCCGTTGCCCCGCTGATGGGAGGAGAAATGCCACACCGGGCACCGCCCGGTCGGTGACTAGGTCACGCGGACTCCGGAATTTCGGCGAGATCGACGAGGCCGCGCCGGTCGACGATGCGAACCTGCCCGCGCTCGAGCGCCACCAGATGCTGGCGCGACAGCACGTCGAGCCGACGGGACACCACCTCGCGCGCCGAACCGATCGCCGCCGCCAGTTCCTGGTGCGTCACCACGGCGACCCCGTCCGGCCCGGCCCGGCGCAGCAACTCCTGCGCCAGCCGCGATTCGATCCTGACGAAGGCCACCTGCTCGAGCACCGCGGTGACGTCGGCCAGGCGGTTGCCGAGCGAGCGGAACACGTAGTCGCGGAAGCCCGCCGACTCGGCCAGCAGCCGGTGGAACAGCGCCTTGGGCACGATGGCGATCTCGATCCCGGTCCGTGCCACCGCCTCTGCCGAGTAGCTGACCTGGCCGAGCAGGCACAGCGTCGTCTGCACGCAGGTTTCGCCCGGCGCCACCTCGTAGAGCGCAATCTCGCGGCCGGAACGGCCGGTGAGGTGCACCGCGATGCTGCCGTCCAGCACCAGCACGAACCCGGCCGCGTCGTCGCCGGGGCGGAACAGCACGGTGCCGTCGTCGAGGCGGCGGCGCGGCAGGCGCGCCAGCTCGGCATAGGTCGCCGGCTCCATGCCCGGCACCAGCGTCTCGAAGCGGTCGGCCATGGCGAGCCTCAGCCCAGCGCCGCCTTCACCCTGGCCGAGGCCTTGCCGAAATCGATGCGGCCCGGATACTCGGCCTTGAGCGCCGCGATCACCTTGCCCATGTCCTTGCCGCCCTGCGCCCCGGTCGCGGCGATCGCGGCGGCGATGGCCGCATCCACCTCGGCCTCGCTCAGCCCCCGCGGCACGAACTCGTTGAGGATGGCGATCTCCTCGCGCTCGACCGCGGCGAGGTCGTCGCGCCCGGCCTTGTCGTAGATGCCCAGCGATTCCTCGCGCTGCTTGATCATCTTCTGCAGCAGCGAGAGGATTTCGCCTTCCCCGAGCGCCGGCTTGCCCTGCCCGCGCGCCTCGATGTCCTTGTCCTTGATCGCGGCGTTGATGGCCCTGAGCGTGGCGGTGCGGCGCTTGTCGCCGGCCTTCATGGCGGCCTTGTACCCCTCGCTGATCGTCTCGCGCATGGCTGGTCCTCTCTTCCGGGCGACGTCGGTCGCCCCCATATAGCGCAATATCGGCCGGGCGCCACTTGCGCTCGCACCGGCCCCCTTCTAAGGAGAGGCCTCAACCACACCGCCCGAGACCTGGAGGCCCCGCCATGACCGGCTGGCAACAGAAGCCCGCGACTGCCCTGTTGATCCTCGACGACGGCACCCGCCTCGAGGGGCACGGCATCGGCGCGGTCGGCCACTCGGCCGGCGAGGTCTGCTTCAATACCGCCATGACCGGCTACCAGGAGATCCTGACGGACCCGTCCTACGCCGGCCAGATCATCACCTTCACCTTCCCCCATATCGGCAATGTCGGGACCAATGACGAGGACATCGAGACGGTCAACATGGCCGCGCTCTCGGGAGTGAGGGGCTGCGTGCTGCGCGCCGACATCACCAATCCGTCGAACTACCGCGCCGCCGAAAAGCTCGACGCCTGGCTGAAGAAGCGCAACATCATCGGCATTAGCGGCATCGACACGCGGGCGCTCACCGCCCGCATCCGCGAGAAGGGCATGCCGAACGGCGTCATCGCGCACGCCCCGGACGGCTACTTCCACGAACCCTCGATGGTCGCCGAACTCAAGGCCTTTCCCGGCCTCGAGGGGCTGGATCTCGCCAAGGAAGTCACCACCGCGCAGACCTACCACTGGGACCAGACGCCGTGGAGCCGCACCGGCGGCTACGGCAAGCTCGAGAACCCCGAATTCCATGTCGTCGCCATCGACTACGGCGCCAAGCGCAACATCCTGCGCCAATTGGCGCACCAGGGCGCGCGGGTCACCGTCGTGCCGGCCACCGCGACGGCTCGCGACGTGCTGTCGCACAATCCCGACGGCATCTTCCTCTCCAACGGCCCGGGCGATCCCGCCGCGACCGGCAAGTACGCGGTCCCCACCATCCGCACGCTGATGGAGACGGGCAAGCCGATGTTCGGCATCTGCCTCGGCCATCAGCTGCTCGGCCTCGCCGTCGGCGGCCGGACCGAGAAGATGCACCAGGGCCACCACGGCGCCAACCACCCGGTCAAGGACCTGACCACCGGCAAGGTCGAGATCACCTCGATGAACCACGGCTTCGCCGTCGATACCGGCAGCCTGCCGGCCGGCGTCACCCAGACCCATATCTCGCTGTTCGACGGCTCCAATGCCGGGCTGTCCGTCGACGGCAAGCCGATCTTTTCGGTGCAGTACCATCCCGAGGCGAGCCCCGGCCCGCATGACAGCCACTACCTGTTCACGCGCTTCCTCAACCTCGTGCGCGAGCAGAAGGGGCTGCCCGTCACCCCCGAGCACCTGAAGCTGGAATGAGCGCTGGCCGGGCCGCGGCGCCGCGCTGGGTCCTGCCCGCGCTCATCGTGCTGTCGCTCGCCACCGCCGCGATCCTGGCGGTGGTGCTGGCGACGACCTTCGTCCGCGTCCCGCTGATTTCCAACGAGGGCTGGAGCGCCATCCACGCCCGCCATGCGCTGGCGGGTGGCAACCTCTATACGCCGAACGGCTACGGCAATTTCCCGAACTACCCGCCGCTGGCCTTTTACCCGGTGGCCTGGCTCGGAGCGCTGATCGGCGACATGGTCTATTCCGGCCGGGTACTGGCGATCACCGGCATGCTGGTCGTCGCGCTCAATGTCGCCATCCTCAGCCAGCGCCTCGGAGCGAGCCGGTCGGTGGCGGTGATGGGCGCGGTCCTCTACGTGCTGCTGACCCTGACCGTCGGCCGGTTCTACGCCGGCGTCAGCGACCCGCAATTCTCCGGCCATGCGCTGCAGACGCTGGGCCTGCTGCTGCTCACCCGGACCCCGCCGACTCCCTCCGTGCCGGCTCTGGTCTCGGCCGCCCTGCTGATGGTGCTGGGCGGACTGTTCAAGAACAACCTCGTCGTCCTGCCGCTCGCCGTCACCGTCTGGCTGGCGCTCGTCGATCGCCGCGCCCTGCTCGTCTGGGTCGCCGCGGGCGCGGCCTGGCTCGGTCTCGCCATGGCGGCGTGCTATGCGCTGTTCGGCGAGGCGGTGTTCGCGCAGGTGCTCGGTCACGAGCGCGTCTACAATGTCGCGATCATCCCGGCGAGCTTCCGCTGGATGACCGCCTACCTGCTGGTGGCGGCCATCGGCATCCCCACCGCGCTGCGGCTGCGCACCCCGCTGGCGCGATTGATGCTGATCTATTTCGGCCTCGCCGTCGGCATCGGCCTGCTCTTTGCCGGCGGCGTCGGGGTCAACCTCAACACCTATTTCGACGTGGCGATCGCCGCCGTCCCCCTCGCCACCACCGTCGTGGCGGCGCTGCCCAGGATGCGCAGGGCCTGGCGCCTCGCCGTCTACGTGGTCGCCATCGGCACCCCGCTCTACATGGTTGTGTTCACCGCGGGGCCATTCCTGCAGCGACTCGGCAATATCGAGACTGCGGACACCTATGATGCCGCCCTCGAGATGATCGCGACGGCCGACGGGCCGGTCTTCTGCCGCGAGCCGACCTGGTGCTACTGGGCCGGCCGCGACAACCACATCGACTATTCCAACGCCGGCCAGAAGCTCTCCGCCGGACCGGAGGCGGTCGCCGCCTTCCAGACCTGGGTGGCCGCCAACCCTCCCGTCCTGATGCAGCTCTATGACCCGGAGGGCGGCTTCATCGTCCGTTCGATGGGGGCGTTCGCCTCGAACTATGTCGAGGTGATGAGCACCCCGATGCGGATCTG
>NZ_JAYRYM010000057.1:0-18128 GCF_041917035.1 Devosia sp. | reverse complement strand
GGCCCCGACATAGAGCCGGTGCGCCGGCTCGAACCCGGCCACGCTGCCGGTCTCGAGCATCAGGTGCGAGATCCCCTTCTCGCGGGCGAGGCCGGTGATCGCCTCGAGCAGCGCCGCGCCGACGCGCTTGCCGCGGATCTCCGGGCGGGTGTACATCCGCTTCACTTCGGCCATCTCAGCGGACTCGACCTTGAGCGCCCCCATGCCGACGGCTCGACCCGACTCGTCCCGCGCGACGAACAGCGTCGTCGCGGTGTCGGCCATCTGCTCGACGGTCATCTGGAACTGGAATTCCGGTGGCGACAGCGGGTTGAGATAGGCGTTCAGCTCACGCACCAGCTCGCGGACGTCGTCCTGCAGCGGCGTCTCGATCGCGATGCTGACCGGCATGGCCTACTCCACGACCTTGGGCACCATGAAGAAGTTGTCCTCCGTCAGCGGTGCATTGGCGACGACGCGATCCGGATAGCCGCCATCCGTCACCACATCGTCGCGCCGGCGCAGCTGCATCGGGGTCACCGACGTCATGGGCTCGACGCCGGAGACGTCCACCTCGCCCAGTTGCTCGACAAAGCCGAGTATCGCGTTGAGTTCCTCCTGGTAGCGGCCGACCTCGTCCTCCTCGATGCGGATGCGGGCCAGGCGGCCTATGCGCTTCACGGTCTTGGCGTCGACGGACATCTGGCGGCTCCGAAAGGCTCAACTGCGCGCGTTCTAGCAACGCCGGGCCTGCAAGAAAAACGAAAAGCGTTGATGGGCGCCATCAAACTTCCAGGGCCATCGCCGGTTCCAGCGCCACCAGCGAGGTCTCCTCCAGTCGGTCGCGCAGGGCGGCGAACACCGCATCCACCGCCGACTCCTCGCCGGCAAGGGCGATCAGGCGCGGCCGCATGTCCTGCAGCACCTCCGCCGACCGGCGCACGATATCGGCGCCGAGGATCACCACCACCGCCTCTTGTCCCCAGCGGCCGGTCCGCACCGGCTCGCCGGTGAGCAGCAGCAGCGGCGGCTCGGCGATTGCAGCGACCAGGGCTCCGCCCGCCACCCCATGCACCAGCACCTCGGGCAGGTCGGCCTCCTCGATCATCGCCCCGGCCCGGCGAGGCCGCCACAGAACCGGATCGATCTCGGGCAGGCCGGCCTCGAGCGAGAACGTCACGTCGGCCCCGGAGAGCAGTTCTTCCGGCACGACGCCGCCGGCCTCCCCGCCCCGAACCACGAGTATCCTGCCGCCGATGTGAATGCGGAGCGTCGTGCCGCCGAACCAGGTGAGTTTCATCGCTTGCCTCTTGCCCGGGGCACAGGTAGCCAAAGCTTTGGCGCAAGCAAAGGCGGAACATTTGACTGAACCCGGTGCGATGTCCCTTTCTGCCCTGCCCCCCGCCGGCAAGCTGCTCGGCCTCGATCTGGGCACCAAGACCATCGGCGTCGCGATCTCCGACGGCATGCGCTACTCGGCCACCCCGCTCGAGACCATCCGGCGCAGCAAGTTCACCCAGGACGCGATCCGCATCGACGAACTGATCGCCGAGAACCACGCTGTCGGCATCGTGCTCGGCCTGCCGCTCAACATGGATGGATCCGAGGGTCCGCGGGTGCAGTCGACGCGCGCCTTCGCGCGCAATCTCGCCGCCCGCATCTCCATCCCGATCGTCTTCTGGGACGAGCGTCTCTCGACGTCCGCCGTCACCCGCACACTGATCGAGGCCGATGTCCGGCGCGACAAGCGTGCCGAAGTCGTCGACAAGCTTGCCGCCAGCTACATCCTGCAGGGCGCACTCGAGCGGCTCCGCCGGGGATAACGGGACCGCTCGCTTGCCAGTCCCGGCCCCCTGCGATAGACCCCGGCAGCATTCGGAACGGAGCGGCATGGTCAACTCCCCGCCAGCAGCGGCCAGTGGCGGCCAAGCGGCCGTCCGGCCGCCATTCCCGCATCGCAATCTGCTCGCCATCAGCCAGCTCTCCCCCTTCGAGATCGTCGATCTGCTCGACCGGGCCGAGGCGATGATCCCGATCTCCCGCCAGCCGCGCAAGATCCTGCCGACACTCGCCGGCAAGACGCAGATCAACCTGTTCTTCGAGAACTCGACCCGGACCCAGGCCAGCTTCGAGATCGCCGGCAAGCGGCTCGGGGCCCAGGTCACCAACATGTCGGTGCGGACATCCTCGATCGCCAAGGGGGAGACCCTGATCGACACCGCCGCGACCCTCAATGCCATGCAGCCCGATGTCATCATTGTCCGGCACTCCGCGTCGGGCGCCGTCGAACTGCTGAGCCAGAAGGTCGGCTGCTCGGTGATCAACGCCGGCGACGGCGCGCACGAGCACCCGACCCAGGCGCTGCTCGATGCCCTGACCATTCGCCAGCACAAGGGCGACCTCGCCGGCCTTACCGTCGCCATCTGCGGCGATATCGCGAACTCGCGTGTCGCCCGCTCGAACCTGTTGCTGCTCGGAGCGCTGCAGGTCCGCACCCGGGTCGTCGCCCCGCGCACGTTGCTGCCGCGCGGTATCGAGGCGCTGTGCAGCGAGGTCCATACCGACATGCGCACCGGGCTGGCCGGCGCCGATGTCGTCATGATGCTCCGCCTGCAGCATGAGCGGGCCAGCGGCCGCATGATCCCCTCGGTGCGGGAATATTACCACTTCTACGGCCTCGACGCCGAAAAGCTCGCCTACGCCAAGCCGGACGTGATCGTCATGCACCCGGGGCCGATGAATCGCGGGGTCGAGATCGACCCGTCCATCGCCGATGGCCCCTACTCCGTGATCAACGAGCAGGTCGAGATGGGCGTCGCCGTCCGCATGGCCGTGCTCGACGCGCTCCTCGCCGATGCGAGGGTTGCGGCATGACCCGGCCTCTGGTGATCTCCAATGCCCGGATCGTCGACCCGGCGAGCGGTCGGGATGAGCCGGGTGCCCTGCTGATCGCGGACGGCCGCATAACCGACTTCTCCGCCGGCGCGCCGCCCGGACTGCCGGAGGGGGCAGAGCATCTCGACGCGCGCGGCCTCGTCGCGGCGCCGGGACTGATCGACATGCGCGTCTTCACCGGCGAGCCGGGTCACGAGTATCGCGAGAGCCTCGCCTCGGCCGGCGAGGCCGCGGCCGCGGGCGGGGTGACGAGCTTCGTGCTGATGCCTGACACCAGCCCGGTCATCGACGACGGCGCGCTGGTGGACTTCCTCTTGCGGCGCGCCGAAGCGACATGCGCGGTGAACGTCCTGCCCGCCGCCGCCATCACCCGCGGCCTGCGCGGCGAGGAGATCACCGAATTCGGGCTGCTCAAGGAGGCCGGGGCCATCTGCCTCACCGATGGCCGCGAGTCGATCCAGTCGGCCGGCCTGCTGCGCGCCGCTTTCAGCTACGCCCGCAATTTCGACCTTCCGGTCGTGCACCACACCGCGGATCGCACACTGGTCGGCGACGGGGTGATGAACGAAGGCACGCTCGCCACCATTTCCGGCCTCAAGGGCATCCCCATCGAGGCGGAGACGGTGCCGCTGGCGCGCGACCTGCAACTGGCCGCGCTCACCGGCGTGCGTTATCACGCGGCGCAGGTGTCGACGGGTGCTGCCGTGGCTTTGCTGGCCGCCGCGAGGCACAACGCTCAGGCGGTCACCTGCGGCATCTCGATCAACAACCTGGCGCTCAACGAGAATGACGTCGCGCCCTGGCGCACGTTCTTCAAGCTGGCGCCGCCTCTGCGTTCGGAGGACGACCGCCGCGCCGTGATCGAGGGGTTGAACGCCGGTGTCATCGACGTCATCCACTCGGCCCACGATCCGCAGGACAGCGAGGTCAAGCGCCGGCCGTTCGCCGAGGCCTCCGACGGGGCCATCGGGCTCGAGACCTTGCTGGCGGCCGCCCTGCGGCTGGTGCACTCGGGTGACGTCGCGCTGATGACCGTGCTGCGGGCCATGACCATCCGCCCGGCGGAAATCCTGGGACTCGCCTCGGGGCGGCTGGCGCCTGGCGCACCGGCCGACATCGTGCTGTTCGATCCGGAGTTTCCCTGGGTGGTGCGGGAGCGCGAACTCCGGTCGCGCTCGCGCAACACCGCGTTCGAGGGTGGCCGCATGCAGGGCGCCGTGATGCACACCCTCGTTGCGGGCCGCCGCGTCTTCAGCCATGCTGAGGCCAGCGGGGACAATCGACCATGACCTTCCTCATCGCAACCGCCATCGGCTACCTGCTCGGCTCGATCCCGTTCGGCCTGCTGCTCACCCGCGCTGCCGGCATCGACATCCGCAAGATCGGCTCGGGCAATATCGGCGCCACCAACGTGCTGCGCACCGGCAATCGCTGGATGGCGGCGGCGACGCTGCTGCTCGATGCCGGCAAGGGTGCTGCGGCCGTGCTCGTCGCCCGCTACTTTCTTGCCGGCGAGGTCGCCTCCACGGCGGCGGACATGATCGTCTACGGGGCCGGCGTCGGCGCCTTCTTCGGCCATGTCTTCCCGGTCTGGCTGGGGTTCAAGGGAGGCAAGGGCGTCGCCACCTATATCGGTGTGCTGCTCGGCCTGAACTGGATCGCCGGACTGGTCTTCTGCGGGGTCTGGCTGCTGATCGCCGTGACGAGACGGTTCTCCTCGCTCGCCGCTCTCACTGCCGCCGCGATGGCGCCGCTGTTTGCCTATGGCCTTGCGGCGAGCGAACAGTCGGCCCTGTACCTTGCCGCCGCCTGTGCCCTGATGACCATCGTTCTCTACGTCAAGCACTGGCCCAATATCCGCCGGCTCATCGACGGCACCGAGCCCAAGATCGGCGCCGACGGCCCCAGGGCGACCTGAGCCTTGGCGCGGAGCGGCATCGCGCTGACGCCGTCTCAACGCATTGCCTGGCTGCGCCTCATCCGCACCGAGAACGTCGGCCCGCAGACCTTTCGGCAGTTGCTGAACCGCGAAGGCTCCGCCGAAGCAGCCATCGCGGCGCTGCCGGTCCTTCTCAGCCGGGCTGGCACCTCAGCCCGCATCCCGTCGACCGGTGAGGCGGAAGACGAGATCGCCGCGCTGGCCCGGCTCGGCGGCAGGCTGGTCGGCATGGGCGAGCCGGACTACCCCGAATTGCTCCGCTACATTTCCGGCGTGCCGCCGCTGGTTGCCCTGATCGGCGGCGAGGCTCTCGACTGGCGCCGGACGGTTGCCATCGTCGGCGCCCGAAATGCCTCGGCCGCCGGCCAGAAGATGGCGCGCGTCCTCGCCGCCGACCTGGGCGAATCCCGCTATGTCGTCGTGTCCGGACTGGCGCGTGGGATCGACGCGGCTGCCCACCAGGCAGCGCTTCGCTCCGGCACGGTTGCCGTGCTCGCCGGCGGCATGGATCGGATCTACCCCTCCGAGAACATCCATCTGGCCCACGAGATCGTCGGGAACGGCGGCGCCCTGCTCACCGAGATGCCGCTCGGCTGGGAGCCGCGGGCCCGCGACTTCCCCCGGCGCAATCGCCTCGTTTCGGGACTAGCGCTCGGCACGGTGGTGGTGGAGGCGGCAAAGCGCTCGGGGTCGCTGATCACCGCCCGACTCGCGCTCGAACAGAACCGGGAGGTCTTCGCCGTGCCCGGCTCGCCGCTCGATCCGCGGGCCGAAGGCGGCAACGCACTGATCCAGCAGGGCGCCAAGCTGATCACCGGAGCCGACGACATCATCGAGACGCTGCGCGAGGCCGATCCCTCCCGGGTGAGCCTGCTCGAGCCGGACTGGCTGCCGGAAGCCGACGAGTTCGACTCCACCCCGCCTCGCGATGACGAGCGCGCCATCCTCGCCGACGCCCTGAGCCTGACGCCGATACCGGTCGACGATCTCGTGCGCACCACCGGGCTTGCCGTCTACCGAATGCAGGCCCTGCTGCTGGAACTCGATCTCGCCGGTCGGATCGAGTGGTCAAGCGGCCAGTTGGTTGCGCTGCGACCGTAGTCCGGCGTGTGCCGCCAGCACGGCGAAGCCGAGCCATACCGGTACGATGCGGGCGGCGCTGAGCAGCCCGTTACCGCTGAGAAGCCGGGGCAGCAGCAAATCCGCCAGGGGGTCCGGGTAGTTGGCGCCGGCGAACATGATGGTGCTGGCCGCGATCACCGACAACACGAGGCTCACCGCAAGCAGCGCCAGGACTGCCACCCTGGCCACGGGGCGCCGCGGCCAAGCGAAGGCCAGGGCAAGGCACAGCACCGGCAGCATCGCCACGAGGTGGCGCGGCCCCGTCGATGATCCCCCATCCCAGTAGTGATAGCCGGCGTTGATCAGCAGGTAGCACGCGGCAATCGTCGTCACGGCCAGCGCCGCCGTTCGCAGGCCGCGCCGCCACATGGCGAAGAGGCCGAGCGGAATCACCACCAGCACGGGCGCCAGCGGCAGCAGTCCGCGATAGCGACCGAACAGCAGTTCGATGAGCACCACCGGATTGGGCATCGTGATGCCGAACAGGCCTTCACGCATGCCCTCAAAGCCTACCACCTGCGCATAGCCGAGGCGGAACGGGGACTCGAAGGCGGCCCAGTTGTAGAGCAGCAGCGGCAGCAGCCCCAGGATGGCGCCGGCGCCGAAGGCCAGCGCGCACCGGGGCCGGGCCGCTCGGCAGGAGACGATCGCCACGGTGGCGACGGCGAGCGCCGCCGGTGCCGCCACCAGATCGATCGTCAGGGCGAGACCCAGCACCAGGCCGACGGCGACGGATCGCCCCACGGCACCGCGCAACTCGCCGACCAGGGCGATCGCAAGCGCGACCAGCAGGAGGACGCCGGTCGGCACATGACTGAACAATGCGGTCGCCCATCCGAAGTAGGGCGTTCCGAGGGTAAGTCCCGCCGCGGCGAAGAGTGCCCCGCCCTCGCTCGCACCGAGGCGCAGCGACAGCAGGTAGAGCACCGCCGCCCCGAGCGCCCCCAGGAGCGAGACCGTCGTGACGATTGCCGCCGTCGTATAGAGTGCAAAGCCCGCCTCGTCGCGACCGTCCCAGGGGCGTCCCGAGCGCTCGAGCAGGTTCCGGACGACCACCACTGCCGGGACCGCCAGCAAGGACAGACCCGGCGGCTTGTCGGCGTAGTAGCGACCGTTATGAAGCGCCTTGTCGACCGTCTCGGAGGCAAACTCGCCGATGTCCAGTTGCCCCCGGCTGAGCGCCAGCGCCAGGGCGACCCGGGTCACCTGCTGCGGATTGTAGAGGTCCTGGGGCGCGAAGGTGAAGTAGGCGAGGTAGGCCAACATGAAGATGATGGCTGCTTTGACGAACCGCATCGTGGCCGCCGGTCCCCTGATTGTGCAGGCAGAGGCTGGCAGGAATGGGTGAACTTTCTTCCCCTACGGGGAATGCTTTGGAGCGGCGGCATCTCGGTTGACAGCCCTACCCTGCTTCACCATGTTGCGCCGTCGTTCGAAGGCCACCGAAAGCACCGCACATGAAGCTCGTCATCGTTGAAAGTCCGGCTAAGGCCAAGACAATCAACAACTATCTCGGGAAGGACTACGAGGTCCTGGCGAGCTTCGGTCATGTGCGCGACCTGCCGGCCAAGGACGGGTCGGTGCTGCCCGAGGAGGACTTCGCAATGAGCTGGGAGGTCGATGCGGCCTCCCGCAAGCGGCTTTCCGACATCGGCAATGCCCTCAAGGCCGCCGACGAGCTGATCCTGGCAACCGACCCCGACCGTGAAGGCGAGGCCATATCCTGGCACGTACTCGACGTGCTGCGCGGCAAGAAGCTGCTCAGGGACAAGCCGGTCAGCCGCGTGGTGTTCAACGCCATCACCAAGTCCGCCATCACCGAGGCCATGCAGCATCCGCGGCAGATCGACGAACCCCTGGTCGATGCCTACCTCGCCCGCCGTGCGCTCGACTACCTGGTGGGCTTCACCCTCTCGCCCGTGTTGTGGCGCAAGCTCCCCGGCTCGCGCTCGGCCGGTCGCGTGCAATCGGTGGCGCTGCGGCTCGTCTGCGAGCGCGAGTCGGAAATCGAGCGCTTCCGACCCCAGGAGTACTGGTCGGTCGGCGCGCGTCTCAACGAGAAGGGCAAGACCTTCGAGGCGAGGCTCTATTCGGTCGACGGCAAGAAGACCGACAAGCTGGCCATTGCGTCTTCCGCAGAGGCCGAGGCGCTCAAGAGCGCCATCGAGGCGGGCGCCTTCAGCGTCACCGCCGTCGACAGGAAACCGACGAAGCGCAACCCCTACCCGCCCTTCACCACGTCGAGCCTGCAGCAGGATGCCTCGTCGCGACTCGGGTTCTCGCCCAGCCGCACCATGCAGATCGCGCAGCGGCTCTACGAGGAAGGCATCATCACCTACATGCGCACCGACGCCGTGCAGATGGCGCCGGAGGGCATCGAGCAGGCCCGTCGCGCCATCGTCAAATCGTTCGGTTCGGACTACCTGCCGGAGAAGGCCCGCGTCTACCAGACCAAGGCCAAGAACGCGCAGGAAGCGCACGAGGCCATCCGCCCGACCGACCTGTTCCGCCATCCGGACACGCTGCGGGGAGACGCGGACCGGCATCGGCTCTACGAGCTCATCTGGAAGCGCACCCTGGCCAGCCAGATGCGCTCGGCCGAGATCGAGCGGACGACCGCCGATATCGCGGTGTTCGCCACCAGCCGCGACATCGCCCTGCGCGCCGTGGGATCGGTCGTCACCTTCCCGGGCTTTCTCGCCCTCTACGGCATCGAGGCCGACGCGGACCGCGACGACGGCGACCAGGACAGCCGGGAACTGCCGCCGCTCGCCATGGGCGACCGCCCGCGCCTCGAGGAAGCGCTGATCGAGCAGCACTTCACGCAGCCGCCGCCGCGCTACACCGAGGCCAGCCTGATCAAGAAGATGGAGGAACTCGGCATCGGCCGTCCCTCCACCTACGCCGCGACGATGAGCGTGCTTCAGGACCGCAACTACGTGCGGCTCGACAAGCGCACCCTCATCCCGGAGGACCGCGGCCGGATCGTCACGGCATTCCTCGAGAGTTTCTTCAACCGCTACGTCGAGTACGGCTTCACCGCGCAGCTCGAGGAACAGCTCGACCTGATCTCGGATGGCAAGCTGGCCTGGAAGGACGTGCTGCGCCAGTTCTGGGCCGAGTTCTCGGCGCATGTCGAGCAGATCAAGGACCTGCGGGTATCCGAGGTGCTCGATGCCCTCAACGACCTGCTGGCCGACCACATTTTCCCCGCCAAGGCCGACGGCTCGGATCCGCGCCGGTGTCCGACCTGCGGGACCGGCCAGTTGTCGCTCAAGCTGGGCAAGTTCGGCGCCTTCATCGGCTGCTCGAATTATCCGGAGTGCCGGCACACGATGCAGCTGTCGGACGCCGCGACCGGCGCCGGCAGCGAGGCCGCCGGAGACGGCATCCTCGGGACGGATCCCGACAGCGGCCTCGAGGTGGCATTGAAGTCCGGGCGCTTCGGACCATATGTGCAACTGGGCAGCGGCGACGAGCCGAAGCGATCATCGCTTCCCAAGGGCTGGACACCCGACTCCCTCACACTCGAAGGAGCGCTGCGGCTGCTATCGCTGCCGCGCGAAGTGGGGGCCCACCCGGAGACCGGCAAGCCGATCTCCGCCGGCATCGGGCGCTACGGGCCGTTCGTTCTGCATGACGGAACCTACGCAAACCTGTCCGACGCGGAGGAAGTCTTCACCGTCGGCCTGAACCGGGCTGTCGATTTGCTGGCCCAGAAGGCGGCGGGCGGCGGACGCTTCGGCAAGGGACGGGCCGGAGCCATCGCCGCGATCAAGAGCTTCGAGCACGAGGCCGGCCCGATCGCCGTTCGGGCAGGCCGCTATGGTCCCTACGTGAATCAGGGCAAGGTCAACGCGACACTGCCCAAGGAACTGAAGCCCGAGGACGTGACGCTCGAGCAGGCGCTCGAGTTGATCGCCGCCAAGGGTGGCGCCTCGGCAGCAAGGAAACCCGCGTCGCGGACGACCGGCGCCAAGATTGCCCCGGCGAAGAGGGCCCCGGCGAAGAAGGCGGCGGCAAAGCAACCCGCGGCCAAGGCTGTGAAGCCAAAGGCCGCGCCGAAGAAAAAGACCGCGGAGGTCTGAACTCTCCACGAGGGCTGTCCCGCAAGGGCGGGTAGTCCTTCTCAGGGCCTCCGCCAACAACGGGGATCCTCGCATCGGCGGGGATCATCCCGAGCGTGAACATGGCTCAGAAAAGCAGAACAACCCCTCCCCCCAAGGGCCCGCGACAATACCTCGTCGGTGCCCTGCCCAGCCGCGAGGCCATTCTCGAGGCGATGGCGCAGTTTCCCGATCTCGACGGCAAGCGCGACCTCGCGCGGCATTTCGGCATCAAGGGCGACATGCGAACCCCCTTCAAGGTGCTGCTCAAGCAGATGGAGGGCGAGGGCCACCTCGCCCGGCGGCGCAAGCAGATACGGCGCACGGCAGCACTCCCCGCCGTCACCGTCCTCGATATCCCGGCCGACGCCGATCCGGAGGCTCTGCACGCCTTTCCGGCCCAGTGGACCGAGGAGGACGGCGAGCCCCCGCGGGTTCTCGTGCTGACCCCACCGAATGCCCGGGTCGCCCCCGGACCGGGGGATCGCATCCTCGCCCGCATCGACGCCGGGGACGGCGACCTGCCGCACTACGCGGCCAAGGCGATGAAGATCCTCGACAAGCCGCGCCGGGGCCAGATTGGCATCGTGCGCCTGGACGAGGACGGCGCCCGTCTCGTCCCTGTCGACCGCAAGCAGAAGGAAATGCGCATCGACCGCGGCGATACCGCCGGCGCCGCGGATGGGGACCTGGTCGAGGTCGAGGTCCGCGTCTCCGGCCGGCTGATGATCCCCAAGGCACGGGTCGTGAGCGTGATCGGCAACCCCAGGAGCGAGGGCGCCGTCTCCCTGATCGCCATCCATTCCCTCGACATTCCCTACCGGTTTCCGGCGACTGTCCTCAAGGACTCCGAGGAGGCGCAGCAGGCCACGCTGAAGGGCCGCGAGGACTGGCGCCACCTGCCGCTCGTCACCATCGACCCGTTCGACGCCAAGGACCACGACGACGCCGTCTATGCCGAGCCCGACACCTCTGCCGACAATCCGGGCGGACACCTCGTCTACGTGGCCATCGCCGACGTGGCCGCCTATGTCCGCCCCGGCACGGCGCTCGACCGCGAGGCCTACCTGCGCGGCAACTCGGTCTACTTCCCCGACCGGGTCGTGCCGATGCTGCCCGAGCGCATCTCGAACGACCTGTGTTCACTGCGCGAAGGGGAGAGCCGTCCTTCGCTGGCGGTTCGCATGGTCTTCGACCAGGACGGTCGCAAGCGCAGCCACAGCTTCCACCGGGTGCTGTTTCGATCGGCCGCCAAGCTCAACTACCAGCAGGCCCAGGCCGCCATCGACGGCCGGCCCGACGACAAGACCGGCCCCATACTCGATACGATCCTGAGACCGCTATGGGCAGCCTACGCCACCATGACGAGGGCGCGCGACAGGCGCGGACCGCTCGACCTCGACCTGCCCGAACGCAAGATCATCCTCGATGGCAACGGGATGGTTGCCGACGTTCACGTGCCGGAGCGGCTCGACGCCCACCGGCTGATCGAGGAGATGATGATCGCGGCCAATGTCGCGGCCGCAGAGACCCTCGAAAAGCACCGCAGCGCCCTGCTCTACCGGGTGCATGACTCGCCCAGCGAGGAGAAGCTCGCGGGCCTGCGGGACTTTCTCGCCTCGCTCGATCTCGCCTTCAGCCGTTCCGATGCCGTTCGTCCGGCAGATTTCAACCGGGTCCTCGACAAGGCGCGAGAGGCCGGCAAGATCCAGCAGGTCTCCGAGATCGTGCTGCGCACGCAGGCGCAGGCCGAGTACGCGGCCGAGAACTACGGCCATTTCGGCCTCAACCTCGATCGCTACGCGCACTTCACCTCACCGATCCGGCGCTATGCGGACCTGATCGTGCACAGGGCATTGATTGCCGCCCTCGGTTTGGGCGATGACGGGCTGACCGACGGCGAAGTGGCGCGCCTCGAGGGCATTGCCCAGCACATCTCCTCGACCGAGCGGCGCGCCATGCTGGCCGAGCGCGAGACCGTCGACCGGCTGCTCGCGCACTTCCTTGCGGAGCGCCTCGGCAGTCATTTCGAAGGCCGCATATCCGGTGTCACCAAGTCCGGCCTGTTCGTTCGCCTGCTCGACACCGGGGCGGACGGCTTCATCCCCGCATCGACCATCGGCATGGACTTCTACCGATTCGTCGAAGAGCAGCAGGCGCTGGTCGGAGACCATACCGGGGAGACATTCCGCATCGGCGATCCGGTGAGCGTGCGGCTTCTCGAAGTCGCTCCGCTGGCGGGAGCCCTCCGCTTCGAACTCCTCAGCGAGGGCAGCCGCGGCGATCCGTCATCTGTTCGGGGTGGCCGCAAGCCGCCATCTAGGGGCAAATCCAGATCGGCAAGCCATCGCAGGCCTGCCAGGAAGACGAGGTAAGCATGTCGCTGGGAATCGAGCTCGACAGACCCCGTCGCGCGCTCGGCCGCGCCATCGGCAACGGCATCAGGTGCCGGTGTCCCCGATGCGGCGCGGGCAAGCTCTACCGCGGCTATTTGAAGGTCGTCGACAGCTGCGACATGTGCGGGGAGGACCTCAGCCACGCTCGGGCGGACGACTTCCCGCCCTATATCGCCATCTTCATCGTCGGGCACGTGCTGGTCGGGTGGATGCTGCATGCCGAGATGAGTGGTCCCGTCGACCCGATGTTCTACGTGTGGACGATGATCCCGATGGCGGTTCTGCTGCCGCTGGCCCTGCTGCCCTCGATCAAGGGCGCGGTGGTTGGGCTGCAATGGGCCAACTACATGCACGGGTTCGATCCATCACACGATGACCCGGCGTCACCGGACCGGCTGTAGCCGTCAATCGCCTTGACATCCGGTCGCAAATCCGTAGTTTGCGGCCAAATTTGAGCGGCCGTCGTGCCGGGTGAATTCAGCGCCGCGCGGCAAACCGCGCGGCAAGCCGTTTCAAGGAACGTGAACCATGGCCAAAGCCGTATCTCTGAAGATCAAGCTCGTGTCGACCGCCGACACTGGCTACTACTACGTCACCAAGAAGAACTCCCGGACGCAGACCGAGAAGCTCAGCTTCAAGAAGTACGATCCGGTGGTGCGCAAGCACGTCGAGTTCAAGGAAGCCAAGATCAAGTAGTGGTGCGGCAAGCGCCGGACCGAACGAGACCCCGCACTCCGGTGCGGGGTTTTTGTTTGGCCTGTCCGATCCGGCGGAAACAGCAACGCCCGCCCCTCGTGTCGAGGAGCGGGCGTCTGGAATAGTGGCTGGTCCGAAGCGGCATGTCGAAGAGGCCACTCTTGTCCGCTGCGGACCAGCCGCCCTACGGACCCAGGAGTTGCGGCGGACCTGAGGAGAACCGTAGGGTGTCTGGTGAGGCACGCCAGTCGCCCGGCGCGTTCTCGATGCGCCAACCTACACAACTGCCATTGTGGCATGAAGCGTTAGCCAACAACGTAACTAATCGTTAACCTTAATCGGCCCGCGCAGCGCGGCCCCCGGCGGCTGCGGAACGGCCGCCGAACTCAGGCGGCGTCGAAAACCACGCGGTTGCGCCCTTCCCGCTTGGCCCTGTAGAGCGCCACGTCGGCCCGCTTCAGCATGACCTCGGGCGTGTCCGAATCGTGCTCGTTGAGGGCGACGCCGACGGATACCGTCACGGCAAGCGGCCGCCCGCCACCCGCGTCGAACCCCTTCTCGGCAACGGCCGCCCGTACGCGCTCGGCAACGCTCTGCGCCTGCTGGAAATCGGTGTCCGGCATTAGGACGACGAACTCCTCGCCGCCGAAGCGGCAGGCCAGGTCGACACCGCGGATGTTGCGGCGCAACCGATTGGCGAATTCCCTCAGCACGGAATCGCCCGTGTCATGCCCGTGGGTGTCGTTGACGGACTTGAAGAAATCCATGTCGATCAGCATGACCGCCATGTCACGGTCCTGCTGCTGCGCCTTCTCGAGCATCAGCGACAGGTGCCGATCGAAATAGCGGCGGTTGTAGAGGCCGGTCAGCTCGTCGGTGACCGCCAGCGCGAGCGTATTGGTGACGCTCTGCCGCAACTCGACCGCGTAGCGCTGGCGGCGGATCTGCGTGCGAACCCTGGCCAGCAGTTCGTTGCGCTCGACCGGCCGCATGATGAAGTCGTTGACCCCGAGGTCGAGTCCGCGCACGACACGCGGGCGGTCGTCCTCTTCGGCCACGAGGATGATGGGGAGCGTGCGGGTCGTCTCCGCGGTGCGCATCTGCGAACAGACGCGAAGGGGATCGAAATCGGCCAGCGACATCGACACCAGGGCCAGTTCGTAGTCGCCGCCACTGACCGCCAGCGCCGCATCCGCGGGACTGGTCAGCACGTCGACGCGATTGGTCGGCGCCAGGAAGGCGCGCAGCCGTTCCGCATGGCGCGCGTCGGTATCGATGATCAGGAGGCGCCCGCCTTCGGAGTCGATCGAGGCCATGGCGCGCATCGCGTCCTCGATGGCGATCTCCTGGCCGGTGATGGCGCGGGCGCGCAACTCGTCGGTCAGCGCCTTCAGCCGCACGAGGCTCTTCACCCGGGCCATCAGCTGCACGTCGTCGACCGGCTTGGTCAGGAAGTCATCCGCGCCGACCTCGAGGCCGCGCACCCGGTCGGACGGTTGATCGAGGGCCGTGACCATCAGCACCGGAATGTGGCTCGTGTGCGCGTCCGACTTCAGCCTGCGGCAGACTTCGAAGCCGTCCATGCCGGGCATCATCACATCGAGCAGAACGATGTCGACATCCTCGCCGGCGCAGATTCGCAGCGCCTCGAGCCCCGACGACGCAGTGAGCACCTCGAAGTACTCGGCCGAAAGCCGCGCCTCCAGCAGACGCACATTCGTCGGGATATCGTCGACGATCAGCACGCGCGCCGTCAAAGAGCCACAACCCCCACGATTTCGGGAAAAACGCCCGTCGGCCAGCTAGTTGGCCGTGCCAATGTAGCGGGCAATCGTTTCCAAAAAGTGAGGCACGGAGATCGGTTTGGAGATGTAGCCCTCGCACCCGCCCTGCAGGATGCGCTCCTCGTCGCCCTTCATCGCGAACGCCGTCACGGCGATCACGGGAATGGGCGCGAGCTCCTCGTCTTCCTTGAGCCATTTGGTGACCACAAGTCCGGACACCTCGGGCAGCTGGATGTCCATCAGGATCAGGTCCGGGTGATGGGCCCTTGCCAGGTCGAGAGCCTCCATGCCGTTGCGGGTCTGGATGATGGCGTAGCCGCGCGATTCCAGCAGGTCGTTGAAGAGCTTCATGTTGAGCTCGTTGTCTTCGACGATCATCACTGTCTTGGGCATGGGGACTCGCTTCTGCCCTCTGGGCATGCGGGCAGGCACTCGTTTTCTGCCCGAAGTTCAGAGTAACATCAATGCCGTTACGAAAGCGCCAACGCCCCGCCCGAGGCCAGCCTGTTGATCAAGTCCGCACCACTGACATCCCGCGCGCTCGGCGAACTCTGCCTGCACTTCCTGGCTGAGAATCCGCCACAGCTGGCCGAGTTCATGACCATGACCGGCTACTCCCCGGACGGACTGCGCCAGGCCGCCGGAAAGCCCGGACTCGACCGCGGCCTGATCGACTACTTCGCGGCCTCCGAGCCCCTGCTGCTCGCCCTGTGCGCCAATAACGGCCTGCGGCCCGATGACTTCATGCGCGTCTGGGCTCGCCTGAACCCCGCCGGATGACACCATGGCCGGTCTCTGCCGCGACTGTCTGCAGATGATCGATGCCGGCGGGCCGGCCCGACGCTGCCCGTCATGCGGTTCGCCTCGCCTGATCGTCCACGATGAACTGACCGCCCTCGCCATCGCGCATGTCGACTGCGATGCGTTCTACGCATCGGTGGAAAAGCGCGACGACCCCGCCCTGCGCGACCGGCCCCTCATCATCGGCGGCGGCACCCGAGGCGTCGTCTCGACCTGCTGCTACATCGCCCGCCAGTACGGCGTCCGGTCGGCCATGCCGATGTTCCGGGCGAAGGAACTCTGTCCCGATGCGGTGGTGATCCCGCCGAACATGCGCAAGTACGTTGCCGTCAGCCGTGCCATCCGCGTCCTGATGGACGAGCTGACGCCGCTGGTCGAACCGCTCTCCATCGACGAGGCCTTCCTCGATCTGTCGGGCACGGAGACCCTGCATCGGGCGTCCCCCGCACTGTCCCTTGCCAGGTTTGCCCGGCGGGTGGAGGCCGAGATCGGCGTGACGGTGTCGGTGGGCCTCAGCCACAACAAGTTTCTCGCCAAGCTGGCCTCGGACCTCGACAAGCCGCGCGGCTTCGCGGTCATCGGCCGCGCCGAAACCCTGTCGTTCCTGGCGCGGCAGCCGGTCAGCCTGATCTTCGGCGTCGGCAAGGTGTTCTCGGAGACGTTGCGTCGGGACGGCTATGAGACCATCGGCCAGTTGCAGCAGACACCGGTCGAGACGCTGATCCGGCGCTATGGCGACGCCGGGGCGCGGCTGGCGCGACTGGCCCGTGGCGAAGACGCCCGGCAGGTTTCGGTGGATGGAGCATCGAAGTCCGTGTCGACCGAGACCACCTTTTCCGCCGACCTCAAGGACTACGAGGCGCTCTCCACCGAGCTCCTGGCGCTCTGCGAACGCCTGTCCGAGCGCACGAAGGCCAGCCGGCTCGTCGGCGACACCGTCACGCTCAAGCTGAAGTCGGCGGGATTCCGCTTGCGCACCCGCGCCCGGCACTTGATGATTCCGACGCAACTTGCGAACGTGATTTACGAATCCGGGCTACAGCTGCTGCAGCGCGAGGTCGATGGTACCGCCTTCCGGCTCATCGGCATCGGGCTCTCGGGCCTGGCCGCGGACAGTGGCGCGGACGATCCGATCGATCTCGTCGAACCCGGGGTGGCCCGCCGTGCCGCGGCGGAACGCGCCATCGATCGGGTCCGCGAGCGGTTCGGCCGAGATGCAGTGATCCGCGGCAAGCTGTATGATCGCGACAAGGCCCGGACCGCCGGGGACAAGATGAAACAGGACCGAGAGAAACCAGAATGACCAATCCCGTCGACAAGCTTCGTGAGTACGGCTACGAGCTGCCCAAGCCCAAGGCTCCTGTCGCGACCTATATCCCCGTCACCCGTACCGGCAACATCGTCTACGTCTCGGGACAGATCTCCTCGAGCGACCAGGGCGTGGTCTCGGGCAAGCTCGGCGACACCATGAACGTCGTGCAGGGCGGCAACGCCGCCGAACTGGCCGCGGTGAACTTCCTCAGCCAGATCGCCTACAGCGCCGGCGTCGACCTCGCCAAGGTGCGGCGGGTGCTCAAGCTGACCGTGTTCGTCAACTCCACCCCGGACTTCGCCGAGCACCACCTCGTCGCCAACGGCGCCTCGAACCTGATCGTCGGCGTATTGGGCGACAAGGGCAAGCACGCCCGTTCCGCCGTGGGGATGGCCGCCCTGCCGCTGGGCGCCGCGGTCGAGGTCGAGGGCATCGTCGAGGTCGAGGATTGACGCAAGGCTGTCATCGGGGCCTGCTAGCGCCGCCGCGACCGCAACCCCAAGTGATAGCCGCCTTCCATGTGCGCCAAACCCATCTTCGACCGTCCGATCGCTCACCGAGGGCTGCATGACCGCGGCCGGGGCGTGATCGAAAACTCCGCCAGCGCATTCGCGGCAGCCATCGAGCACGGCTACGCCATCGAGTGCGACGTGCAATTGAGCCGCGACGGCATTCCTATCATCTTCCACGACGACGACCTCGATCGCCTCACCGGCGTTCCGGGCCCGGTCGGCGTCCGCACGGCGGCGGAGCTGGAAACCTTCAGGTTGCTCGGCAGTTCGGCCGGCGACGCCCCTCCCCGCCTGTCCGACTTCCTGGCTCAGGTTGGCGGGCGCGTCATGCTGCAGGTCGAGCTCAAGCAGCAGCCCGATGCCGCGGCCACCGAGGTTCTGGCGCAGACGGTGATGGATGCCCTCAAGGGCTATCGCGGCCCGGTCACCCTGGAGTCGTTCGATCCCAACCTGCTGGTGGCGGTGAGAAAGCGCGGCGCCCACATGCCGGTGGGCATCGTCACCTATGGCTATGACGAACCCGAGTGGGACCAGCAGCTGACCGGTTCGCAGCGCTTCGTGCTGAGGCACCTGCTGCACTGGCCGC
>NZ_JAYRYM010000056.1:0-18212 GCF_041917035.1 Devosia sp. | reverse complement strand
GACATAGCCGACGACGCAGGTGAACGGCCCGTAGGCGCCGGCCGGATCGACACGGGTGAGGGCGGCGGCGTTCTCGCTGGCGGCGCGATTGCGCGACGTCGGCGTGACGCAGACATGATCGCCGGGCGCCGCATCGCGCCAGACGAAGCCGTCGCGGCAGGTGTCCGGGCCGTAGGCGAGCGCCATGCGGGAGGGGCCGAGGCGATTCTCGTTGGCCACCGCGTCGCGGCGATCGGGGGTCACACAGACCATGTCGCCGGAGAACGCTTCACGCCAGACGAAGCCGGCGACGCAGGAGAGCGGGCCATAGGCACCGGTCGGATCGACGCGGGAGGCAGCGAGCGCGTTCTCCTCGGCGGCGCGCTGGCGGCCGGCCGGCTTGACGCAGACATGATCGCCCGCCGCCGCATCGCGCCAGACAAAGCCTTCGGCGCAGGTGTCGGGGCCGTAGCGCAGGGGTTCGGCGAAGACGGCAGGGGCTGCCGCGAAAGAGGAAAGGACGAGGGCGGCGGAGAGGAGGGTCTTGCTAGCGAGGTTCATTTTGGGGTTCCTTCTGGTTGTCCATGAATGCCGCTGCCCTGGCATCTTGGGGACACAATGCGACCAGGTTGATGTACCGGCGCTGAGCCGGCCCTTCAGCCGTCGTTCATCTGCCGGACGAGCGGCGGGGTGCCGCCGAGGAGCCCTCGATGTGCGATGCCTGTTCCATCAGCGACCCGTTCGAGCTCGTCGCCCGCCACGACAATGCCGGCCTCGAGGGCGCACTCGCGGTGGAGCCCTCACGGGCGAGCGCGCGCAATTCCGCCGGGGCCAGCCTGCTGGCCTGGGCGGCCTATGTCGGCAACCGGCAGGCCGTCGCCATCATCCGCCCCCTGCTCGATCGCCTCGATCCGTACGAGGCCATCATCGTCGGCGAGACGGACGGTCTCGATGCGGCCCTGGCGGCGGGGTGGAATCCGCAGACGCTGTCGGCGGACGGCTTCCCGCCGCTCGCCCTGGCGGCGTTCTTTGCCAACGAGGCGGCGTTCGCGCTCCTCTTGCCCCTGACCGGCGACATCGATCGCCGTGCCGAGAGCGCCCAGCAGGTGGCGGCGATCCACGCCGCCGTCGCGCGCCGCAATGCGGCGATGCTGGACCGCCTGCTTCGCGCCGGTGCCGATCCGAACCTGACGCAAGCCGACGGTTTCACCCCGCTGCACGCCGCCGCCCACAACGGCGATGCGAATTCGGCCGGCCTGCTGCTGCTGTTCGGCGCCGATCGCCTGGCGCGCAACGGCAAGGGGCAGGACGCCGCCGACCTCGCCGACTCGGCCGGGCACGGCTGGCTCGCCGCCCGGCTGCGGTGACACCCCACAAGCGATTGTTACGGCAAATTAATGTGCGTCGGTCGCCGCCGATGCTAGCCTCCGCGCCAATTGTCCGGAGCTCCCGGCCGGACGCATTCCAGAAGGTCGTCGCGTGCTGAGACAGAGCCTGATCTCGCTGCTTGTGCTCGTGGTTGCGGCCGCGCTCTACGTCTTTCTCGTCCCCGGCAGCACCGAGACCCTGTCTCGCTTCGGCATCCAGCTGCCTTTGCCGGCGGCCGAGCCATCCCCCCAAGGCGGCGGCCAGGGCGGTGGTCAGGGCGCAGGGCAGCGCCAGGGCGGTGCCCGTGGTGGCGGTCGGCCGATGGTCGTCGTCACCGCGCCGGTGGTGATGGGCACGATCAACGACCGGCTGACGGCAATCGGCGAGGGTGCGGCGGCCCACTCGGTCACCGTCGTCTCTCCGGCGAACGGCACGCTGGCCGAACTGCTGGTCAGACCGGGCGATACCGTTGCCGCAGGCGCGACGCTCGGCCACCTCGATTCGGCAGTCGAACAGATCGCCTTCGAGCGCGCGCAACTGGCGTTCGACGATGCCCGGACCGCGCTCGAGCGGGTCCGCGAGCTGGCCGGCGCCAACAACGCCACCGCCGTGCAGGTGAAGGCCGCCGAACTGGCCTTCAACAATGCCCGGCTCGAGCTGCAGGGCGCCGATCTCGACCTCAAGCGACGCACCATCGTGACCCCGTTCGGCGGCACCGTCGGGCTGTTCCAGGTCGGCCCGGGCAACACGGTCACCGCACAGACCGTGGTGACGACGATCGAGGATACGTCCGAACTGGTCATCAGCTTCTGGGTGCCCGAGCGCTATGCCGGTGCCATCTCCCCGGGGATGCCGATCACCGCCGGGGCCGTGGCGCTTCCGGGGGTGGCCCTCGCCGGCGAGGTGAGCGCCGTCGACAACCGCATCGACCCGGCGAGCCGCACCCTCAGGGTAGAAGCCCGGATCGGCAACGAGAGCGGCCGCCTGCGGCCGGGCATGAGCTTTTCGGTGAGCATGAGCTTTCCGGGCGACAGCTTCCCCACCGTCGACCCGCTCGCCATCCAGTGGTCCTCATCCGGCGCCTACCTCTGGCGCTACGCCGACGAGAAGGTGGAACGGGTGCCGGTCGAGATCATCCAGCGCAACTCCGACGGCGTGCTGGTCAAGGCCGACCTTGCCGCCGGCGACCAGGTCGTGACCCAGGGAGTGCAGCAGCTGACCGCCGGCGCCAGCGTGCGCCTGCTGGACACACCGGCCGGCGGGCCAGGCGGCGGCCAGAACGGCGAGCGGGGCGGCGGTCAAGGCGGCGGTCAGGGCGGCGGCAGCAGGCAATCGGCCAACCCGTCATAACGGCAGGAAAGGACGGCACGGATGAGCATCACGTCCCAGAACGAGCGTGGCGGCGCCATTGCCGGCCTGTTCGTCCGCCGTCCCGTCCTCGCCATCGTGGTGTCGGCGCTGATCATCGTCGCCGGCCTCGCGGCCTTCTTCGGCGTCGAGGTGCGCGAGCTGCCCAGCGTCGAGCGCCCCACCCTGTCGATCTCCACCAGCTTCTCCGGCGCCTCGGCCGAGACCGTCGACCGCGAGATCACCGCGGCCATCGAAGGGGCAGTCGCCCGCGTCCAGGGGGTCGCCTCGATCTCCTCGGATTCCTCGTACGGCCGCAGCCGCGTCTCGCTGACCTTTGCCGACGGCACCAACCTCGACAACGCCACCTCGGACATCCGCGATGCGCTCGGCCGCATCACCAACCGGCTGCCCGACGGCGCCGACGCCCCGACCATCATCAAGGCCGACTCCAATGCCCAGGCGGTCATCCAGCTGTCGGTGACCTCCGACACCCTGCCCCGCGGCCAGCTGACCGAGCTGGTGGAGGACCTGATCGCCGAGCGCCTCGCTGCCGTGCAGGGCGTGGCGGAGGTCCAGGTCAACGGCACCCAGCAGCGTGTCTTCGAGATCGATGTGGACCAGGTCAAGCTCGCCAGCCTCGGGCTGACGGTCGGCGACGTCCGCAATGCGCTGTCGACCATGGCCTTCGACAGCCCGGCCGGCTCGCTGAACGGCGCCAACCAGAACATCGCCATCCGCGCGGTCGCGGAAGTGAACACGCCCGAGCAGTTCGAGAACCTGATCATCCGCGACCGCATCCGCCTCGGCGACGTGGCGAGCGTGGTGTTCAGCCCCGGCGCGGCGAATTCCGGTCTGCGCGCCGATGGCAAGTCGGGGATCGGGCTCGGCATCGTCCGGCAGGCCCAGTCCAACACCGTCCAGATCTCGGAGGGCATCCATCGCGCCGTCGCCAGCCTGAACGACACCCTTCCCCCCGGCGTCGACATCCGGATCAACTCCGATGAGTCGGTGTTCATTTCCGGCGCCATCCACGAAGTCGAGCGCTCGCTGGTCATCGCGGTGCTCGGCGTCATCGCCATCATCTTCGTCTTCCTGCTCGACTGGCGCGCGACGATCATCCCGGCCGTCACCATGCCGGTCGCCCTGATCGGCACCGTCGCCGGAATCTATGCCTTCGGATTCTCTCTCAACATCCTGACATTGTTGGCCCTTGTGATCGCCACGGGGCTCGTCGTCGATGATGCGATCGTGGTGCTCGAGAACATCACCCGGCGCCGCGCCATGGGGCTGGGCCCGCGCGCCGCGGCGGTGCTCGGCACCCAGGAGGTGTTCTTCGCCGTCGTCGCCACCACGGTGACGCTCGCCGCCGTGTTCATCCCCATTTCCTTCCTGCCCGGCCAGACCGGAAGGCTGTTTCGCGAGTTCGGGTTCACCCTCGCCATTTCGGTCGGGCTTTCGGCGGTGGTGGCGCTGTCGCTGGCGCCGATGCTCGCCTCGCGCCTGCTGAAGCCGCATGTCGAGCGCCCGCCCAACCTCATCGAGCGCGTCGGTGGCGCGCTCGCCGGCTTCTATCGCATCACGCTGCGCCTCGCCCTCGACAATCCGCTGGTGGTGATCGTCATCGCCCTGCTCTTCGCCGGCGCGGCCTGGGCGGTCTTCGGCACCCTGAAGCAGGAACTGACGCCACCCGAGGACCGCTCTTCGATCGCCATCAACGTCAGCGCGCCCAATACCGTCAGCCTCGACTTCACCCGCACCCAGATGCAGAAGATCGAGGAGCTCGTCGCCCCCTACAAGGCGAGCGGCGAGGCGACGAGCATCTTCTCGATTTCCGGCTTCGGCTCGAACACCAGCTCGGGCTTCATCATCCTCACCCTGGCCCCGTGGGAGGAGCGGACCCGCAGCCAGCAGCAGATCACTGCCGAGATCAATGGCCTGCTCACCCAGGTTCCGGGCGTCCGTGCCTCGATCCGGCAGGGCAACAGCCTCGGCGTGCGGGGTGGTGGCTCGGGCCTGCAGTTCGCGCTCGTCGGCGACAACTACCAGACCCTCGCCGCATCCGCCCAGCAGGTGAAATCGGCGCTGGAGGCCGACGAGAAATGGGGCCGCGTCAGCGTCAACTACGAGACCACGCAGCCGCAGATGACGCTGACCATCGACCGCGAGCGCGCCGCCCAGCTGGGCGTCGACATCAACGGCCTCGCGGCCACGATGCAGGCCATGATCGACGGCGCCGACATCGGCACGGTGTTCATCAACGACCAGAGCTTCTCGGTGCGGATGCAGTCCACCTCGAGCCCGGTCAACGACCCCGGCGACCTCGAGTCGATCTTCCTCAAGACGGGCGACGGCCGCTACGTCCCGATGTCGACCATCGCCTCGCTTGCCGAGGCCCCGATCGCCCCCTCGCTCGGCCGCGAGGAACAGCGCCGCGCGGTGACCGTGACGGCCGCGCTCAGCGATGGCTTCGCCCTCGGCGACGCCTATGCCGAAGCGGTCCGGATCGCCGGGCCGCTGCTGCCGGACGGCGCCGGCATCATCCCGATGGCCGAGGCCAAGACGCTGGGCGACAGCAATAACGGCCTCGCCATCACCTTCGGCTTCGCCCTCGTGGTGATCCTGCTGGTGCTCGCCGCCCAGTTCGAAAGCGTGTGGAGCGCCATCATCGTCATGACCACCGTGCCGTTCGGGCTCGCCTGCGCGGTGTTTGCCATGCTGGTCACCGGCGTGACGCTGAACGTCTACAGCCAGATCGGCCTGATCCTGGTCGTCGGAATCATGGCGAAGAACGGCATTCTGATCGTCGAGTTCGCCAACCAGCTGCGCGATCGCGGACTGTCGGTACGGGCGGCGGTGGAGGACTCCTCGAACATCCGGCTGCGGCCGGTGGTGATGACGATGATTGCCACGGTGCTCGGCGGCGTGCCGCTGATCGTCGCCGGCGGCGCCGGATCGGAGGCCCGCGCCGCCCTGGGCTGGATCATGGTGGGCGGGCTCAGCTTCGCCGCGATCGCGACGCTCTATCTCACCCCGGTGGCCTACCTGCTGCTGGCGCGATTCTCGCGGCCGAAGGCCGAGGAGGAAGCCCGGCTCGAACGGGAACTGGCCCTGGCGCGGCAGGCGGAGGCGGCGCCGAGCCCCGCCGAGTGATCACCCTCCCCCGAGCAGCGTGACGATCTCGGCCCTGGCAGCCGCGAGCCGCGCCAGTTCATCGGCAGAGGCCTCGACCACGAGGGCGGCCGCGCGGGAAGAGTCCAAAGCTTGCTCGAGAGGCGGCGCGGCTTCGCCGACCGGCTCGCGTGCGTAGTCGAGGGGCGTGCGACCGGCCTCGTCGCGACGCATGCGATCCGCTCCGCCCTCGAGGAGCAGCCGCACGATTCCGACCTCGCCGTCGCGCGCCGCCACCATCAGCGCCGTGACCCCCTGATCGTCCGCCGCATCGGGTTCGGCCCCCCCGGCCAGCAGAACGCCGACATTGGCCTGCTGCCGCGACATCGCGGCCAGCAGCAGCGGCATATTGCCGTCGCTGTCGCGGGCGTCCGGTTCGACCCGGGCGGCCAGCAGCAGCGCGACGAGGTCCGTCTCGCCGAAGCGAACGGCAAAGTGCAGCGGGGTCTCGAAGAGAATGGATGTGAGGGCCCCCGCGTCGGCGCCCGCCGCCACGAGCCGCTCGGCCGCTTCCGCTGATCCGCCCCACGCAGCGTAGTGCAGCGCGGTCATGCCGGTGTGGTCGACGGCATGCGGATCGGCACCGGCGGCCAGCAGGAGTCCCACTGCTTCCGCGCCGCCGGCGAAGGCGGCCTGCATCAGCGGCGTGCGACCATAGGGATCGTCGGCGCTGTCCGGGGGCGAACCGGCCTCGAGAAGCAGGCGGATGACCTCGGCATTGCCGCGGCGCGTGGCCCAGAGCAAGGCCCGGTCGCCATTGTGATCGCGGTACTCGGTTCGGGCTCCGGCGCGCAGCAGGGCCGCCACCGCCACCGCATCGCCGGACTCGGCGGCGAATTGCAGCGGCGCGTAGCCGTCATGGTAACTCGGTGGATTGGGATCGTCCCCGGCTTCGAGCAGATCGAGCAGCATGGCCCGGTCGTTGAGGCGTGCCGCGGCCAGCAATCCGTCGAAGTCGGCCCTGGCCGGACCCGCCAATCCCAGCAGCACGACAACCAGCACAACGCGCATCGCTCTCTCCATCGGGGCAACCATCGGGGGGAGAACCGGCAGAAATGCGGCGAGCGGCACGTCGGTCGAACGAGACGCGGAGCCGAAGCTCCGCGCCCCATCGGCCCCACGGCGAGGGAGCGTCAGCCCTCGCCCCGTTGCCGACATCCGGCCGCGCGGCGGCCGCGGCTCGTCGGGTGAACGCCGGAGAGATCGGAAGGTTCCCTGCGGCACGCCGGATTTTCCGACGGCCGAGAAAAGACCCCGCCTCCTCGCGGAAGCGGGGTCCGAGGTGTCGGTGCAAACAACCTCTGCCGGAAGCGAACTTCCGGTGACGGGAAACCTAGCAGGACCGGCACGGACTTTCACCGATTATCCGGCAGGTCATGCACCGGGACCGTTGCCCTGCTCAATTCTTAAGCACCGGTTGACGCACGTGCCCAGAGAACCGGCACTCGCTGCGCCGGAATCGTCTCCTGCATACATCAGTCGCACCGACCGGACCGGCCAGACTCAACAGAATCAAGCAGTTGGCACCCGTTCCATGGCGTGGCACGGCGATTGCAGTTCTTCGGGCGGTGCAAACAACCAAACTGTCGGAGGTATTATGACAGACGTTCGCCGCATGCTGGCCGGTCTCGGCCTGGGAGTTGCGATGACTGTCGGGGCACTCGCCCCGGTGACTGCCTATGCACAGGAAGAGACCATCAAGGTCGGCATCCTGCACTCGCTGTCGGGCACGATGGCGATCTCGGAGACCACCCTCAAGGACACCATGCTCTTCCTCATCGACGAGCAGAACAAGAAGGGCGGCCTGCTCGGCAAGAAACTCGAAGCCGTGGTGGTCGACCCGGCCTCCGACTGGCCGCTGTTCGCCGAAAAGGCGCGTGAACTCATCGAGGTCAACAAGGTGGCCGCGGTGTTCGGCTGCTGGACCTCGGTCAGCCGCAAGTCGGTGCTGCCGGTGTTCAAGGAACTGAACTCCATCCTCTTCTACCCCGTCCAGTACGAGGGCGAGGAATCCGAGCGCAACGTGTTCTACACCGGCGCCGCCCCGAACCAGCAGGCGATCCCCGCCGTCGACTACCTGATGAACGAAGAAGGCGTCGAGCGCTGGGTGCTGGCCGGCACCGACTACGTCTATCCGCAGACGACCAACAAGATCCTCGAGCAGTACCTCAAGGACAAGGGTGTCGCCGCCGAAGACATCATGATCAACTACACCCCGTTCGGGCATTCCGACTGGCAGACGATCGTCTCCGACATCAAGGCCTTCGGCTCGGCCGGCAAGAAGACCGCCGTGGTCTCGACCATCAACGGCGACGCCAACGTGCCGTTCTACAAGGAACTCGCCAACCAGGGCATCAAGGCCGAGGACATCCCGGTCGTCGCCTTCTCGGTCGGTGAGGAAGAACTCGCCGGCTTCGACACCGGCCCGCTGGTCGGTCACCTCGCCGCCTGGAACTACTTCCAGTCGGTCGATACGCCCGAGAACGCCGCCTTCATCGACTCCTGGCGCACCTTCATCGGCAACCCCGAGCGCGTCACCAACGACCCGATGGAAGCGCACGTGATCGGCTTCAACCTGTGGGTCCAGGCCGTCGAGAAGGCCGGCACCACCGACACCGATCCGGTGCTGGATGCGATTGTCGGGCTGGAGACGCCGAACCTCACCGGCGGCGTGGCCAAGATGCTGGCCAACCATCACATCACCAAGCCGGTGCTCATCGGCGAAATCCAGGCCGACGGCCAGTTCGACGTGGTGTGGGAGACCGAAGCCGAGGTTCCCGGCGACGCCTGGACCGACTTCCTGCCCGAATCCAAAGTGCTGGAAGCCGACTGGGTCGACCTCAAGTGCGGCAACTACAACACCGAGACCAAGACCTGCGGCGCTTCGTAAGCCCGCCAGACCGGCGAGGGCGTCAGCGCCCTCGCCTCTTCTCATTTTCTAGCAGGGGCACAGCGGTGAACGACGTTCGGATCGAGTCTGTGGCTCCCCCCCTCCCAACCTCCCCCACAAGGGGGGAGGTGCCGAACAGTGCGAATGGCATGATCGTGCCGCTTGCACCGGCCCACACCTCCCCCCTTGTGGGGGAGGTTGGGAGGGGGGTGGTCAGCCGCTGGCTCGTGGCGATGCTCACCGTCCTCACCCTGCTGTTCACCGGTCCCGCCCTCGCGCAGGTGGATGACGCCATCTTCGCCCCCCTCGTCGACGCGCTGGCACCCGGCAATTTCAAGGATCGCGAGGCCGCCGCCGCCGCGCTGGCGGCCACCGGCGATCCGCGTGCGGTGCGTGTCCTGCAGACCCTGCTCGACGGCGAACTCTACGTCGTCAAGGACAGCGGAAAGGTGCTGCTCGGGGCCGGCGACAAGGCCGTCGACCCGGCCACGGGCAACCCGCCTGCCGAACTCGGCAAGGCCGACAAGGTTAAGGTCAACAACGGCCTGCGCCGGGCGCTGCGCACCCTGATCGGGCAGATGACGCTGATGAGCGAGGATCGCGCGACGCGCCTCAGCGCCGCCCAGTCCGTCCTGCGTGACGCCGACCCGGACAATCTCGAGCTGCTCGACACCGCCCTGGCCGCAGAAGCCGATGCCGAGGTCAAGGCGACCATGGAGACGGCGCGCGCGGCCATCGTGCTCAAGTCGGACGGCGATGCCGCGGAAAAGGCCGCGGCCATCGCCACCCTCAAGGCGCGCGGCGGCCGCGACTCCGTCACGCTGCTGACCTCTGTGCTCGCCGCCTCCCCCGACGAGCTCAAGCCGCAGATCCAGTCGGCGATCGATGCGCTCAACCAGACCCAGGCGGCCTGGGGCGTGGCGCAGAACGTCTGGTACGGCATCTCCCTCGGCTCGGTGCTGCTGCTCGCCGCCATCGGCCTCGCCATCACCTTCGGCGTCATGGGCGTCATCAACATGGCGCATGGCGAAATGGTGATGCTGGGCGCCTACACCACCTTCACCGTGCAGGAGATCATCCGGCGCAGCTTTCCCGCCATGCTCGACTGGTCGCTCGCCATCGCGCTGCCGCTCGCCTTTCTCGTCACCGCGCTGATCGGCATCGCCATCGAGCGCGGCATCATCCGCTGGCTCTATGGCCGTGCCCTCGAGACGCTGCTCGCCACCTGGGGCCTGAGCCTCATCATCCAGCAGGGGGTGCGGACGCTGTACGGGCCGACCAACAAGGAAGTGGCCAATCCGAGCTGGATGTCCGGCAGCTTCGACCTGGGTGGACTGTCGATCACCTGGAACCGGTTCTGGATCGTGCTGTTCGCCATCGCCGTGTTCCTCGCCCTGCTCGCGGTGCTGAACCGCACCCCGCTCGGGCTGCAGATGCGCGCCGTGACCTCGAACCGCCGGATGGCCTCGGCCATGGGCATCCGCACCCCGTTCGTGGACGCCATGACCTTCGGCCTCGGCTCGGGGATCGCCGGTCTCGCCGGCGTGGCGCTGAGCCAGATCGACAACGTCTCCCCGAACCTGGGCCAGAACTACATCATCGACAGCTTCATGGTGGTGGTGTTCGGCGGGGTGGGCAATCTCTGGGGCACGCTGGTCGGCGCGCTCTCCATCGGGGTCGCCAACAAGTTCCTCGAGCCCTATGCCGGCGCGGTGGTCGCCAAGATCCTCATCCTAATCCTCATCATCCTGTTCATCCAGCGGCGACCAAGGGGACTGTTCGCCCTCAAGGGCCGGGCTGTGGAGCAATGATGATGACCGCCGCACTCGTCCCCTCATCCGCCTCGCTTCGCTCATGGAGAGAAGGAACACTTGGGCACCATCGCGCCACGCGCCCCGCCCTTCCCTCTCCCCTTGAGGGAGGGGGTGGCGCGCAGCGCCGGGTGAGGGGAAGTATCGACGACCGGAGCATTGCCGCATGATCACCCAGATGCTGTTCCGCGCCCTCGACAGGAAAGCGATCTGGCTGGTCGGCATCCTCGTCGCCATCGCCATCGCCATTCCGGCACTGAACCTGCTCGTCCCGCCCGGCCAGTTCGGCCACGTCCCCGGCTATGCGGTGACGCTGTTCGGCAAGTACCTCTGCTACGCCATGCTGGCGCTCGCCCTCGACCTCGTCTGGGGTTATGTGGGCATCCTGTCGCTCGGCCACGGCGCCTTCTTCGCGCTGGGCGGCTACGCCATGGGCATGTACCTGATGCGCCAGATCGGGGCGCGGGGCGTCTATGCCAACCCGATCCTCCCCGACTTCATGGTCTTTCTGAACTACAAGGACCTGCCCTGGTACTGGCATGGCTTCGACCTGTTCTGGTTCGCCATGATCATGGTGGTGCTGGTGCCCGGCGTGCTCGCCTTCGTGTTCGGCTGGTTCGCCTTCCGCAGCCGGGTCACCGGCGTCTACCTGTCGATCATCACCCAGGCGATGACCTTCGCGCTGCTGCTCGCCTTCTTCCGCAACGATTTCGGCTTCGGCGGCAATAACGGGCTGACCGACTTCAAGGACATCCTCGGCTTCTCCATCCAGGCGCCGGCGACCCGCGCCACCCTGTTCGCCCTCAGCGCCCTGTTCCTGGCGCTCTTCGTGCTGATCTGCTCGATGATCGTCAATTCCAAGCTCGGCAAAGTGATGGTGGCGGTGCGCGACGCCGAGAGCCGCACCCGCTTCCTCGGCTGGCGCCCGGAAAACGTGAAGCTGTTCGCCTTCACCGTTTCCGCCGTGATGGCCGGCATCGCCGGCGCCCTCTACGTGCCGCAGGTCGGCATCATCAATCCCGGCGAATTCGCCCCGGAGAACTCGATCGAGGCGGTGATCTGGGTCGCCGTCGGCGGCCGCGGCACGATCATCGGCCCGATCATCGGCGCCATCCTGGTCAACGTCGGCAAGAGCTACTTCACCGGCGCCCTGCCCGAGTACTGGCTGTTCGCCCTGGGCGGCCTGTTCGTCTTCGTGACGCTGTTCCTGCCCAAGGGGCTCGTCGGCCTTGTCGGCCAGATCCGCTCGGGAACCACCCGACGCAACTCAACCAGGCTCGACCGCCAGAGCGCTGCCGCCGAAGCCGGCGAAGAGCCCTCGACCATCGATGCCAAGCCGGCCCCGGAGCCCGCGGAATGACCATCCCCGACAAGTCCGGCACCATGCTCTATCTCAATGGCGTCTCGGTCGCCTTCGACGGCTTCAAGGCGCTGAACGCGCTGTCGATCATCGTCAACCCGCGCGAGATGCTGGCCATTATCGGGCCGAACGGCGCCGGCAAGACCACGATGATGGACATCATCACCGGCAAGACGCGCCCGGACGACGGCGAGGTCTTCTTCGATGGCCGCACCGACCTGACCCGCCTCGACGAGGCCGAGATCGCCAGCCTCGGCATCGGCCGGAAGTTCCAGAAGCCCACCGTGTTCGAGAGCCACACCGTGTGGGACAACCTGGTTCTGGCGCTGAAAGAGCCCCGCAGCGTCATCGCTGCCCTGCTCTATGCCCCGACCGCGCAGGACAATGCCCGGATCGAGGAGATCCTCGCCACCGTCCGCCTCGAGGCGCGCAAGGACGAACTCGCCGCCGACCTGAGCCACGGCCAGAAGCAATGGCTGGAAATCGGCATGCTGCTGGCGCAGGACCCCAAGCTGCTGCTCGTCGACGAACCGGTTGCCGGCATGACCGATGCCGAAACCGTCGAGACCGCCAAGCTGCTCAAGGACATCGCCACCACCCGTTCGGTCGTCGTGGTCGAGCACGACATGAGCTTCGTGCGCGAACTGGGCACCCGCGTCACCTGCCTCGCCGAAGGCTCGGTCCTCGCCGAGGGCACGCTCGACCAGGTCAGCGCCAACCCGGTGGTGATCGAAAGGTACCTGGGCCGATGAGCAAGGCCTTCGCGCAAGTGGCACCCCCCTCCCCAACCCTCCCCGCAAGGGGGAGGGTGCGCATCGAGTTGACTTGCCCGGTCTCGCCAAGTCCACCGGCCGGCCCCTCCCCCTTGACGGGGGAGGCCGGGAGGGGGTGTGCCCGGAACGCCGCCGCTTCGATGGAGCCCCACCGATGACCGCCCTCACCATTCGCGCCATCGACCTGCACTACGGCGCCGCGCAGGCGTTGCGCAACATCACCATCGAGTGCAGGCCCGGCCGCATCACCGCCGTCCTCGGCCGCAACGGGGTGGGCAAATCGTCGACGCTGCGCGCCGTCACCGGCATCAACAACGTCTCGGCGGGAGAGATCAGCTTCGACAACGAGGTGCTGAAGAAGGCGCCCCCCTACAGGCGCGCCCGCATGGGCCTGGGCTACGTGCCGCAGGGTCGCGAGATCTTCCCGCTGCTCACGGTCAAGGAGAACCTCGAGACCGGCTATGCCGGGCTGAAGCTGGGCGAGCGCAACGTGCCGCCCTACACCTTCGAGCTGTTCCCCATCCTCAAGTCGATGCTCGGCCGGCGCGGCGGCGACCTGTCCGGCGGCCAGCAGCAGCAACTGGCGATCGGTCGGGCCCTGGTGACCCGCCCGAAGGTGCTGGTGCTGGACGAGCCCACCGAGGGCATCCAGCCCTCGATCATCAAGGATATCGGCCGCGCCCTGCAGTTCCTCAGGAACGAGAAGGGCATGACCATCCTCCTCGTCGAACAGTATCTGGACTTCTGCCGCGAGATCGCCGACGACATCTACATCATGGATCGCGGTGAAATCATGCATGCCGGCCCGGCCGCCGATCTCGACCTGCCCGACGTGCGCCGGCATCTGATGGTGTGATGGTGGACTCGACCGCGCCGGCGGTGCCTATCGCCACCCCCCTCCCGTCCTCCCCCACAAGGGGGGAGGTGAAGGGGTGCATTGGGCACGATCCGGCCAGATTCCGTGAGCGGCACCTCCCCCCTTGTGGGGGAGGCTGGGAGGGGGGACCCTCGGCTTGACCGCCCTCGCCCTCCACCGCCACCAGCGCGCCCGCGGCATCGGCCGAGTCGGCACCAAGTACCTCGACGGCCGGACCCGTCTCGCCACGCTCTACCAGGAAGGCTGCGCCAAGATCCGGCTGCCGCACACGCACGATGCAGACCTGCAGGCGGTGCTGATCAACACGGCCGGCGGCCTCACCGGGGGCGACGAGGTCTCCTGGCAGGTCGACGCCGCGCCCGGTGCCCGGCTGGTGCTCACCACCCAGGCCTGCGAGCGCGTCTACCGCTCGCTCGGCGATGACGCGAGGGTCCGCACCGACATCCGGGTCGGCGCCGGCGCCCGGCTCGACTGGCTGCCGCAGGAGACGATCCTCTTCGAAGGCGCCCGGCTCGACCGCCGCCTCGAGGTCGATCTCGCGCCCGATGCGAGCCTGCTGGCCATCGAAGCCGTCCTGCTCGGCCGCGAGGCGATGGGCGAGGCGGCCCGGCATGCGGTGTTGCGCGACAACTGGCGCATCCGCCGCGACGGCCGGCTGCTGCATGCCGAGGCCACCCGCCTCGGCGGCGCGGACCTCGAACGCGACGGCCTGTCGCTGCTGGCCGGTGCCGGCGCCTTTGCCACCCTGCTCTATGTCGGGAGCGATGCGGAGCGGATGCTGGAGCGTGCCCGGCCGCTGCTCACGGGGCAGTCCGGAGCCAGCCTCGTCGGCGAGCGCCTCGTCGTGCGGGCCATCGCTCCGTCGGGACTTGCGCTGCGCCGGATCATCACGCCAATAATCGCCCGGCTTTCCGGCGCCGGCACGCTGCCGCGGTTGTGGACGTCGTGATGGCCACTTGCCACGAATCGTGCCGGATTGACTGCCTCGACACTGGAACATTCAAATGAACCTCACGCCTCGCGAGAAAGACAAGCTCCTCATTTCCATGGCCGCCATGGTGGCGCGGCGGCGGCTCGAACGCGGCGTCAAGCTCAACCACCCCGAGGCCATCGCCTTGATCACCGACTTCGTCGTCGAGGGCGCCCGCGACGGCCGCTCGGTCGCCGACCTGATGGAGGCCGGCGCGCATGTCGTCACCCGCGCCCAGGTGATGGACGGCATCGCCGAGATGATCCACGACGTGCAGGTCGAAGCCACCTTCCCCGACGGCACCAAGCTGGTGACCGTGCATGAACCGATCAGGTGAGGCGTGCTGGAACTGAGGCCAAACTGCGAGTGCTGCAACCGCGATCTGCCTCCGGCGGCGCTCGACGCGATGATCTGCAGCTACGAGTGCACCTTCTGCGCCGACTGTGCGCAGCGGGTGCTGCGGGGCGTCTGCCCGAATTGCGGTGGCACGCTGGTGCCGCGACCGATTCGTCCGGCCGGCAAGCTGGCCGGAAGCCCACCGTCTGTCGTGAGAGTCTTCAAGCCCGGGGGCTGCGCCAGCGCCCCGGTTGGGACCGCGTGAAGGAGGAAACCATGATCCCCGGCGAAATCGTCACCCTCCCCGGCTTTATCGAGCTCAATGCCGATGCGCCGCAGGTGACGCTGGAAGTGGCCAATACCGGCGACCGACCGATCCAGGTCGGCTCGCACTATCACTTCTACGAGACCAATGCGGGGCTCCGCTTCGATCGCGACAAGGCCCGCGGCATGCGGCTCGATATCGCCGCCGGCACCGCCGTGCGCTTCGAACCCGGCCAGACGCGCGAAGTCAGGCTCGTGCCGCTCTCGGGCAAGCGCGAGGTCTACGGCTTCCAGCAGAAGGTGATGGGCAAGCTCTGAGGCCTGCGGGCCGACGCCCGCCGCGCTTCGAGGCGTTCCCCTCATCGGGGCAGCCACTGCCGTTGCCCTGCAACGGATCAACGGGCTTCCCGTCGTCCCGGCTACAGATCGTCCGCGTAGAGCACCCCGCCCCCGTCGCCGGCGATCTCGGCCGAGACGATGTCCTCGATCTCGAATCCGGCATTGCGGATGGCGATGCGCGCGAGCGGGTTGAGCGCCAGGCTCTCCTGCAGTTCCCGCACCGCCCTGCGCTGCAGCACGACGCTGGTGTGCAGCCGGTCGGCACTGCTCGCCGCGGCGGCAAGGCTCGACAACCGCACCACCCGCAAGCCGGAAGCGGATGCGGCCCGCTCGGCCATGCGGTAGTACTTCACCGTGCCGATCTCGGAGATGATGGCATTGATGTCCATGAACTGACCGAGGGCCGTCGCGGTGGGCAGCGACAACGCAAGTGCCAGGGCGAGGACAACGACATGACGGCTCATGGGTCACTCCCGGGTAACGACGCGCAAGGCCAGTTTGGCATGGCTGAAGATATCGGCTAGGGATGCGCCGGTTTCAATCTCGCGAGTGGCAACGATGAGCACCAAGGAAGACGACTTCAAGGAGCGGTTCGTCGCGCTCATGCAGGACCTGCGCGAGAATGCCACGAAGGACGCGGAGGCCACCTGGCTGATCGGCAGCCTCGCCGCCCGCCTGATCGACCTGTACAAGCTCAAGACCTGGTCGCAGTTCAAGGCGGCGCTGACGCCGCCGGCCTTCAACAAGCTGCTCAAGGACTTCGAGACCGAAGGCAACGGGTTTCACCGCCAGGACAAGAAGAAGGCGGCCTACGCCGTGCAGGTCCTTGCGGTATCGCTGATCGCGCGGACCCAGACGGACGAGCAGGTCCGCGCCGGCGACGGCCTGCTCGACGAGATGATCCAGACCATGGTCGTGGTCTATCGCGGCGCCAAGGCGCGGGAGAAGCGCCCCGCCTGAACGACGGGACGCCCCGGTGCGTCAGCCCTTGGGCGGCAGCGAGCGCAGGTAGAGGATGATGGCGCTCACGTCGTCGGGCTTGATGTTCGCGTAGAAGCCATACGGCATCGGCGGCAGCATGTGGCTGCCGTCGGGACGCATCCCCTTGGTGATCATCGTGGCGATCTGCTCATCGCTGTAGCCGGACAACCCGACGGGGGTGATGTTGGCCGAGACCGACTCGCCCCATGGCCCGGGGAAGTGATTGCCGCCCAGCCCCAGATTGTTTGCCAGATCGGCACCCTGCGGCCCGATGGGCGAATGGCAGACGGTGCAATGGCCCAGCGGCCCGGCCAGATAGGCCCCGTACTCGGCCGTCACGCCCTCCGGAACGGCGGCAACGCTCTCGATCGGGGGACCATAGGCGGGCGGCAGCGGGATGTTGTACTGCGACGCCCCCGGATCGCTGGCGACCGCGGGTACCGTCCGCAGATACATCACCACCGAGGCGAGGTCGTCGTCGGAAATGCCCCTGTAGACCTCGAACGGCATTGGCGGTCCGATCACCGAACCATCCGGACGGATGCCTTCGCGGATGGCCCGCGCCAGCTCGGCGTCCGACCAGTCCTTGACCCGGCCGGCCGGGGTGATGTTTGCCGCCACCGCAGTGAAGGCCTCGGACTTTTCGACCAGCTGGCCGGTGAGTTCCATGCCGGGGATCGGGCCCTCCGGTCCCTGCGGGGTGTGGCAGTTGCCGCAGCCCATGATCGTATTGACGAGGTAGTCGCCCCGCTCGAGCGAGGGGGCGGCCGATGCCCCTGCGCTGCCCAGCCCGAAAAGCGCCAAGGCAGCCAACGCCAGACGCGTCGCCTGTTTCATGAGAAATCTCCCAACTGTATGGAACCGCAAGGGTTTCCTATGCCCCGCGGCGATACATAGCGACTCTTCGTCGCGGCGCAAATTTGATTTTTGTGGTCAGCAATCACCGTGCGGCGTGTGTGCGCGCTGACGCCGGCGGCCCGCCCTGCTCCCCTCAGAACCAATCCGCTCGACCGCAACTCCTGCACGACGAGGCTGTCTCCCCCGATGTCGGCGCATCGCTGCCGACAATTCCGGCAAAACGCTGGACAGCCTGAATAATAGGCGCTGAAATGGTCGGACGCGTCGCCGGAAAGGACTGCACATGCCCGCTCGTATCTCCCGTGCCACCTATGCCCAGATGTATGGCCCGACCACCGGCGACCGGGTGCGCCTCGCCGACACCGAGCTGTTCATCGAGGTGGAGCGCGACCTCACCACCTATGGCGAGGAAGTGAAGTTCGGCGGCGGCAAGGTCATCCGCGACGGCATGGGCCAGAGCCAGGTCACCCGCGCCGCCGGTGCGGTCGACACCGTGATCACCAATGCGCTGGTGGTCGATCATTCCGGCATCTACAAGGCCGATATCGGGCTGCGCGACGGGCGCATCCACGCCATCGGCAAGGCGGGCAACCCCGACACCCAGCCCAATGTCGACATCATCATCGGGCCGTCGACCGAGGTGATCGCCGGGGAAGGCAAGATCCTCACCGCCGGCGGCATGGACAGCCACATCCACTTCATCGCGCCGCAGCAGATCGAGGAGGCGCTGATGAGCGGCGTCACCTGCATGGTCGGCGGCGGCTCCGGCCCGGCCCACGGCACGCTCGCCACCACCTGCACCGGTGCCTGGCACGCCCAGCGGATGATCGAGGCCTTCGATGCGTTCCCGATGAACCTGGGCATTGCCGGCAAGGGCAATGCCTCGCT
>NZ_JAYRYM010000055.1:0-18330 GCF_041917035.1 Devosia sp. | reverse complement strand
GCCGGGGCCGACGTGACGGTCGTCGATGCGGCGCCGGACAAGATCGAGGCCACCCGCGCGCTCGGCTTCCGCACCTTCTCGGTCGCCGAGACCGAGGGGAGCGCATTCGCCGCCATCCGCGGCACCGGCTTCGATGCGGTATTCGATGCGACCGGCTCGATCCGCGCCATGAACGCCTCGCTGTTCCACACCCGCAACGGCGCCAGCTATACCCTGGTCGGCGTCATCAAGGGCGATCTGGTCTTCCCCGACAGCGAGGTGCACCGGCGCGAACTCACCATCCGCGCCTCGCGCAACGCCATCAAGGCCGATTTCGAGCACGTCATGGCCTCGATCCGCCAGGGCCTCATCCCCACCGATCGCCTCGCAACCCACACCACCAGCCTCGACCGCGTTCCCGAAGACATGCCCGTCTGGGCCCACGACCGCACCGGCGTGATCAAGGCGGTGGTCACGGTGTAGTCCCGGGCCCCACCGGGTTCGTGTTTGCGCTCGTACCTCTCCCACCCACGGTGTCACCCCGGCGCAGGCCGGGGCCCAACCTGAGATGCGGCCCCACCGCTGAGCGTGCGGAACGCGCTGGGTCCCGGCCTCCGCCGGGATGACATCGAGCGTGTGGCCAGGTTGCGCACCACGGCACGCGGCCTCGTTCGCCGCGCCTATTCCGTCTTCGCCCAGCCCACCGCCCGCGGCGTCACGTCGACCGAAATCTCCTCCGAGCCGAGCAGTCGCGCCACCACCTCCGGCGGGTCCTTGACCACATGCACGCCCGAGACCGTGTCCACCTTGGTGTCGCGCAGTCCCTTGACCACCGCCACCACGTGGTCGGGATTGATGTAGATGACCCCGTCGGGGGTATCGAGCTTGACGAGCCGCATGGTGGTCTCTCCGGTTTGTACTCTGGCCGGTGGCCATCATCGCCGCTGCGGGTTAAGCATCCCGCCAGAATCGCCCTCGAGACGCGAAGAACGGAGCACCCCATGCACGCCGCCCAAGACGTCCTCGACTTCTGGTTCGTCGAGCACGGCGAGAAGGACTGGTTCGGCGGCAAGCCGGAGTTCGACGCTGCGCTGGCGGCGCGCTTTCTCCACACCCATCGGTCCGTCGCCGGCGGCGAGGCGGCCTTCTGGCGCGCCAGCCCCTCCGGCCGCCTCGCCGAGATCATCGTGCTCGATCAGTTCTCGCGCCAGCTGTTCCGCGGCCGGGCGGAGGCCTTCGCCTCCGATGCCATGGCGCTCGAGCTCGCCCGTGCCGCCATCGCCGCCGGCGACGACCTGAGGCTCGAACCGCGTCGCCGCCAGTTCGTCTACATGCCGTTCATGCACGCCGAATCGCTGGCCGTGCACGAGGCCGAGTCCATCCCGATCTTCGAGCGCCACGGCGACGAGGGTCTGCTCGCCTACGAGATGGCCCATGTCGAAGTGCTGCGCCGCTTCGGCCGCTACCCGCGCCGCAATTCCGCGCTCGGACGTGCGTCCACCCCCGCGGAGCGCGACTACATCGAGTCCGGAACCGGGATGTTCTAGCCCCGCCGCACCAGCGCCATGTCGACCAGCGCCCCCTTGTGGCCGATCACCACCCCGGCGACGCGATGCGCGTCGCGCGCCGCTTCCACCGGATCGGCGCCGCGCGCCCGGGCGCCGAGATAGCCGCCATTGAACGAGTCGCCGGCCCCGGTGGCGTCTACCACCTTCGCCGCCCTGGTCGCCGGCACATATGCGCGCAACCCGTCCCGTGTCGCCACCAGTGCCGGCTCCGCCCCGTTCTTGACCACCACTTCGCTGGCCCCGATCGCCAGGTAGCGCTCCGCCGTCGCGTCCGGCGAGGCATCGCCGAACAGCGGCGCCTCGTCGGGATGGGTGGGCAGCACGATGTCGGCAATGGTCGCCGCCGCCGTCAGCGTCGAGGCCATCACTTTGGGCGAGGTCCACAGCGCCGGCCTCAGGTTGGTGTCGAACACCACCTGCGCCCCCGCCTCGCGCGCCGCGACGATGGCCTTCATCAGCCGCCCCCGCGCCCGTGGCGAAAGGATCGCCATCGAGATGCCGGAGAAATACACCGTGTCAGCGCCGGCCAGCCCCGCCCCGAGTGCCTCGGCGTCGTCGGCCAAGAGCTTCGCCGCGCTCTGCCCGCGCCAGTAGGTGAAATGCCGGTCGCCATGCGCCTGGTGGATCAGGTAGAGGCCGGGCCGCCGGCCGGGGATGGTCTGGATGCGGTCGGTGCCGATCCCGGCCTTGCCGATGAAGGCCCGCATCTCGGCCGAGTACATGTCGTCGCCGAGCGCCGTGACATAGTCGACCTGCCAGTCCTCGGGCAGCATCGCCCGCGCGTACCAGGCCGTGTTGAGCGTGTCGCCGGCATAGCCGAGCCGATACAGGCCCTCGTCGCCGCCGCTCATTTCGATCATCGCCTCGCCCACGCTCACGAACCGCTTGCTCAATGCCGCTCCCTCCCCAGTCCGCTCGCTTATGCCGGGCTTGGCGCCGCGGTGCAACCGGAGCGCCGTCGCCCGCACTGGCACACGCGCCGGCACTCCGCTATGGGTCCGTCATGGGGGAGGCCGCCTGCCCCTGTGGGAGATCAGAGATGCCGCGCCTCAGCAATCGAGTTATCCACGCCGATCCCGTTCAGAATGGTGACCTGATGGTGCCGAAATACCGGCGGGAACGTGTCACGCCTGGCATTGTCCACCTCGGCATCGGCGCCTTTCACCGCGCCCACATGGCGGCCTATGTCGATGATCTGCTTGCCGATAATCCGGGCTGGGGCATCATCGGCGCCTCGCTACGCCGCCCCGACACGCGCGACGCGCTGGCCCCGCAGGATTTCCTCTACACCCTCGCCGTCCGCGATGCCTCGGGCACCCGCTGCCGCGTCATCGGCTCTATCCTCGACGTCCTCGATGCCAATACCCAGCGCGGCCAACTCATTGAAACCATGGCGGATCCCAGGATCCGCATCGTCTCGCTCACCGTCACCGAGAAGGGCTATTGCCACGATCCGGCGACCGGTGCGCTCGACGAGCAGCATCCAGATATCGTCCACGATCTGGCCCACCCTGACAGCCCGGTCAGCGCCCCCGGCCTGATCGCCGCCGCCCTCGAGCTGCGCCGCCGGCGCGGACTTATCCCCTTCACCGTCATGAGCTGCGACAATCTCCCCTCGAACGGCAAGACGGCGCGTCGCATCGTCACCCGTTTCGCGGAGCTGCGGAGTCCGGAACTGGCGACATATGTTCGAACCGTGAGTTTCCCGTCGACGATGATCGACCGGATCGTCCCCGCCACGACCGATGCCGATCGAGAGATCATCAGGCAGATCATCGGCTTGGACGATGCCTGGCCGATCATGACCGAGCCCTTCACGCAGTGGGTGATCGAGGACGATTTCCCCGCCGGCCGCCCGCCATTCGAGAGCGTCGGTGCCCAACTGGTCGACGATGTCGAGCCCTTCGAACTGATGAAGCTCAGGATGCTCAACGGCAGCCATTCGACCATGGCCTACCTGGGCTACCTCTCGGGCTACCAGCATGTCAGCGAAGCCATCGCCGATCCGGCGATCCGCCGGCTCGTCCATGGGCTCATGACCGAGGAAGCGATGCCGACGCTGCCCATGGCGCGCCCGGTGCTCGAGGCCTATCGCGATCAGCTCCTCGCCCGCTTCGCCAATCCCGCCCTGAAGCATCGCACCTGGCAGATCGCCATGGACGGCACGCAGAAACTGCCGCAGCGCCTGCTCGGCACCATCCGCGACCGGCTGGCAGCAGGGCAGGGGATCGAGCGCCTGGCGCTCGGCGTCGCGGCCTGGATGCGCTATGTCACGGGCATCGACGAGGCTGGCAACCCCATCGAGGTCAAGGACCCTCACGCCGCCCGCTTGCGCCAGATCGCCGACGCGGCAGGACATGACGCCGCGAGGCTGGCCAAGGGCCTGTTGGCCGTGTCCGAAGTCTTCGGCACAGACCTCCCGCTGAACCCGGCGTTCGTCGAACCCGTCACCAGGCACCTGCAATCACTGCTGGAACTGGGCGCGAAGGCGACAACAGGGCAGGTCGCCTGAACCTCCCCTCACCCGCCTCGGCTTCGCCCAGCCACCCTCTCCCTCAAGGGGAGCGGGCAGGTCGGGGTCGGACCGCGCCCCGGCCGCCTCCTTCTCCCCTTGCGGGACTTCGAGCCGGTCGCGCAGCGATCAATCGCTCCAGCGGAGCGATTGAAGGCGAAGAAGGTGCCCGATAGGTCGGATGAGGGGTGTTCTGCGTCGGCGCCTACAGCCGCCCGTCCATGGCCCGGTCGAAGATTTCCAGCGCCCGTGCCTTGGTCAGTTCGATCGGGTTGCCGCCGGCGGTGGGGTCGACGATCGCCATGTCGCCGATCAGGTCGCGCTTCTCGGTGTCCACCTTGAACTCGCGCAGCGTGTTGGGCACCCCGAGCTTGGCGCGCAGCGCATTGATGGCGTGCAGGAACCCGTCGAAGTTCGGGGCGAGGCCGCAATAGGCCGAAAGCCGCGCGATCCGGGCCTCGATGGCGTCGCGGTTGACCACCAGCACATAGGGCATGAACACCGCATTGGTCATGCCGTGATGCGTGTCGTACAGCGCCCCGACCGGATGGCTCAGCGCGTGGATGGCACCCAGCCCCTTCTGGAACGCGGTCGCCCCCATGGCTGCCGCGCTCATCATGTGCCCGCGCGCCGCGATGTCGTTGGGCTCGGCGGCGACCTTGGGCAGGTTTTCGAGCGCGAGGCGGATGCCTTCGACCGCAATGCCGTCCGCCAGCGGATGGTACCCCGGCGCGCAATAGGCCTCGAGGCAGTGCGCCAGCGCGTCGAACCCGGTCCCCACCGTGATGAAGCGCGGCATGCCGACTGTCAGCTCGGGGTCGGCAATCACCACCTTCGGCATCATCAGGGGATGGAAGATCACCTTCTTGGTGTGCGTGGTCTCATCGGTGATCACCCCGGCGCGACCGACTTCCGAGCCGGTGCCGGCCGTGGTCGGAACGGCGACGATGGGGAAGATTCCCTTGGGGTCGGCGCGGGTCCACCAGTCGCCGATATCCTCGAAATCCCACATCGGCCGGGTCTGGCCGGCCATGAAGGCGATGACCTTGGCCGTATCGAGCCCCGAGCCGCCACCGAAGGCGATGACGCCATCATAGCCCCCGGCGCGCAGCACCTTGATGCCCGCCTCGACATTGGCCGAAATCGGGTTGGGCTTCACGTCGGCGAAGAGTCCGGCCTCGATTCCCGCCGCCTTGAGCAGGGCCAGCGTGTTCTGCGTCACCGGCAGCGGCGCGAGCCCGGCATCCGTCACCAGCAGCGGCCTGACGATCCCCGCCGCCTTCAGCGCTTCGGGCAGCTCCTTAATCCGTCCGGCGCCGAACTTCACGGCGGTGGGGTAGTTCCAGTTGGCCTTGGTCGTCATCTTCCCAGTCTCCCGATGCCCGGTTTCCCGCCGGGCGATGGCGCTGTCAGCGCCCCATCCACGATGTCATCCCGGCGCAGGCCGGGACAAATCCAGAAATCTATCCCCGCGCGCTGGCACGAGGGTATTATCCTCGCCACACGCGAACGGAGAACCTGCCGGCCTCACACCGCTCTCAGATGATAGCTCTTCGGCTGCGTCAGGTTCTGGTAGCCGATCTCGCTCAGCGCGCCACCCTTGCCGGTGTCCTTGACCCCGGTCCAGACCAGTGCCGGATCGAGATAGTCGCAGCGATTGGCGAACACCGTTCCGGTTTCCACTTTCGCGCCGATCCGTGCCGCGGCATCGAGGTCCTCGGTCCAGATCGAGGCGCTCAGCCCGTACGGGCTGTCGTTCATCAGTTGGATGGCCTCGGCGTCGTCGGCAACCTTCATGATGCCGACCACCGGCCCGAAGCTCTCCTCGCGCATCACCGACATCTGGTGGTTGACGCCGGTCAGCACTTCCGGCGCGAGATAGGGCGAGCCCTCCTCGTCGAGGTCGTGCCTGGTGTTGAGATGCGCCCTGGCCCCCTTGCGCAGCGCCTCGAGCGTCTGCCCGCGCACCAGGTCGGCGAAGCGGGGCGTCGCCATCGGCCCGACCAGCGTGTCGGCCTCGAGCGGATTGCCGAGCGTCCAGCCCTTCGCCACCTCGACGAAGCCGGCGACGAACCGGTCGTAGACATCGGCATGCACATAGATGCGTTCCACCCCGCAGCAGCTCTGCCCCGAGTTGAAGAACGAGCCGTCGACGAGATTTTCGACCGCGTAGTCCAGCTTGGCGTCGGCCCGCACGTAGGCCGGGTCCTTGCCGCCCAGTTCGAGGCCCAGCGAGGCGAAAGTGCCCGCGGCGGCACGCTCGATCCGGCGCCCGCCCTCGACCGACCCGGTGAAGTTGACGTGGTCGATCTGGCCCGACCCGATTAGCCTTTCGGTATCGGCGTGGTTGAGCACCAGGTTCTGGAACAGCCCGTCGGGCAGCCCCGCCGCCTTGAACGCCTCGGCGAAGCGCTCGCCCACCAGCAAGGTCTGGCTGGCGTGCTTGAGGATCACCGCATTGCCGGCCATCAGCGCCGGCACGATCGAGTTGATCGCGGTCAGGTAGGGGTAGTTCCACGGCGCGATCACCATCACCAGGCCGAGCGGCTCGCGCGCGATCCAGCGGGTGAAGCCGGGCTTGTCCGGCCTCGGCGAGGGCCTGAGGCTTTCCTCGGCGATCGCGATCATGTGGCGCGAACGTTCTTCGACGCCGCGTTTTTCGCCGCCGAAGCGCACCGGCCGGCCCATCTGCCAGGCCAGTTCCGGCACGATCTCCTCGTTCATGGCGAGCAGCGCGTCGAGGAAGTGCTCGAGGAACTTGGCGCGTTCCTTGACGGTCACCTCGCCCCACGCCTCGCGGGCCCTGCGGGTTCTCGCCACCGCGGACTCGATTTCCGCGCCGGTCGCGATCCTGCGCTCGGCATAGACACGCCCGTCGATGGGCGAGACGATCTTGACCGTGTCGGTCATGGGAAAAGTCCTTTGTTCAGCATGCCAGTGCGCGGACGTGGCCCCTGGCCGCGTACTCGAGGATCAGCCGGTCGCGCGTTACGATGGTCAAGTCAAGTGCCCGCGCCGTCGCAATGATGATCCGATCGGCGGGATCGCCATGGATGGGTGCGGGCAGGAGTGAGGAATCGATCAGGATCTCCGCCGTCAGCCCCTCCAGTGCAAGCCCCGGCAGTTGCAGGAATGCCCGAAAGATGGCCGCTGGAGGCTGCGCCATGGCCGCCCTGCCGCTCTTGGCCAGCAGTCCGAGTTCCCAGGCCGTGATCAGTGACAGCCGGATCATCGCGCCGGCATCAGACGCCCCGTCGATCGCCTCCACGGCCTCCGGCTCCATCGGCGCCTGCTGCGCCAGCCATATTGCGGCGCAGGTGTCGAGCAGCAGGCTACTCGTCCTCGCCATACAGCTCTTTCCACTCGGCGAACGCCGGCTCGGTAAGGTCCACGCCCGGCAGGATGGTGATCATCCCCTTGAGCGCGCCCCAGGCAGGGTGACGAAATGGCTTCTTGACCGTTGCCGCTTCCGACTTGATCGCCTGCCCCGCCCTGAACTTCGCCTGTTTCGTCTCTCCGAAACCCTCCGCTCCACCATCCGGAACGAAACGAACTCTGCCCGCTGCGACATCGACGTCTTCTGTGCGGTAACCTGCCGCCATCCACGCGGTGGACTGTACATGTGTCCCGCCGCTATTGCTCCACCACGCGGGATAGCGACGCGCCGAAGCCGGCAGTGAAGCCCCCAGGATTTCCTCGATACTGTCGAAAGAAATCTCAACGGTACCCGCGGCTTGGCTCAGGTGGCGGAACAAGCCATCATACTTCGACATCGCACCCTCATTGCTGTAACCTAGTACAGTCTGGTGCGATGTACAACGGCAATGTACAGTCCTAGCTCCTCTCGAAGCCGCGCTTCAGCTCCCAGTCGGTGACCCGCCGGTCATACTCGAACTGTTCCCATTCGCCGGTGTGCAGGTAGTGGCCGATCACCTGCTCGCCGAACGCCTCCTTCAGCATCCTCGATTTGCGCAGCGCCTCGAGCGCGTGCCGCAGGGTCTTGGGGATCTCGCGCAGCTTCTTGCCGCGGTAGGCGTCGCCCGCGTACGCCGCCTCGAGCTCCAGCTTGTCCTCGATCCCCTTGAGGCCGGCCGCCAGCATCGCGGCGAAGGCGAGGTAGGGGTTGAGGTCGGCTCCGCCGATTCTGCACTCGATGCGCACGCCCTTGGTGTTTTCCCCGCACAGCCGGAAGCCGGCGGTGCGGTTGTCACGGCTCCAGATCGCCTTGGTCGGGGCGAACGTGCCGACCTGGAAGCGCTTGTAGGAGTTGATGTAGGGCGCGAGGAAATAGGTGATATCCGAGGCATAGGTGAGCAGGCCGGCCACATAGTGGCGCATCGTTTCGCTCATCCCGAACTCGGCCTTGGGGGCAAAGAAGACGTTGCCCCTCTTGTCGGCAAGGCTCATGTGCACGTGGCTCGACGAACCGGCGAGGCCGAAGTCCCACTTGGCCATGAAGGTCACGGCCTTGCCCTGCGCGTGGGCAATCTCCTTGATGGCGTTCTTCATCACCACGTGCCGGTCGGCCATGGTCAGCGCCTCGGCATAGCGCACGTTGATCTCTTCCTGCCCCGGGCCCCACTCGCCTTTGGAGTTCTCGACCGGAATCCCCGATTCCTGCAGCAGGTTGCGCACCGCGCGCATCACCCCCTCTTCCTTGGTGGTCTGGAAGATATGGTAGTCCTCGATGTAGTAGCCGGCGGTGACGAGGTTGCGGTAGCCCTTGTCGAACGCCGAGCGAAAACCTTCGTCGAACAGGAAAAATTCGAGTTCCGAGGCGAAGTTGGCGGTCAGCCCCATCTTGTCGAGCCGGGCCAGTTGCGCCTTGAGGATGGCGCGCGGGCTGTGCGGCACCGGCTCATGGTGGTGATGGTCGACCAGGTCGGACAGCACGATGGCCGTGCCCTCGAGCCAGGCGGCCTTCATCAGCGTCGAAAGGTCCGGCTTCATCACGAAGTCGCCGTAGCCGCTACCCCAGTTTGCCGCCTCGTAGCCGGGCACCGGTTCCATGTCGATGTCGTTGGCCAGCAGGTAGGTGCAGCCATGCGTCTCGTCGATGGCGCCCTCGAGGAAGAACTCGGCCCGGAATCGCTTGCCGATCAGCCGCCCCTGCATGTCGGGAAAGGCGACGAGCACGGTATCGATGGTGCCGGCCCTGACGTCGGCTTTGAGCTGTTCGAGCGAATAGGCTGGCATGTGTCGGCTCCTGGTAGCGTGTTCTTGTCATTGCGACCCGGCCGCCGAAGCGGCCGGGTCGAGGCGTGTGGATCAGCTGTAGCGGTAAGGTGCGCCGGCCTTTTCCATGTCGGCATTGTACTGCTTGATGATCTCGACGACCTTGGCGCTGCGCGGGCTCTGCCCGGCGATCTGTTCCCAGAAGGCCTTGGCATCGTTCTCGACCGTCTTCCATTCCTCGGCCGGAATGGTGGTGAGTTCAAGCTTTCCGTTGATGCGGAAATTGGCCTCGCCGGCCCAGTACCAGTGCTGGCGGTAGTAGTGCGAGCTGTCGATCATCATCCGGTAGAGCTGCTGCAGGTGCGGCGGCAGCGCCTTCCATTTGGCGGTATTGACGAAGTACGAGCCGGCCCAGGCGCCCGACAGCGGGTTGGTCAGGTAGTACTTGAGCACATTGGCCCAGCCCACGGTGTGCAGTTCCGTCGTGCCGCTCCAGCAGATGCCGTCGAGCTCGCCGGTCTGCAGCGCCGGCTCCACGTCTTCGTAGGGCAGCGTCACCGGCACGACGCCGTACTTGGCAAGGAACTGGCCGGCGGTCGGGAAGGTGTAGACGCGCAGGCCGTTGAGGTCGGCGAGGCTGCGGATCGGCTTGGTGGTGCCGAAGTTGCACGGATCCCAGGCGCCGGTGGACAGCCAAGTCACGTCCGGAATCTCGGCGTAGGCCTCTTCCCAGATTTCCTTCAGCCCGCGCCAGTGCCACAGCGCCGGCACGTCGAGCGAGTAGCGCGAGGCAAGCGGGAAGTAGGCGCCGAACACCTTGATGTCGACGGGCGCCGCGGCGGAATCATCGTCGCTCTGCGCGGCATCGATCGTTCCGGTCTGCACGGCGCGGAACAGTTCGCCGTGCGGCACCAGCTGGTCGGCGGTGTAGAGTTCGATCTCCATCTCGCCATTGGCCGCGGTGTTGAACCACTCGATGGCATTGCCGACCACGTGTTCGGACAGGGCCGGGCCGGCATAGGTCTGCAGGCGCCACTTGATCGGCGACTGCGCCCGCACATGCGGGGCGGCCAGCGCCGTGGCGCCGACGGCCCCGGCGGTCACGAGGCCCGCCTTCTTCAGGAAGTCGCGTTTGTTGAGTTTGGTCTCACTCATTTGTCATTTCCTTTCCCGGTTGAAAAAAGTCCAGTCGCCACAACGTTTTGGGGGCTCAGCGCCCGGTATATGCCTGCGGTAGCCACAAAGCGATCTGCGGGAACAGCATCAGCAGGATGATCGTCAACACCATCAGCGCCGCGAACGGCCCGATGGAGCGGTAGATGTCGGAGAGGGTGATTTCCTTGGGCGCCATGGCGCGCATCAGGAACAGGTTATAGCCGAAGGGGGGCGTGATGTACGCAACCTGGCAGGTGATGGTGTAGAGCACGCCGAACCAGATCAGGTTGAAATCCAGTTCCTTGACCAGCGGGATGTAGAGCGGCGCGACGATCACCAGCATGGCCGTGTCGTCGAGGAAGGCGCCAAGGATCAGGAAGCTGACCAGCATCAGGATCAGGATGCCCCAGGGCTCGAGTCCGAACGTGTTGAGCAGCAGCGCTTCGATGGCCTTGACTGCACCGAGCCCGTCATAGACCGCCGAAAAGCACAGCGCGCCGAGGATGATCCACAGGAACATCGAGCTGATGATCAACGTGCTGCGCGTCGTGGTTTCCAGCACCGCCCAGCTCAGTCGCCGCGACAGCGCCGCGGCGATGGTCGCCAAGAGGGCCCCCACGACCGAACTCTCCACCAGGCTGGTGACGCCCGACATGAACAGCCCCATCATGATGCCGAACACCGCCAGGGGCAGGAACCCGGCCCGCAACAGGCCGAGCTTTTCCGCCAGCGTGAACTGGTCGCGCTCCTCCTTTGGCATGGCCGGCGCGATCGAGGGCTGCAGTCGCGCACGGATGTAGATGTATGCGATGAACAGCCCCGCCATCAGCAGGCCAGGCAGGATGCCCGCCAGCCACAGTTGCAGGATCGGCTGCCGCGCGATCATCGCGTAGAGCACCAGCACGACGCTCGGCGGTATCAGGATGCCCAGCGTCGAGCCGCCCTGGATCACGCCGGTGACCATGACCTTGTCGTAGCCGCGCTTGAGCAGTTCCGGCAGCGCCACCGTGGCGCCGATCGCCATGCCCGCGACGCTCAGCCCGTTCATCGCCGAGATCAGCACCATCAGCCCGATCGTGCCGATCGCGAGGCCGCCGCGCACCGGACCGAACCAGACGTGGAACATGCGATAGAGATTGGACGCGATGCCGCTCTCGCTCAGCATGTAGCCCATGAACACGAAGAACGGCACGGTGATCAGCGGGTACCAGTTGAGTACCTGGAAGGCGGCGTTGAACGGCAGCTCGACCGACCCCTGTCCCCACAGCCACAGCGCCGCCACCGAACCGACGAATCCGATCACGCCGAAGACGCGCTGCCCGGTAAAGAGCAGCACCATCATGGTGGCGAACATGAACAGGGTGATCAGTTCCGAACTCATCAGATGGTCTTCCCGCGCGCCGCCGCGATGTCGCGGAAGAAGTTTGCGATGAACTGCAGCAGCATCAGGCAGATGCCGATTGTCATGACCGTCTTGACCGGCCACAACAGCGGTGCCCAGGCGGAGTAGTTCTTCTGCCCGTAGGTGATGGCGTAGCTGGTGCTCGACACCCCTCCCCACAGCATCACCACAAGGTAGAAGACCACGAACAGGGCGGTGAACGCGTCGATGCCGGCTCTGCGCTGCGGCGTCATCCGCGACCAGAACAGGTCCATTCGCACATGGCCGTCGCGCTGCAGCGTGTAGGCGCCACCCAGCAGGTAGTAGGCCGACAGGATGAACTGGCTCATCTCCAGCGCCCAGTTCACCGGCGCGCCGAAGAACAGCCGCGACAGCGTCGAGGTCAGCAGCACCCCGGCGAGGACGAAGAACAATGCCATGGCAAAGCGGCCGACCCACAGGTTCAGCCGGTCTACCGCATGCACGAACAGTCGGATGGGTTTAGGCACGCTGGAGAACCTCCGCCGCAGGGGATGCACGCCCGCCGGCGGGCAGGGCCAGGCGCGCCGCTTCGAGGGCGCCGGCCAGCCGCAGCGACCAGCGCGCCACGCCGTCCGCCTCGAGGATCTCGTCGTGCCGGATTTCGATCATCGATGCGGCAAGGCCGCGACCATCGCCATGATGCTCGAGCGTGTAGGTGACCCCGTTCATTGCCGAATACGGCTCGTTCCAGCCGACGTTGAGGTCCGGCGTGTCGCTCACCAGCGCGTCGCGCAGGGCCGCGGTGAAGTGTGTGTCCTGGCCGTGGATCAGGCCGATCGGCCACGGCCGCGCCACATCCTTGTAGACTGGGGTGAACGAATGCACCGTCACGAGGATCGTCTCCTCCCTGCCGGCGGCGCGGCAATCCAGGACACTCTCGAGCGCCGCGTGGAAAGGGGCGTGGAAATCGATCAGTCGCCGCTGCCGCTCGGTATCGCCGACATGCAGGTTGCCGGGGATCTCGGTGCGCTCGCTGATCGTCGGGATCAGGTCTGCGGCATCGTGTCGCCGATTGCAGTCGATCACCAGCCGGCTGACCGTCGAGGCGATCAGCGGTGCATCCAGCATCTGTGAAAGCTGCGTCGCCACGGCCATCGCGCCCGGGTCCCAGGCGATGTGCATCAGGCGCTGGTGCGGGGTGAGCCCCAGGTCGCCATAGGGCGCCGGGATGCGATTGGAAGCGTGGTCGCAGGCCAGCACGAAGCGACCTCTGCCGCCCGGATTGACCGTCAGCACGGGCGACATGACGCTTGCCTCGAGCCCCGACGCAGTCTGGTAACCCATTCAGTCCCCTCGGTCGTGCGGGCTGCCCGCCCCGCTCGGGGCGCCACTTCTCGCGCGCCCCGTCCGTTCACGGACAGTTGAGGGTTTTTTGACCGTCCGGTCAATACGGCTCACAATGTCCGGTGCGCCCGGGCAAACTGCTCCGGCGTGAGCACGATCCGACGATCGATTCCGCCGATCGCGTCGGTATCCTTGCCCTTGTAGTCGAGCCCGTGCAGCACCGTGCGGATCAGCCCGAGCTTGCCGCGCTTCTTGTCGTTGTTGAGCACCACCCACCAGGGGGCATGGGCGCTGTGCGTGGCCTCCAGCATGCGGTCGCGTGCTTTCGAATAGTCCTCGTAGCGCTTGAGGGCCTCGAGATCGACGGGCGACAGCTTCCACACCTTGAGCGGGTCGTGCCGGCGGTCGTGGAAGCGCTTGAGCTGCATTTCGCGTCCGATGGCGAGCCAGAACTTGAACAGGTGGATGCCATCGTCGATCAGCGCCCGTTCGAAGTCCGGCACCACCTTGAGAAAGTGGCTGGACTGCTCCGGGGTGCAGAAGCCCATGACTGGCTCCACTCCCGCCCGGTTGTACCAGCTGCGGTCGAACAGGGCCTGCTCGCCGGCCGCTGGCATCCAGTCGACATAGCGCTGGAAGTACCATTGCGATCGCTCGCGGTCGGACGGCTTGGTCAGCGCTACCCACAGGTTGAAGCGCGGGTTGAGGTGTTCCAGATAGGAGTGGATCGCCCCGCCCTTGCCGGCGGCGTCGCGCCCCTCGAAAACGATGACGATGCGCTTGCCGGTCTTGGCCTGGTCGTGCTGCAGCAGTGCCAGTTGCCGCTGCACCGCAAGCATCTCCCCCTCATAGGCCTCCCGGTCCATCTTCTCGTCATAGGGGAACTCGCCCGACCCGAGGGCCCGCTTGCGGATCGCGCGCGGCAGTACCGGGTCGTCGAGATTGAAGGCGTCGGCGGCATCGGACATGGAGGCACTCCCGGAACTGTCATAACGGCGTCACAAGCGTGCTATGAACACCGCCGGCTGGCAAGGCGGGGCCGAATCGGTCGGCTCCGCGACGGGAATGCGCCGCATGGCCGACGACGTGCAGCAGAGTGCGGTTGCGGCGCGGACCTGGATCGGCCGGGTTCGCGGACGGCTGCTCGGGCGCACCCTGCTGCTGCTCGCCATCGGCCTCATGCTGCTCTCCCTGTCCGGCCTCCAGCTTCTGGCTCCCTGGGTGGGAGTGCTGGCGTTCGTGTCCGTGGTGTTGCTGGTCGCCATCGTCCCTGACACCGCGGAGTCCGCCACCGACGCGGGCGAGGGGACCGCCGATGCCTCGCCCGCCTTCGCCGAGGCCATTCGGCTGTTCGCCGACGCGTTGCCCGATCCGACCATCATCGTCGACCGTCGCAGCGTCATCGTGCACCTCAACGCGGAGGCGCGGCGTCATTTCCCCGCCGTGGTCGACGGCAACCCGATCGCCTTCACCATGCGCTTTCCGCCGCTGCTGACGGCCATCGAGCGTGCCCGGAGTTCGGGATCGCAGACCATCGAGATGCACCAGGCGGTGCCCACCGAGACATGGTATCGCGCCACAGTCGCGCCGCTCTGGCCGGGCCAGCCGGCCAATGACGGCGTGCTGGTGATCAGCCTGCAGAGCCTCACCGAGGGCAAGCGGCTCGAGTCCCTGCGCACCGACTTCATCGCCAATGCCAGCCATGAGTTGCGCACGCCGCTCACCTCTCTAGTCGGCTTCATCGACACCCTGCTCGGACCGGCCGCCAATGATCGGGCGGCCCGGGAGCGTTTCCTGGGGCTGATGCAGGCCCAGGCCGGTCGCATGAGCAAGCTGATCGACGACCTGCTCTCGCTCAGCCGCATCGAGATGCGCCAGCACGTGCGGCCGACCGCGCCGGTCGATCTGGTGTCGCTGGCGCGTGAGGTGGCCGAGGCGCTCGGCAAGCTTGCCGTCGACGCCGGCGCGCCGCTCCGCCTCGATCTCCCCGACGCCCCCGTTGTCGTCGCGGGCGATCGCGACGAGCTCTATGAGGTCTTCGAGAACCTCGTCGAGAACGCCATCAAGTACGGTGCCGAGGGCGGCGCCATCGACATCGCCGTCGCCACCTCCAATCGTCCCGGTTTCGACATCGTGGCCACCGTCACCGACTACGGAGCAGGGGTCGCCGCCGAGCACGTGCCACGCCTCACCGAACGCTTCTACCGGGTCGATGCGGAATCGAGCCGCAAGAAGAAGGGCACCGGTCTCGGCCTTGCCATCGTCAAGCACATCGTCACCCGCCACCAGGGTCAGCTCACCATCCGCAGCCAGCCGGGGCAGGGGACCCGTGTCGAGGTGTTGTTGCGACGTTAGGGGGGGTGCCTGCCGGCCGCGGCCGACGGAGAGCCTGTCGCAATCGCGTGACAGCAACCGGTTGTTGTCAGAAAAGCCAATCAGGATCAGCGCGTTAACCTGTCACAAAAGCGCAATCGGATCGTCATAAAAGCATCAGCACACGACACATAGGTTGCGGCCGTCAGATGGCGGCGGGCAGCAGACCCGGTTGCCGATGGGCCGCTGGCCCGCATGTTCCGAATTCTTCCGAAAGGGAAATCCCATGAAGATCGCACTTTATGCAGGCGTTGCCGCGCTCGCCCTGTTTGCCGGAGTCGCCGGCGCTCAGGCGCAGACCCGTGACCAGATCCGCATCGTCGGCTCGTCCACCGTGTTCCCCTACACCCAGGCCGTCGCCGAGCAGTTCGCCGCAGCGACGGGGGGCGCCGCTCCGGTCGTCGAGTCGACCGGCACCGGCGGTGGCATGAAGGTGTTCTGCGAGGGCGTCGGTCCCGACTTTGCCGATATCACCGGTGCCTCGCGCGCCATGAAGAAGTCGGAGTTCGAGCTGTGCGCCCAGAACGGCGTCGAGTCGATCACCGAAGTTCTCATCGGCTATGACGGTCTGTCGATTGCTCACTCCAGTGCCGGTCCGGACCTCAGCCTGACCAAGGCGCAGATTTTCCAGGCGCTCGCCGCCGAAGTCGAGGTTGGTGGCCAGATCGTCGCCAATCCCTACAAGAACTGGAACGAGATCGACGCGGCCCTGCCGGCTGCCCCGATCACGGTCTTCGGTCCCCCGCCGACGTCCGGCACCCGAGACGCCTTCGTCGAACTCGTCATGCTGCCGGGCTGCGACGCTTTCGAGGCCATCAAGGCGCTCGAGGCCGACAAGAAGAAGGAAGTCTGCGAGCGCATGCGTCAGGATGGTCCGTTCATCGAGGCCGGCGAGAACGACAACCTGATCGTGCAGCGTCTTTCCGCCGATGCCAACGCCCTCGGCATCTTCGGGTACTCGTTCCTCTATGAGAACTCGGACAAGCTCAAGGACGTGGCCATCAACGGCGTTGAGGCCAACTTCGAGACCATCGCCTCGGGTGAGTACCCGGTGTCGCGCCCGCTCTACATCTACGTCAAGAACGCCCACAAGGGCGTCATCCCCGGCCTCACCGAGTTTGTGGACGAGTATGTGTCCGAGGCGGCTTTCGGCGATGACGGCTACCTGTCCGAGCGCGGCCTGATCCCGCTTCCGGCCGAGCAGCGCGAGACGGTGCGTGCCGCGGTCGCCGGCAGCACCGCGATGGCCGCGCCCGCCAAGTAAGGCTCGCAAGTCCGGCGGGTCGGACCCAGGTCCGGCCCGTCTCTCTTTCCCTTCCGCCATCGGAGGCAGTCTTGGCCGGCTACGTTGTTGCAGCGATCCTCCTCTTCTCGGCCGTGGCGTACTTCGTGGGCCGTGCCGCAGGCGAGCGTTTCGTCTCCGCCAACGGGGACCAGGTCCACTCCTTGCCCGGCTACCACGGCGCCTTCGTCGCCGTCTGGGTCGGTATCCCGGCCCTCATTCTCGTGCTGGTCTGGCTGTCTGCCCAGGGCTCCGTGATCGACGGGCTGGTCCTCGGTGGGCTGCCTGCGGACTTGGTCGCCGGCAAGACCCCGTCTGAGATCAACCTGCTGCTCTCCGAGATCAAGAACGTTGCGGCGGGGCACATCTTCTCCGAACCCACTCCCGAGATTGTCGCAGCATCGCAGGCCTTGCTCCGCTGGGACGAGATTGCACGCTGGGCCATGGTGGTGGTCGTGCTGGCCATGCTGATCGGCACGATGTTCGTGGCCCGCTTGCGGCTTGCTCCGCGTTTCCGGGCTCGCACCGAGGTCGAGCGGGTTCTCTCATGGCTGATGATCGCCTGCGCCGTCAGCGCCATCCTCGCCACCCTGGGGATCATCGTTTCGCTGCTGGCCGAGTCCTTTGCCTTCTTCCGCATGGTGCCGCTGCACGAGTTCCTGTTCGGGCTGCGCTGGGAACCCCAGATTGCCATTCGCGCTGACCAGGTTGCCGGCCAGGGCGCCTTTGGTGCGGTCCCGGTCTTTGTCGGAACGCTGGTGATCTCCTGCATCGCCATGGCGGTTGCCGTGCCGGTCGGGCTCTACACGGCGATCTACCTTGTCGAGTATGCCGACGAACGGGTCCGCAACATCGTCAAGCCCCTGCTCGAGATCCTCGCCGGCGTTCCGACCGTCGTCTACGGCTTCTTTGCGGTGCTGACCGTGGCGCCGGCCATTCGCCAGGCCGGCAGTTTGATGGGATTGGCCATCTCCCCCAACAGTGCCCTCGCAGCCGGCCTCGTCATGGGGGTGATGATCATCCCGTTCATCTCGTCGCTCGCTGACGATGCCCTGCGGGCCGTTCCGCGGTCCATGCGCGATGGCTCGCTGGCCATGGGCGCGACCCGGGCCGAGACCATGCTCAAGGTGCTGCTTCCCGCCGCGCTGCCGGGCATCATGGGCGGCATCCTGCTCGCGCTCAGCCGCGCCATCGGCGAGACCATGATCGTGGTCATGGCCGCCGGGCTCATCGCCACCCTTACCATCAATCCCATCGACTCGGTGACGACGGTAACGGTGCAGATCGTCACCCTGCTGATCGGCGATACCGAATTCGACAGCCCCAAGACTCTCGCCGCCTTCGCACTCGGACTGATGCTGTTCCTCGTGACGCTGGCGCTGAACGTCATTGCACTGACCATCGTGCGCAAGTACCGCGAACAATACGAGTGAGGCCCAGATGACCGAAGCTGTCGCCATGGCCGACCAGCAGGGGATTCGCAGCCAGACGGCCGCCGACCTGCGACGGCGTCGCTACGCGGCCGATGCACGGCTGCGCCTCTACGGCATCGTCGCCATTCTCAGTGCCGTCGGGCTGC
>NZ_JAYRYM010000054.1:0-18479 GCF_041917035.1 Devosia sp. | reverse complement strand
TGGCCGGCAGGATCAGGTGGCTGATGGCGTTGCCGAAGATCTCCCAGTTCCCCTCGATGGCGGCGTCGATGAGGATGACGCCCGTGCGGGTGGTGACGATGCCGTTGAAGAACACGTCGAGACGGCCGGTGCCCGATACCCAGCCCAGCTTGCCGTAGAAGACGAACAGGCCGACGAGCCCCAGCCAGAACACCGGCACCGAGTAGCCGAACAGGCCGACGACGCGGATCACATGATCGGGCCAGCGGCCCTTGCGGGCCGCCGCGAACACGCCGGCCGGGACGCCGAGCAGCACGCCGATGATGGTGGCGATGGTGGCCAGTTCGAAGGTCGCCGGAAACACCCGCATGAGGTCGGTGAGCACCGGCCGGGAGGTCAGCACGGACATGCCGAAATCGCCGGTGACAAGGCGCTTGAGGTAGATCAGGTACTGGATCGGCAGCGGCTGGTCGAGGCCGAGCGCCAGGAATGCCTGGTCGTAGGCGGCCTGGGTGGCCTTGTCGCCGACCACGGCGAGGACCGGATCGATATTGGTCAGCCGGCTGATGAAGAAGGTGACCGCGGTGAGGCCGATAAAGGTCACCGCGAGCGTGAGGACGAAGCTGATCGTGCGCCGAAGGATCAGGCCGGCCTGCCGGCCGAGATGGCGTTCGGAACTGGTGCCGGCGTCGCCGGCCGTCGTGCTCACGCCGGCCGCTCCGCGCGGGCGTCGAAATAGCGGGCGAGAGCGCAGCAGAGGCGGGCGGGCAGTGCCAGGCGCGCTTCGGCCGCGGCGACCCGCTCGGGGGTGTAGTGGCCGGCGGCATCGAGCATGTTGATGGTCGCCACCAGGTCGTCTTCGAGGACGACCGGGAGATTGTGCACCGAGGCGCAGCCCAGCGAGGCGATCAGCTCGTAGTCCGGAAAGACCCCGGCAATGTCCTCGATCGTGTTGGCGACGAAGCTGCGCCGTTCGCCGTGGACGATGTCGAACCAGCGGTCGGGGTGGATCGGCTTGGTGCCGGACACGGGATAGGCGGCCTGGTTGCTGGAATAGGCCCGGCGCGCCAGTCCGGCCTCCATGTCGACGGTCATGACGGTGAACAGGCGATGCCCGGTGACCGTCGCCGCGAGGTCTTCGAGGGCTCGCCAGGCGGCCTCGGGGTGGGTCGCGGCGGAGATCGCGGCGAGGAAGTCGGCGTCGTGGTCGGTCATGCGGTCTGGTCTGTCCCGTCGTGGTGGCCGACACTCCCCCATTTCCCCGCGCAAGCCAAGCCCCGGAGGGGCGCCGTGCGGTCGTGTTCCCCCGGGCAATGGTGTCGACAGGCCGGTGGCGGCTATGCAATCTCAGGTCACTGACGGACGCTGAAGTGCCGGAGCGTCGCGGTGCGAACGAATCGCCGGCATTCGTGAGGTTCCGCTTGACCGACATCATCGTGCTGGGCGCCGGTATCGTCGGCGTCTGCATTGCCATTCACCTGCAGCGGCGCGGCCGCAGCGTGCTGCTCGTCGACCGGCGCGAGCCGGGCCGCGAAACCTCGTACGGCAATGCCGGCTTCATCCAGCGCGAGGGCGTGCGGCCGCGCGCCTTCCCGCGCGAGCTGGGCGAGCTGATGCGGATTGCCGCCGGACGCGGGCTCGACAGTCGGTACGACCTCGCGGCGCTGCCGGGCTATGCCGCGCCTCTGGCCCGGTACTGGTGGCACTCGGCGCCCGAGCGCTACCGGCGCATCGTCGCCGAGTATGCCCCGTTCATCGCCCACTCGGTCAGCGAGCACGCCGACCTGATCGCCGCCGCCGGGGCCGAGGACCTCATCGCCCGGCAGGGCTGGATGCTGGTCTACCGGACCGAGGCGAAGCGCGACGCCGCCTTTGCCGATGCCGAGCGGGACGCGGAGTATGGCGTCGCGCACACGCGGCTCGACGGGGCCGAGCTGGCGCGGGTCGAACCGGCCCTCCGCCTGCCGCTCGCCGGTGCGCTGCACTGGACCGACCCGTGGACGGTCCGCGATCCCGGTGCGCTGGTCGAGGCCTATGCCCGGCTGTTCCAGAGCCTCGGCGGCACCGTCGCCGTCGGGGATGCGCGGACACTGCGTCCCTCGGGGGCGGGGTGGGAGGTCGCGACGGCATCCGGCCCGGCCAGCGCCGGCGAGGTCGTTCTCGCCCTCGGGCCGTGGGCCGCCGAGGCCACCCGGCGTCTCGGCTATGCATTCCCGCTGTTCATCAAGCGCGGTTACCATCGCGAGTATCGCGCCCTGCCGGATGGTCAGCTCAACCATCCCGTTCTCGATGCCGAGACCGGCTACCTGCTGGCGCCGATGCGGCGCGGCGTGCGCCTGACCACCGGAGCCGAGTTCGCCCGCCTCGATGCTCCCGACAATACCACGCAGGTCGATGGCGCCGAGGCGGTGGCGCGACAGCTGCTGAGCTTCGGCGAGCGGCTCGATCCGGCACCCTGGCGCGGCGCCCGGCCCTGCACACCGGACATGAAGCCGATCATCGGGCGTGCGCCGCGGCATTCCGGCCTGTGGTTCGCCTTCGGGCACGCCCATCACGGCCTGACGTTGGGCGCGGCGACGGGTCGGCTGGTCGGGGAACTGATGTCGGGCGAGACACCCTTCGTCGACCATCGGCCATTCGCGCCCGAACGCTTCCTCTAGATCGTTTCGTCAGCGGAACGTCGGGAAGACGACACGCACGGTCAGCCCGGTCGGCGAAGTCGGGGCAAAGCCCACGGTCGCGCCCATCAGCGCGGCAATCTCCTCGACGATGGGCAGCCCCAGCCCGGCCCCCGGCTTGTCGCTGCGGCCCCGCGCGAACCGTTTGCGCGCCTCCGCGATCTGGGCCGGATCGAGGCCGCGGCCGCTGTCGGCAACCTCGAGCACCGGCTGCGGACCGCGATAGGTCCGCACGGTCGCGTCGGTGCCGGGCCCGGCATAGTTGATGACGTTCTCGACCAGGTTGCCGAGCAGTTCGGCGAGCAGCATCTCGTCGCCGCCGATCTCGAGCGGGCCGTTGCCCTCGTAGCCCAGATCGATGTCGGCGGCATGGGCGCGCACGACGAACGCGGCGGTCACCTCGCGCGCCACCCGGTCGAGATCGACCGCGACCAGCGGGCGCTCGGGTCCGCTCGCATCGATGCGCGCCAGCATCAGCAGCTGGCCCAGGATGCGCTCGGAGTGGACGGCCTCGCGATCGGCCACCTGCAGGGCGCCGCGCGCTTCCTCGAGGCTCGCCGCGCGTTGCGCCAGCGCGATCTGCGTGCGGACCACGGTGAGCGGCGTGCGCAACTGGTGGCTGGCATTGCCGGTGAAGTGACGGAGCGCGTCGAGGGCCGCCGAGAGCCGCAGCATGAAGGAGTTGACGGTGTCGACGAGGCTCCTCACCTCCTTGGGCACCGTGGCCTCGATCGGGCTCAGGTCGCTCACCTGTCGGCCGGCGATGGCGGCCCGCAGGCGATAGAGCGGCGCCAGCGAGAGACTGACCGCCAGGGACACGACGAGGGCGGCGACGAGGATCAGCGCGGCGAGGCGCGCGGCGGAGCGGACCAGCAGCGCCTGGGTCAGCTGGGTGCGGGCAATGGTCGTTTCGGCCACGGTGACGGTGAAGCCGATGGCGCTCGAGCCCGTCGAAATGGCGCGGCTGAGCGTCGCCAGGCGGATGGCATCGCCGCGGAACACGTCGTCGGAATAGCGGATCTCGGTGCCCAGTGTGGTCGGCTGGGGCAGGGTCTGGTAGCCGGTGACGAACCCGGCCGGTCCGTCGACCCGGTAGAACACCCGGTCCTGCGCGGCCGAGGTCAGCATCTCGAGCGCGACATAGGGCACGTCGACCTCGAGGATGCCCTCGTCGGTGACCACCACCCGCTCGGCGATGGCCAGCACCGAGCCGGCCAGCACCCGGTCGGAGAGCGTCGTGGCGGTGTCCTGCGCCTCGCGCCAGCTGTCGAGCACGGCGAGCCCGCCCAGCACGAGCAGGGCCCCGATCAGCCCCGACAACAGGCGGCGGCGCAGCGAGTAGGGGCGGCTCATCCGCCTTCCCCCGCGGTCAGGTAGTAGCCGAGGCCGCGCGCCACGCGGATGGCGAGCCCGTAGGGCGCAATCCGGCGGCGCAGGCGGGAGACATAGGTCTCGACGGCGTTCTCGCTCAGGTCCTCGTCGAAGTCGGCCAGCGATTCGATGATCGCCTGCTTGGGCACCACCGAGCCGCTGCGCAGCAGCAGCGTCTCGAACACCGCCAGTTCGCGCGCCGGCAGGGTGATGGTCTCGCCTCGCGCGGTGAGGGTGCGGGAAACGGTATCGAAGCGGACCTCGCCGATCTCGATGCCGGCCTGGCGCAATCCCGCCTGGCGGCGCAGCAGCATGCGCACCCGGGCCTCGAGCTCGGGGACGTCGAAGGGCTTGGTCATGTAGTCGTCGGCACCCAGGTCGAGGCCGCGCACCCGTTCGTCGAGGGCGCCGCGCGCGGTGAGGATCAGCACCAGCGTGCGGTTCTTGCGCGCCCGGAGGCGGCGCAGCACCTCGAGCCCGTCCATCTGCGGCAGCGTCAGGTCGAGGACCACGAGGTCGAAGCTCTGCGTGCTCAGCACCGCGTCGGCCGAGACCCCGTCATGCACGACGTCGACGGCGTAGCCGGCTCCGCGCAGCACCGTCGCCAGTCCCTCCCCGAGGGGGCGGCTATCCTCGACCACCAGTAGGCGCATGCGTCCTCCCGCTGGCGAGGCTAGCCGCACCGGCCCCGGTTGCCTATCCCGTCTTGAGGCGCGCGCCGGATGGCGCCACAATGGCCCATGGTCCGCCTGATCCCGCTCCTTGTCCTGCTCACGACCCCGGCGGTCGCCGAGGCCCAGCTGTTCCCCGCGCTCAGCGGCGATGCGGGCGCGCCGGTCGCCACTGTCTATTCCTCGCTCGACGAGCCGCTGGCGCGGCCGATGATCGCGGCCTTCCAGCAGGCCAATCCGGACATTGCGGTGTCCTACGAGGACCTGCAGACCATCGACATCTACGCCAGGGTGGTCGCCGAGACGGACAGCGGCGCGCGGACGGCCGACTTCGCCTTCTCGTCGTCGATGGACCTGCAGGTCAAGCTCGCCAATGACGGCTACGCGCAGGAGAGCGTCGTGCCGCTGTCGGCCAGCTGGCCGCGCTGGGCAAACTGGCGCAACACCGCCTATGCGCTCACCTACGAGCCGGCGGTGTTCGTTTACCACAAACCGAGCTTTGCCGGGTCGCCGCCCCCCGGCAGCCGGGCGGAGCTGATCCGCTACCTCGTCGACAATGCCGACACGGTGTTCGGCCGGATCGGTACCTACGACATCGAGCGCAGCGGCGTCGGCTTCATGTTCTTTTCCCGCGACCAGGAACAGTATCCGGACCTGTGGACCCTCGTCGGGGCCATGGGGGCGGCCGGGGTGAAGCTCTATTCCACCACCTCGGCGATCGTCGAGCGCGTCGCCGACGGCCGCTTCGTGTTCGGCTACAACATCCTCGGCTCGTACGCGGCCGAGGCGGCGACGCGCAATCCGGATCTCGGCATCATCCTGCCGGCCGACTACACCGTGGTCACGTCCCGCATCGGGCTCGTTCCGCGCGCCGCGACCAATCCGGAACTCGGCCGGCGCTATCTCGCCTTCCTGATGTCGGAGGCCGGACAGACGATCATGGCGGAACAGCTGCAGATCGCCGCGCTCAACCAGGCGGTCGCCGGCCCCAATACCGCCAATGCGATGCAGCAGGCGCTCGGCGCGCAGCTGCGGCCGGTGCCGGTCAATCCGGGGCTCATGGTCTATCTCGACCAGGTCAAGCGGGCCCGCCTCATCCGCCGCTGGAACGAGGCGCTGAGCACGCAGTAGCGTCGCGACAGCTTGGCGACAGCTTGGTGTGGCTTACTGCCGGAACGGCCGAGAGCGCGGAACCGCGTCGGGCCGAGGAGTCTGGGAGGACCCCACCGCAATCCGAGACGTCGGCCCGGCGCGTCCGTGCCGCGTCGTTGCACGGGACCTCCCCTGTTCGAAAACGATGTCCGCGGGCCATGGTGCCCGGCGGTCCCACGGAGGATGATGACGATGAAGCATGCGTTTGCAACCGCCCTGCTGGCCGGCGCCCTGGCGCTCGGCACCCCCGCGCTGGCGGCCGACTACTCAATCATGGCGCCGGCCGGTCCCGGCGGCGGCTGGGACCAGACCGCCCGCGCCATGCAGGAGGCGCTGACCAGCGCGGGCATCTCGGCCAACGTGCAGGTCAACAATGTCCCCGGCGCCGGCGGCACCATCGGGCTGGCGCAGTTCGCCCAGGAAGCCAATGGCGACCCGAGCCGCCTGATCGTGGGCGGCTATGTGATGGTGGGCGCCATCCTCACCAACAAGTCGCCCGTGACCCTCGATCAGGTGACCCCGATCGCCCGGCTGACCGGCGAATACGAGGTGATCGTCGTGCCGGCGGCGTCGGACCTCAAGACGCTGGCCGATCTGGCGGCCAGGCTCAAGGCCGATCCCGGCGCGGTGTCGTGGGCCGGCGGATCGGCCGGCGGCACCGACCACATCACCGCGGGGCTGTTCGCCAAGACCGTCGGCGTCGATCCCAGGGCGGTCAACTACGTGGCGTTCTCGGGTGGCGGCGAAGCGTTGGCCGCGGTGCTCGGGGCGCAGACCACGGTCGGCATCTCCGGCTATGGCGAGTTCCAGGCGCAGGTCGAGGCGGGTGCGCTGCGCGTCCTCGGTGTTTCGGCGCCCGAGCGGATCGCGGTCATCGACGGGCCGACCTTCAAGGAAGGCGGCGTCGATCTCACCGTGATGAACTGGCGCATGGTGGGGGCCGGTCCGGGGCTGTCGGCCGAGCAGGTCGCGGCCATCACCGCCGACATCCAGAAGATGGCCGAGTCGGAGAGCTGGAAGGCGACCCTCGCCACCAAGGGCTGGATCAACACCTGGCTCGCCGGCGACGAGTTCAAGGCGCAACTCGCCAAGGAAATCGAAGCCACCACCGCCGTCCTCAAGGACATCGGGCTGGTCGAATGAGCGAGCCCCAGGCTCACGCCAGCGCCCGGCGCCGCCCCGACTGGGCGGCGCTGGTCATCGCCGCGGGCCTCGGCCTGCTCGGCGTGATCGTCGCCTGGGACGCCTCGCGGCTCGGTACGGGCGGCTCCTACGCCCGTATCGGTCCGCAGACCATACCCTATGTCATCGCCATCGGGCTGGGCGGGCTCGCCGTGTGGACGGCCATCGAGGCCTGGCGCGGCGACTTTCCCGAGCGCGACCGGCAGGAGTTCGCACCCGTCGCCTGGATCGTCGGGGGTCTCCTCGCCCAGCTGGTGCTGATCCGCTTCGTCGGATTCTCGCTGGCCACCGGTCTTCTCTTTGCCATGACCGCGCGCGGTCTGGGCAAGGTGCGGCTGCCGCTGGCCCTGCTCGTCGGCGTGCTGCTGTCGGCCGCCGTCTGGTACGTGTTTGCGCGGCTCCTGCAGCTCAATCTGCCCGCCGGCCCGCCCGAACGCCTGCTGCTCGACCTGCTTGCCATGCTTTCTCCGCCCAGGACCGTTGCCGGAGCCTCGTGATGGACACCTTCCTCCTTCTGCTCCAGGGGCTGGCGGTTGCCGTGCAGCCGGTCAACCTGCTCTATGCGCTGGTCGGCGTCACGCTGGGCACCGCCGTCGGCGTGCTGCCCGGCATCGGACCGGCGACCACCGTCGCCCTTCTCCTGCCGGTGACCTACAAGCTCGATCCGGCCGGTTCGCTGATAATGTTCGCCGGCATCTACTATGGCGGCATGTACGGGGGGTCGACGACCTCGATCCTGCTCAATACGCCCGGCGAGAGCGCCTCGATCGTCACCGCGCTCGAGGGCAACCGGATGGCCAAGGCCGGTCGGGGCGGCCCGGCACTGGCGACGGCCGCCATCGGCTCGTTCGTCGCCGGCCTGATCGCCACGGTGGCGCTGGCCTTCCTCGCGCCGTGGGTGGTCAAGTTCGCCCTCGCCTTCGGGCCGCGCGAGTACTTCGCGCTGATGGTGCTGGCCTTCGTCACCGTCTCCGCCGCGTTCGGCGATAGTGCATTGCGTGGCCTGACGGCGCTGGCCCTGGGGCTGGTGCTGGGGCTGGTGGGCATCGACCTGCAGACCGGGCAGGCCAGGCTGACCTTCGGCGTGCCTGATCTGCTCGACGGCATCGAAGTAACGACGCTGGCGGTGGCGATGTTCGCCATCGGGGAGACCCTCTATGTCGCCGCGCACGGACGACGTGCGCCCGACACCGTCGAGCCGGTGCGCGGATCGCTGTGGATGACCCGCAAGGACTGGTCGCGCTCGTGGAAGCCCTGGCTGCGGGGCACCGCCATCGGCTTCCCGGTCGGGGCGATGCCGGCGGGCGGCGCCGAGATCGGCACGTTCTTCTCCTACGCGGTCGAGAAGCGGCTCAGCCGGCACAAGGAGGAGTTCGGCAATGGCGCCATCGAGGGCGTCGCGGGGCCCGAGGCCGCCAACAACGCCTCCGCCGCCGGCACGCTGGTGCCGCTGCTGACGCTGGGGCTGCCCACTTCGGCGACCGCGGCCATCATGCTCGCCGGCTTCCAGCAATACGGGCTGCAGCCGGGACCGCTGCTCTTTACCGCCAATCCGCAGCTGGTCTGGGGGCTGATCGCCAGCCTGCTGATCGCCAACCTGATGCTGATCGTGCTGAATCTGCCGATGATCGGACTTTGGGTACGGCTGCTGACCATCCCGCGGCCCTGGCTCTATGCCGGCATCCTGTTGTTCGCCACACTGGGCACGATCGGCGCCAACCCCTCGGTGGTCGAGCTGGGCATGCTGCTGGTGTTCGGACTGCTCGGCTACGGCCTGCGGCTGTTCCACTTCCCGATCGCCCCGGTGGTGGTCGGGCTGATCCTGGGGCCGATGGCGGAGCAGCAGCTGCGCCGGGCGCTGGCGATCTCGCAGGGCGACCCGATGGTGCTGCTGACCTCGCCGATTTCGGCGACGCTGCTGGCCCTGGCGCTGGTCGCGCTGGTCCTGCCGATGATCCTGCGCGCCACCGGGCGCGGACGCGTGCTGTCGCAGATGGCGGCCGATACCGACTGAGCATTGCCGTCCGGTACGCCGGACGGCTATGGTCCGGCCCGCTTTCGCCCGTGCCGGACCGCCGAGATCCCTGGACAGTCAGGATGTCGTCGGTGCAGACGGGCTTCGGGCACGGAGGGGCGGGTGGAACAGGGCAACCGCGCGGTGCTGGTCACCGGATCGACCAGCGGTATCGGGCTGGCCATCGCCCGGCGCTATGCGGCGCTCGGTTACGACGTGGCGCTTCACAGCTTTGCGGCCGAGGCGGAGGTCGCCGATCTCCTGGCCTCGGTTGCGGAGGGGGCTGCCGGCCGGGTCCGCTATCTCCGGGCCGACCTGTCCGACCCTGTCGAGAGCCAGGCCCTGGTGCCGGCCGCCATCGCCGCCCTCGGGCGTCTCGACATCCTCGTCAACAATGCCGGCATCCAGAAGGTGGCGCCGGTCGAGGCCTTCCCGGTCGCCGACTGGGACCGCATCCTCGCCGTGAGCCTCGATTCCGCCTTTCATGCCATCCGTGCGGCGCTGCCGGGGATGGTCGAGCGCGGCTGGGGGCGGATCATCAATATCGCCTCGGCGCATGGCCTGCGCGCCTCGCCGTTCAAGTCCGCCTATGTCGCCACCAAGCACGCCGTGGTCGGCCTCACCAAGAGCGTGGCGCTCGAGGTGGCCGAGAAGGGCGTCACCGTCAATGCCATCTGTCCCGGCTATGTGTGGACCCCGCTGGTTGCCCGGCAGGTGGCGGATCAGGCCAGGGTGCATGGCCTCAGCGAGGACGAGGTGGTACGCACCATCTTCCTCGGACCGCAGCCGACCAAGGCGTTCGTGCAGCCCGAGGAGATCGCCGAACTGTGCATCTACCTCAGCGGCGACATGGCGCGTTCGATCACCGGCAGCGCGATCTCGATCGATGGCGGCTGGACGGCCAAGTGACCCGCATCACCGCCGCCCATCGTCCGACAGGCTTCCCCGGCTGAACGTCAGGTCCGGCCGTTCCCGGCCACCGTGCGGGGCTCGCTACTTCACCCGAAAGTACGCCCTGAGCCGGCTGTCCCAGGACCTGGGGACCGGCGGCAGCGCTCGCAACAACCGGGCCGCGGCGAGGCGGAGGGCCATGCCTCGCGTGCGGCCAGGCAGCACGTTGCGGCGCCGGTAGATGCCGATCACGGCGGCAAGGGACAGGCGCAGGTCGCTCGGCATGCTGGCGGTGCCGTCCCACCTGAGGTCCCCGTTGTAGATGCCGTCGCGGTAGAAGATGGTCAGCGGCGGTCGCTCGAGGGGGACGACGAGCACCCGGCCGGTGTGCAGCGCCAGCAGTCGCTCGGGGTGCAGCACATGGCCCTCGGCGGCATAGGCCGGCAGGTGCCGGAACAGCCTCAGATAGGCGGCGACCGCCGCGGCCGGCCCGTAGCAGACGTGGTCGCCGACCCCGTTGCGGAAGTTGCCGCCCTGGGGAATCCGCAAGGCGTCGCCGGGCTCGAACAGAGCCAGCCCGCCCTGCATCGGGACAATGGCAGTGTCGACGCGGGCCTTGATGACCACATCGGCGCCGCCCTGCTCGGCAAGCGATGCCGCCTCGTTCCAGCAGCAGAACATCGACACCGTGTTGAAGGGGACGGTCTCCGTTGCCTTGAGCGCGAAGCGCCCGATCGCCGCGTCGATCGCCGGTCTGAAATGGGCCGGATCGAGTTGGTGGATGGTGGCGAAATCGAAGACCTCGAAGAACTCCTTGCCGTTCATCCCGGCCCAGGTGACGACGTGCGCCTCGATTTCGCTGTCGGGGTACTCTGCCCGCAGGAGCCGGTAGATCTGGGCGCTGGGACTGGGGGTGATCCCGGTGAGGATGAGGCGGATGCGGCGGCTCACGAGCCCGCCTCCGCGGGCAGCGGTCCGAACGGGGTCGCGACGCAGAGCGCCTGGTATTGCTCCGGCGTGCCGCAGAACCGGATGTCTTCGGCGGCGATCAACTGATAGCGGATGTCCTGCCCATGGCGGATGGCGAGGTCGTAGAGCGGGGCCACGTAGCGTTCGCCGCCATCGAGCCGCGCCGGGTCCTCGGAGGCCGTCTCGGCGTAGAGCGACAGGAAACGGGACGCGGTGCGAAAGTGGTAGAGGCCATCCGAGCACAGGGTGGAGATACGCCGTTTCTCCGCCACCTCGAGGGCTCGACCGGTCGGCGCCCGCTCATCGGCGGCGCGCACGAACGACCAGGCGTCGCCCTCGCCCGTGAACACCTCGAGATAGCCATCCACCGCGTGGCGATCGAACAGGTCGGCGTAGCGGAAGCCGGGACGGAAGGTGTCGATGTTGAAGATGGTCAGCGGCTCGTCGGCGGCGACGCCGGCCAGCCTGAGGCCTTCGGCCACCGTTTCGGCCTGTCCGGCGGTCGGCCGGGGCAGGGCGATGACGCGCATGCGGTCCGGCGCGAGGCCCAGCAGGGCGGCCTGCGCCCCGATGAACGCGGCGGTGCCCGGGTCGTCGCGGCAGACGAAGAGGAAGCTCTCGGCATCGAAATAGTGGCAGAAGCTCCCCAGCGCGTGCGCGAACACCGAGTGGCCGTGCAGCGGCAGCATGAACTTGGGGATCTCGTACCCGGCACGGGCAAAGCGCGTGCTGCCGCCGGCCATGGGGAGCACGATCATCGTTCGGTCCGGGCCCGCTCGGCGAGCTGCAGGCCTGCCGCGAGGAACATGCGCTGCAGATCCGGGCGCTCGCCGTGCAGCGGCAGCATGGAGAAGAACAGGAGCGCCGTCAGCGCCAGCAGCTCCGCGCTTTCGACACCGAACCGCGATCTGCACGCATCGAGGAACCGGGCCTCGACGGCGGCATCCTCCGGCAGCTCCCGCGTCGTGAAGCGCCAGGACGAGGCCTCGTCGATCGTCAGTCGTGCCGCGCCCATCAGGATCCTGTCGTACCTGCCGAGCACCGAATGGGCCAGCTTGGCCACATCGTAGCGGAAATCCCCGAACGAGGTCATCCCGCCCCCTTCCAGCTGTCCGCGGGGATCGATGCTGAACACGCGGTCCGAGGAGGCGTCGAAGAGCAGGTTGCCGTAGTGGAAATCGCCGTGCCAGAAGCGCACGTCGTCGGCGCGGGTCGGCCGGATCGCTTCGATCATCTCCTCGACCACTTCGCCGACGGGGGGGTGACGACGACCGTTGAGCGTGATGGAGCTGTTCCCGCCGGACTCGTCCGACCGCAGGTAGGCGCCGATGCGCGCCAGGGACTTGCCGACGTGCATGGCGGCGTGGAAGGCCGACGCGAAGGCGGGCGAGGCCGCGACGTCGCCCGGCTGCGGCCGGATCGACTGGTAGCGCTCCAGCAGCGCGCAGCAGCCCGAGACGATGGTCTGCCAGGTGTTGCCCGAGGCGGCGCCGAACACCGAGAGTTCGCCGAGCGTGGGCAGGCCCAGGAAGGCCAGGGCGTATTCGGGTCGACCGCCGGTCCCGCTGCGGCCGAGATAGGCCGGGATCGTGTCCTGCAACTGCGTCGGCAGCGTCTCGTACCAGCGCGCCTCGGCCGCGATCTTGGCATCGTTGCGCGAGTGCTTGACGATCCGGTCGCCATGGCGGGTCACCGCATTGAAGGCCCGCGAGTACATGGATCGGGACTTCGCCTCCAGATAGGCCTCGAGCGTGCCGAGGGTCGCGCCGCCACTGGTCACCCACGGCTCAAGCGGCCGGCAGCGGTCATAGGCGTTGAGGCCATCCCGCAGGTTGCCGTCGCGCATGGCACCGGCAAGCAGGGCGCCATCGGCGGCCCCGAAGCCGCCGCACACCGACAGCCGGTGCGGTCCCTCGGCCTCGGCGAACCGGCCACCCGGCGGAGCGGCGGGGTCGAACACCAGTGCCGATCCGGGCGCCGGCGCGTCCGTCAGCGCGACGAAGTCGGCGCTTCGGGTCGTCGGCGTCGGCAGGAGAGTATCGCCGAAGAGCACGCGGACCGGTCCGTGCGGGGCGATCCGCCGCAGCGCGTCGGCGAGCATGGCGGCGCGGGAGAGACCATCGGGCTGGGGCAGCAGGCAGATGTCCGCGGTGTCGAGCGCCAGCCGGGCCTCGGCCGCCTCGAGGAAGGCCTGCGGTATGGTGAGAACGCAGCGGTCGCCCGGCGCCATCTGGCGCTGCACGGCCAGACAGCTCGTCGCCCCCAGCGGGAGGAAGGGCAGGGGGACCCGGCCAAAGGCGGACTCGATCCGGGCTTCCGGCCACTGCGCTGACAGAATGATGAGCATGATCGCGACGCTGAGAGTGCGCTCACCTTTGCCTGCCAATCTCGCCGATGGAAAGGGCGGAGTGAGGTGGGGCGAGCGGCCGGACGCGCTAGAAGCTCAGCCGGGAGATGTTCACGTCCTGCCAGTCGGCAAGCGGAATCGCCCGCAGGGTTCGGCCGTCGAGCACCGCCCAGCCGGTCTCGCCATATTGCAGGGCGACCGGATGAACCTCGAGCGGGTTGGCGGACCGCGAGGCGAGGCGCACCTTGCGCCGCTCCCGCACCGCCGCGGCCATCGCCGCAACCCTGTGGTCGACGCTGTCCGGCGGCGGGCGCGCTATGCGGAAGCGCCGGTTGGCCAGCGCCAGCTTCTCGCGGACCGGATCGGGCAGCGATTCCCTGAGCTTGCTGGCCGCTCGGCGGGCCGGGTCGGCCAGTCCGAGCTCGGCCAAGAGCGGGGTCGGATCGGCGAGCAGCACGGCCAGCGCCTCGGCCTCGTCGGCGGCGAGGCCGGTGAGCCGGGTGCGATAGCTGAAGCCGAGCTCGAAGCCGCCCTGGTTGCCCTGGTAGGCGATGATCGGCAGGCCGGCCTCGCTGAGCGCATCCATGTCGCGCAGCACGGTGCGATGCGCCACCTCGAGTTCGATAGCGAGGGCTCCGGCGGTCATCCGGCCGCGGTTCTGCAGCAGCAGAAGAATTTGCAGGAGGCGCGAGGCTCGCATTTCATCCATGACAGAAGATGTCGTATAAGCCGGATTATGGCTAAGGCGAACCGTGAGGCAAGCCATGCACGAATTCCACGTCGAACGCCGTATCGAGGCACCCCCCGAGACGCTCTGGCGGATCCTGGTCGACCCTGCTGCGCTGAGCAGCGGGGCGTTCGGCATCGTCCGCATCGAGGGCCGGATCGCTCCGGGGGAGCGGCTGAAGCTCTGGTCCTCGGTGGCGCCCGGCCGGGCGTTTCCGCTGAAGGTCACGCAGATGCAGCCCAACCGGCTGATGGTCTGGACCGGCGGCATGCCGTTCGGGCTGTTCACCGGCACGCGCACCTTCCGGCTCGATCCGACCGGCACCGGTACTCAGTTCAGCCTGCGCGAGGTCTATACCGGGGCGATGCTCGGCCTCATCTGGCCGTCCATGCCGGACCTCGGCCCCTCGTTCCAGCAATTCGCGGACGCGCTCGCGGCCGCGGCGGAGGCAAGATCATGACGACGCATATCGTAACCTATGGCAGCGGCACCAAGGACGATCCCTGGCAGCTGCAGACCCCCTCGCTGTCCTCCCAGTACCACGCCTGGCGCGATCCGGACGCCACGCCGCCGGCCCTCGTCGTCGAAGTCGGTACGACCCGGCTATCCTACCGCCTTGAGGCGATCGACGATCTGGCGCGCATGCTGATGGAACGCGGCGACTGGGTGCTGCTCGGCAATGCCGACGAGGGAAAGCCGGTCCAGGAGGGGACGATCGAGGCGTGGGCCCGTTCGCCGGACAACCCGGTCGGCGGCTATTACGGGTTGCGCAAGGGGTATCGCGGCCGGTTCGCCAACTACGTCACGCCGGTGCTCGAGCTGCTCGGCAAGGCCGAACTCGAGCACGGCGCGCGGAACAACCGGGCGCGGTACCGCAGCGCCTGACGATCGGCGATCCGCTCAGCGCTCGCGGAAGGCACGTCCGAGCTGCTCGGCCAAGGGCTGCAGCAGGTAGCTCGCAATGCTGCGTGTCTCGGTGGCGAAATGAGCCTCGGCGACCATGCCCGGCACCAGCCGCTCTTCGCCCAGCAGGGCCAGCTGGTCGTCCGGGACGACGATGCGGACCTCGAAATAGCTGCGGCCGGTGCGTTCGTCGCGGATGGCATCGGCGGCCACGCGCTGCACCGTCCCGGTCAGTTCCGGGGCGGTTCGCCGGTTGAAGGCGGCGAGCCGCAGCTGCACCGTCTGACCGGGGGCGATCATGTCGATCTCGGTGGGGGAAATGCGCGCCTCGACGGCGACCTGGTCCGGGTCGGGCACGATCTCGAGCACGGTGTCGCCCGCCCCGATCACCCCGCCGGGGGTATGGATGCGCAGTTCGTGCACCGTGCCGGCGATCGGGGCGACGAGCGCGAGGCGGCGGATTTCGTCGTCGGCGGCGTCGCGCCGCTCCCGGTACTCGGCGATGCGGGTGCTCAGCTCGTTGAGCTCGGTCGCGACGTCCTTGCGCAGCACCTGCTCGACGGCGAGGACCTCGATCCTGACTTCGCTGATCCGGCCGCGGTTCTCCGCGATGGCCGCCTCGATCCGCCCGATCTCGGCGGCAAGGCTGGCGCCGTCGCGCTCCATCGCGTTGCGCTGGCTCGCCTGCATCAGCCCCTTCTCGGTCAGGTCACGGAAGGCCTCGAGCTGCGAGGCGACGATCTTCTGCTCGGTGATGCGGCCGGCCAGTTGCCGGTCGAGCCCGGAAATGGCCGCTTCGAGTTGCGCGATCTGCTCATTGAGCTGCTGCTTCTGGCTGCTCAGGGTGGTCTGGCGCAAGGCAAACAGCTGCTGCTCGGCCGCCAGCAGGGCGGCAAAGGTCGGATCGGCGGCGGCCCGCTCGGCCAGCGCCGCCGGCGGATCGAAGCGCCCCAGGCCGTCGCGTTCGGCCGAGAGCCTCGCCTGGCGGACCAGCATCTCGTCGAGGGTGAAGTTGATGATGGCGAGCGATGCCGCCAACTGCGTGCCGTCGAGCCGGATCAGCGGCTGGCCGGCGGCGACCCGGTCGCCCTCGGCCACCTCGATCCCGGCGACGATGCCGCCGCGGGCGTGCTGGATGCTCATCACGTCGGTCTTGACCACGACCACGCCCTCGGCGATCACGGCTCCGGCAAACTCGATCGCGGCCGACAGGCCCCCGGCGCCGGCGACCAGCAGCAGGGCGGCGAGGCCGCCGGCGAGGCTCAGCCGGCGGATGGAACGTTGCGGATCGCGCGTGCCGCTCATGTCGGTACTCCCGAATAGGTCGGTTCGACCACCTTGAGCCCGGCCGCGGCGGGACGGGCCGCGCCGCCCTCGAGCCGGCGCATCACGTCGTCGCGCCGTCCATAGGCGCGCTGCAGTCCGTCGGCGAGGAGCAGCAGGTTCTCGCAACTGCGGGTCAGCGACGGGCGGTGGGTGATCAGCACGATCGCCGCTCCGCGCGCCTTGGCGGTGGCGATGGCCTCGACCAGGGCGGCCTCGCCGACCGTGTCGAGATTGGCGTTCGGTTCGTCCAGGACGAGCAGGAACGGGTCGCCGTAGAGGGCGCGGGCCAAGGCCACGCGCTGCTGCTGCCCGCCCGAGAGCGTGTAGCCGTCGGCCCCGCCGATGCGCGTGTCATAGCCGGCGGGCAGCGCCACGATCATGTCGTGCGCCCCGGCCGCGCGAGCGGCGGCGATGACATCCTCGGAGTCCGGGTCGAGGCTCATCCGGGCGATGTTCTCGGCGATGGTGCCGGCGAACAGCTCGGTCGTCTGCGGCATGTAGCCGATCGATCGGCCGAGCGCCGTCGGGTCGTACTGGTCGTAGCCGGCCCCGTCGAGGGTCACCTGACCCCGGGCGACGGGCCAGACGCCGGCAAGCACCCGTCCCAGGGCGCTCTTGCCCGCCCCGGAGGGGCCGATGATGCCGACGGCGGTGCCGGCCTCGACGGTGAAGCCGAGCCGGTCGACGATCACCTGGCGGCCCGAGGGGGCCACCACCGTCCCGTCGGTCACGGCGAGCTGGCGGCGCGGGGCCTCGAGCCGGGTGGCCACGGCGGGCGCCGCGGAGAGCTGCGTCAGCGTGCCGTTGAGCCGCCGGTAGGCGATGCGGGCGGCGAGCAGGCTGCGCCAGTTGGAGATCAGCGTCTCGATCGGGGCCACGGCGCGCGCCACGAGGATGGACGAGGCGACCATGGCGCCGCCGGTCATCTGTCCCTCGATCACCAGCAGGGCGCCCGCCGCCAGCACCAGCGATTGCAGCAGCATGCGCAGGATCCTCGAGAGCGCGCCGAGGCCGCTGCCGAGATCGGCGGCCCGACGGGCCGAGGAGAGGAAGCGGTCATTGATGGTCGAAAGGCGGCGGGCGAAGGCGCCCTGCATGCCCATGGCCGTGATCAGCTCGCCGTTGCGGCGCACCGAGTCCGCCAGTTCGGCGCGCCTGCCACCCTCCTCGACGAGGCTTTCGGCGGCGCGTCGACCGCCCAGTTCGGAGAGCACCGCCACCGCCAGGAGCACGCCGCCGCCGACCAGGGCGACCATGCCGATCAGCGGGTGGACGAGCCAGCACAGGGCGAGGAAGACGGGCAGGAAGGGCAGGTCGAACAGGGCCGGCGGTCCGCTGCCGGCGATGAAGGCCCGCAGCTGGTCGAGCTCGCGGATGGCCTGGCCGCCGCCTGCCTGGCTCGACAGCAGCGCCCGCTGCACCGGCCCGGAGAGTTCCGCATCGACCACTTCGGCGGCCCGCACCATGATGCGGCCGCGCAGGACGTCGAACAGGCCCTGGAACAGGTAGGCCAGCACCAGCAGCACGATCAGGCCGGCGAGGGTGGAGAGCGAGCGGCTGACCAGCACCCGGTCGTAGACCTGCAGCATGAACAGCGGGCCGGCGAGCATCAGCACATTGGTCAGTACGGAAAAGCCGAAGACCGATGCGAGGGCCCCCCGGCAGCGCGCGATGGCCTCGGCGACGGGGCTGCGCGCGCCCGGCACGGGGGAAGTCTGGAAAGCTGCCATGGGGGGTCTCGTGTCCGGCGGTGGCCGCCGCACCTTGGGGCGCGGCGGCCGTTCATCCTAGACTATGACGAAATCGGCGTTGGTGAGTCCGAGATTGGTGCCAAGCTTAGCAAACTGTATCGCTGCACCCTTGCCGCTGCCGTCCGCATCGTAGAGCAGGTCGCCGGTGGCGGCGTTGTAGACGATGCGGTCGCTGGCATCGAGCGCCTTGGAGCCGGTGACGAAGGCCCCCGCCGAGAGGACGCCGAGCGCCCCGACCTTCTTGAACACCGCGTCGTCCAGCACGATGGTGTCGTCGACCGCCTTGAAGTCGAGGATGCGGTCGACATTGGAATACTTGTCGAGCGCCGTGTCGAACACGAAGCGGTCCTGTCCCGCGCCGCCGCTGACCGTGTCGTTGCCCTTGCCGGCGTTGATCAGGTCGGCCCCGGCGGACCCCTTGACCACGTCGTCCCCGTCGCCCGAGTGGATCAGGATGTTGCTGCCCACGAAGGTGACGCCGGAGAAGTCGAAGGTGTCCGAGGTGTAATTGCCCAGGA
>NZ_JAYRYM010000053.1:0-18547 GCF_041917035.1 Devosia sp. | reverse complement strand
CCTGCGGGCGGGCCTTGAGGTCGATGACCGGCGGCTTGACGGGCCCCGATTTGCGCTCAGCCATGCGGCAGGTCCTTGGTTTTCGTGGTCATGAGGCGTTCTGGTCGCGGTAGAAGGACAGGGCAAGACTCATCATCGCCTCCTCGCTCGGGTGATCGGCGAGCCCGATCCTGACGAAATGGGCATCGACCAGCGGCTCGGCAACCGTCTCGCTCAGGCACAGCACGCCCAGGCGCTGCCGCACCGCTCGACCGAGTCGTGCCTCGGTAAGCCTGACGAAGGTGGCGGCGGTGCGGCGCGAATAGAACAGCACCGCGCCGATCTCGCCGTCGCCCAGAGCGGCGAGGACGGCATCGGGGATCGCGGCAACCGGGTTCATGGCGTAGATCTGCGCGGTGATCACCATCCGTCCATGCGGCGCCAGCGACTTGGCGAGGTCCCCAGCGAGATCGCGCGCGGAGAAGTAGAGGATCGGACCGCCAACCGTGGTGTGGGCGAGCTTGTCGACCAGATCGGCAAAGCCGCCCCGCGCGCTTTCGACGCGGGCAAAACCATGGCGGCGAGCCGCCTCGGCGGTGCGATCGCCGACGGTGAACACCGGCAGGCCGCGATAGCGCGCCAGCTGGCCGCGATCGACGAGGGCCCTGAGGGCGTTGCTGCTGGTCAGGGCGATGGCGGCAAAACCCTCCGGATCGGGGATGCTGCCGCCCAGCGTCTCGTGCACGAGCAGCGGGCAGGCGACGCCCTCGATGCCGAGCGCACCGAGCCGCGCGGCGGTGTCGCTCGCGTCGGGGTCCGGCCGGGTCACGAGCATGCGCACGATGGGTTGCCTATCCCTTGAACTGCCCGAGGAACCGTGGCCCCGCCCGCTCGAGCAGGGTGCGTCCCAGCTGCGATCCGATCCGGGCCGCGTCGAGGGCAGGTCCGGAGGCGGTGTCGCGATAGAACTCCCGCCCGTCCGGGCTGAGGATCTCGGCGGTGAGCGTGCACGAAATTGCGTTCAATTCGGTAAACGCGCCGATCGGCGTGCGACAGGAGCCGTCGAGAGTGGCGAGCAGGGCCCGTTCCGCGGCGATGGCGGTGGCGGTGGCGGCGTGGTCGAGCGGCGCGACGATCGCCGCGGTCCGCGCGTCGCCGTCGCGGATCTCGATGCCGATGGCGCCCTGGGCCGGAGCCGGCAGGAAGTGGCTCGGATCGAGGTAGCTGGTGACGCGGTCGGCCCTGCCGAGGCGGTTGAGACCGGCGCTGGCCAGCAGGGTGGCATCGGCGACGCCGTCCTCGAGCTTCTTGAGCCGCGTGTCGACATTGCCGCGGAAGGGGACGATCTCGAGATCAGGGCGGGCGCGCAGCACCTGGGCGGCGCGGCGGATGGACGAGGTGCCGAGCCGCGCGCCGGGCGGCAGATCGGCCAGCGTCGCATGGGCGAGGGACACGAAGGCGTCGCGGACGTCCTCGCGCTCGAGAAAGGCCGCGAGGGTCAGGCCGGCCGGCAGGGCGGAAGCGAGGTCCTTGCTGGAATGCACGCCGATATCGACCTCGCCGGCCGCCAGCGCCGTCTCGATCTCCTTGGAGAACAGGCCCTTGCCGCCGGCCTCGCTCAGCGGGCGGTCGGTGATCCGGTCGCCGCTGGTCGAGATCACCGTGATGGCGATCCGTTCGGGCTCGACCGCATGCGTCTCGGCCAGCAGGCGCTGCACCAGGCGGGCCTGGGTCAGGGCGAGAAGGGAACCGCGGGTGCCGATGCGCAGGAAGGGGGCCGATTGCATTTCACGCCTTACCTATTGTAGGCCGGAACCGGGCAGGGCTTATCCGACACGAACGAGGCGGGCAAGGTTGATGACAGGCACTGCCGCGGGGGTGCGACGATGAGCGTGGGTGTCCGCGTGCTGGGCATCGAGACGAGCTGCGACGAGACCGCGGCGGCGGTCGTCATCCGTGACGACCAGGGTCGCGGCACCATTGTGTCGAACATCGTGCGCAGCCAGCTCGAGGAGCATGCGCCCTATGGCGGCGTGGTTCCGGAGCTGGCGGCGCGGGCGCATGTGAGCCATCTCGACCGGATCATCGGCCGAGCCGTCGAGGCGGCCGGCCTCGACTTGCGGCAGCTCGATGCGATCGCGGCAACCGCCGGGCCGGGCCTGATCGGCGGCGTGCTGGTGGGGTTGACGACGGCCAAGGCGCTGGCCGCGGCGCTCGGCAAGCCGCTGCTCGCCGTCAATCATCTCGAGGCGCATGCGCTGACGGCGCGGCTGACCGATGGCATTGCGTTTCCCTACCTGATGCTGCTGGTCTCGGGCGGCCACAGCCAGTTCGTCCTGGTGCGTGGCGTCGGCGACTACCAGCGCTGGGGCTCGACCATCGACGACGCGCTGGGCGAGGCCTTCGACAAGGTGGCCAAACTGCTCGGCCTCGGCGTGCCCGGTGGCCCGCAGGTCGAGCGGCTGGCCCGCTCCGGCGACCCGCACCGCTTCGATTTTCCTCGCCCGCTGCTCCATCAGGATCGGCTGGATTTCTCCTTTTCCGGGCTGAAGACGGCGGTTCGGCTGGCCGCGGAGGCGGCGGCGCCGCTCAGCGACCAGGATGCGGCCGACCTTGCCGCGAGTTTCCAGCGGACGGTGGCCGAGATCGTCGCAAAACGGGCCCGCTCGGCGCTCGTCCGGCTGCGGGCCGAATGGCCGGGCGCGCCGGCGCGCCTCGTGGTGGCGGGCGGCGTGGCGGCGAATCGCGAAATCGGCGCCGCCCTGCGCGGCGTTTCGGAGGCGGCAGGTGCCGAGCTGATCATTCCGCCCATCCCGCTGTGCACCGACAACGGGGCGATGGTGGCCTGGGCGGGCGCGGAGCGACTGGTGCTCGGCGGGTGCGACGGCCTCGATGTCGCGGCCCGGGCGCGCTGGCCGCTCGACAGTGCGGACATGGGGGTCGGCCATGCGGCCTGAGCATGTGGCCGTGATCGGCGCGGGCGCGTGGGGCACGGCGCTGGCACAGGTCGCCGCCCTGGCCGGACGCGACGTCACCCTGGTCGGGCGCGACGCGGCGGTGATCGCGGAGGTCAACGACCGCCATACCAGCACGCCGCACCTGGGATCGGCGATCCTGTCCGACCGGATCCGGGCTCGCGGCGAGGTGCCGGAGGCGGATCTCTACATTCTCGCGGTGCCGGCGCAGGCCAGCCGCTCGGTGCTGGCGCCGCTGCGCGGGCTGCTGATGGGACGGCCGGTCGTGCTCTCCGCCAAGGGCCTCGAGGCGGGCAGCCTCAGGCGCCAGAGCGAGATCCTCGCCGAAACCGCGCCCGGCGCGCATCCCTATGTGCTGTCGGGCCCCAGCTTTGCCGTCGACGTGGCGCTCGGGCGGCCGACCGCGGTGACGCTCGCGGGCGAGGACGCGGAGGCGACCTCGGCGCTCGCGGCGGCACTCGCCGGTCCGACCTTCCGCCTCTATGCGGCGGACGACATTGTCGGGGTCGAACTGGCCGGGGCGCTGAAGAACGTCTACGCCCTGGCCTCGGGCGCGGTGGAGGGCGCGGGGCTCGGCGCCTCGGCGCGCTCGGCGCTGCTGGCGCGGGCGTTCGCGGAGATGACCCGGCTGATCGTCGCCATGGGTGGCGAGGCCCACACGCTGACCGGCCTTGCCGGGCTGGGCGACCTGACGCTGAGCTGTACCTCGAGCCAGTCGCGCAATTACCGCCACGGCATGGCGCTCGGCAGCGGCCGGAGCCTCGCGGGGATCGGGCTCGCCGAAGGCGTCGCGACGACTCCCGTCGCCAAGCGGCTGGCCGGTCAACTCGGCATCGACGCCCCGCTGATCGATGCGGTAGACCTGCTGCTCGGCGGTCTCACCACCATCAACGATATCGTCGCCGGCCTGATGAAACGGCCGCTCAAGAGGGAGAACTGAGTTGCACTTCGCGATCGTCGCCTATGACAAGCCCAATGGCCTTGCCTACCGCATGGAGGTGCGGCCCGACCACCTCAAGCACCTCGAGTCGCTGGGCGACCAGCTGGTACTGGCAGGCCCCTTCCTCGATGCCAAGGGCGACATGGTGGGCAGCTTCATGGTGATCGAGGCGGCAAGCCAGGAGGAAGCCGAAGCGACGTTCCGGCGTGACCCGTTCGTCGCCCGCGGCGTGTTCGACTCCATTACCATCAAGCCCTACCGGATCGGCATCAACAACACCAAGAAATAGGTGGGCGGGCGATGGCCTACTGGCTGATGAAGTCCGAGCCCGACGTCCTCTCCTATGACGACGTGGTCGCCAAGGGCGTGCCGGAGGAGTGGCACGGGGTGCGCAACTACACGGCGCGCAACAACATGAGGGCGATGCAGCTCGGCGACGAGGCGTTCTTCTATCACTCCAATATCGGCAAGGAGATCGTCGGCATCGTCCGGGTGGTGGCGCTGGCGCATGCCGATTCGACCGCCGAGCCCAATGACAAGGGTCAGGTGGTCTGGGAGTGCGTCGATGTCGTGCCGGTGCGCAAGCTACCCCGGCCGGTGACGCTCGAGACCATCAAGCAGACGCCGGCGCTCGCCAACATGGCGCTGGTCAAGCTCTCCCGCCTGTCGGTCGGCCCGGTCACCCCGGCCGAGTGGCGGGTGATCCTCGAAATGGGAGGCCTCTAGCCGGCGGCCGGGCTGGAGGGGAGGCGTCGGGTGCGCTATTGTGCCGCGGGGCTTGCGGCCCCGCGGGGGGAATGCGCAATGACACTGTCCATCAACTGGCTCGGCGTCATCGTCGGGGTCATCGTCGCCTGGGGCATCGGCGCCGTCTGGTACATGGTGCTGGCGGAGCAATGGCTCAACGCCATCGGCAAGACGCGCGAGCAGATCAACGGCAAGGATCCGACGCCCTACATCATCGGCTTCGCCTGCCAGCTCGTCATGGCCACGGTGATCGCGGCGAGCATGCCGGGCTTGTTCGGCGCCACCAATGCGCTGAACGGGCTCTACACCGGCGGGCTGATGTGGCTGGGCTTCGTCATCACCGCGATGACGCTCAACCATCGCTACGAGGGGGCGCCGTGGAGCCGGACCCTGATCGATGGCGGGTACCTCTTGGTGGCGCTGCTGGTGCAGGGTCTGGTCATCGGCCTGTTCGGCGGCGGGGCAGCGCCGGCGGCGGCCTGATCAGGCAAACGGATTGACGATTCGCAGCCGGCCTTCGAGCAGAAGGCCGTGCTGCATGTCTTCCGAATAGAGTACGTCGCAACCGGCTAGCAGGGCTGCGGCGACGATCATTGCGTCGTAGACGTGAAGCCCATGATGGGCGGCAAGTTCGATACCCGTTTCGTGTGTCTCGATGTCGATTGGACGAATGTCGAGCAGGCTGCGGAGCAGCAGCAGTGACTCCTCGATTTCCGGCCAGTCCAGCAACAACTTCCGCCGCGCCACGCTGGCGAACTCGTTGAGCACCTGTACGCTGGCCACTCCACCGGCCTCGAGCAATTCGAGTGAACGCGGGTACTTCCGCTCATGCTGCTCCGCGAAATAGACCAATACATTGGTGTCGAGGAAATCAGCGCTCACTGGCCTGCTCGCGGTCGAACCTGAAATCGGCCGGCAGCCTGCCCTTCAGGAGGTCTCGCAGGCGTGCGATCCGCTCTGAACGCGATGCTTCGCGGACGACTTCCAGGTGCTGGCCGCTGCCGGGCCGAAGGCTGACTTCGTCGCCTTCCCTGAGCTGAAGGGCCTCGACTACCCTGCTCGGCAGCCGGATGGCCAGGCTGTTGCCCCATTTCGATACGCGCATGAAAACCCCCCGATGATATACACTCCAATTGTATAGCATCAGGCAGCGCCATGGTCAAAAATCGGCGGTGAGGCCCTTGATCTCCCAGTCGCCGTAGCGCGCCGGGTCGAGGCCGCCGCGGCCGCCCAGTTCCGCCTTGCCGGCCGCCGCTGCCGCATCGATGGCGCTGCGGCGTTCCGCGGCCTCGGCGAGGGCGCGGCGCGCGGCCGCGGTGAGCACCCTTGCCTCGGGGATCGGCGCGGGGGTCTCGGTCTGGGCAGGGTTCCGTGCGGTCATCGCATCACCATTTGGAAAGCCAGGCTTGCCGGTCGCGGCGCGGCATCCCATCTTGTGGGACATCGCAAACACCGAGCTGAGGTACAAGACTTACGGGACATGCTCAACTTCTTCCGCACTTCGGTTCTGCTGGCGGCGCTGACGGCCCTGTTCATGGGAGTGGGCTACCTGATCGGCGGCGCCAGCGGCATGTGGGTCGCCTTCGGCATCGCCGCGATCACCAACGCCGTCGGCTACTGGAATGCCGACAAGCTGGTGCTGCGCATGCAGAACGCGCACGAGGTCGATCCGCGCACGCAGCCCGATCTCTACCGCACGGTGGCGGCGCTGTCGCAGCGGGCGGGCATCCCGATGCCGCGCCTCTACGTGATCGACACCGACCAGCCGAACGCCTTCGCCACCGGCCGCAACCCGCAGAACGCGGCCGTGGCGGTTTCCGCCGGCCTGCTGCGCTATCTCGAGCCGCGCGAGGTCGCGGCGGTGATCGCGCACGAACTGGCGCATATCCGCAGCCGCGACACGCTGACCATGACGGTGACGGCGACCTTTGCCGGCGCCATCTCGATGCTGGCGCAATTCGGGCTGTTCTTCGGCGGCGGCAACTCGCGCGACAACCCGCTCGGACCGGTCGGCGTGCTGGTGGCGGTGTTCGTCGCACCGATCGCCGCCATGCTGGTGCAGATGGCTGTGAGTCGCACGCGCGAATACGAGGCCGACAAGGACGGCGCCGAGATTTCCGGCGATCCGCTGGCGCTGGCCTCGGCGCTGGCCAAGATCTCGCAGCTGGCGCAGCGCACCGTCAACATGGCGGCCGAACGCAACCCGGCACAGGCGCACATGTACATCTTCAATCCGCTCAACGGGCAGCGCATGGACAACCTGTTCGCCACCCATCCGGCGGTCGAGAACCGAATCGCGCAGTTGCAGCGGCTCGCCGGCGACATGCAGGTCGACCGCACCGGCCGCCGGCCCGGACCGCGCGTGAAGTCGCCCGCCTTCGCCTCGCGCAACAGCGCTGGAGGCTGGCGCGTGCCGCCGACCGGGGGTAATGAGACCGACGGGGGCTGGCGCGGACCGTGGGGCTGAGGACTTGAAGAAACCGAAGACGCCGCCGGGGCTGACGCTCCGGCTGCTGGCGGCCGAGCGGCTGGCCGGCGTTCTCAAGGGGGCGAACTTCGCCCCCTTTTCCGTTGCCGAGATCGCCGACGGGCGCGACCGGGCGCTGGCCAACCGGCTGGTGACGGTGGCGCTCAGACGGCACGGCCAGCTCAGCGCCATGCTGGCCCGCTATCTGGAGCGCGGGGTCCCCAGAAAGAGCGGGCCGTTCGAGGCCTTGCTGCGGCTGGCGCTGGCACACCTGGTCTTCCTGCCCGAACTGGGCGACCACAGCGCCATCTTCCTCGCCGTCGAGGCGGCCAAGCGCGATACGCGCAGCCAGCACCTGAGCAAGCTGATGAACGCGGTGCTGCGCCGGGCGCAGGGGGAGGCGCACGCGCTGCGGCAGCTGCCGGACGAGCTGCTGTTCCCCGACCCGCTGCGGGCGCAATGGGCGGCGGCCCATGGCGAGGTCGCGATCGGCGGCCTCGCCGAGGCCCTCCTCGCCGGTGCGCCGCTCGACCTGACCCTGCGCGACGACGATCCGGCGCTGGTCGAGGCCCTGCATGCCAGCCCGGTCCTGGCCGATACGGTACGGATCGAGGCACGCGACCGACCGGTGGATGCGCTGCCCGGCTATGACGAGGGTCGCTGGTGGGTGCAGGACGCGGCAGCGGCGATACCTGCCCGGCTGCTCGCGCTGCCGCCCGGCGCGCGGGTGCTGGATCTGTGCGCCGCGCCGGGCGGCAAGACGGCGCAGCTGATCAAGGCCGGCCATCGGGTGACGGCGCTCGACAGCGACGGCGAACGCATGCAGCGGATGGCGGCCAACCTCGCCCGGCTCGGCCAGGCGGCCGAGCTGGTCACCGCCGATGTGCTGGCGTTCACCCCGGCCGCGCCATTCGATGCGGTGCTGCTCGACGCGCCATGCTCGGCCACCGGAACATTCCGGCGACACCCGGAGGTGGTCTGGCACCGCGACGCCACCGACATTGCCGGGCGCGCGGCGCTGCAGCGGCGCTTCATGGAGCGGGCGCTGGCCTGGCTCGCGCCCGGCGGAACCCTCGTCTACTGCGTGTGTTCGCTCGAGCCCGAGGAGGGCGAGGCGCAGGCGGCCTGGCTCGCCGCCCGTCCGGGGGTGGCCGCTCACCCGATCGGGCGGGAGGAACTGCCCGGCCTCGAGGCGGCGGTGACCGCCGACGGCCATGTCCGGACCTATCCCGGAATGCCGGTTCCTGGGGAAAACGGCGGCACGCTCGACGGGTTCTTCGTTGCGCGCTTCCGGCGAGCCTGAATAGTTATGCCGCACGCGCGTGTCGGGGGGAACGGACTTGGCAAGCCCGGTGGACCGGCCTATCAGGGGCGCCGCCGGCAACCGATGATGAGGGCGTAGTTTGGCTCATTCGCTGCGATTCCTCGCCCGGCGCACATTGCTAGGGGCGGTCGACGGCGTCGTCACCAACCCGCTGATCCGCTGGACCTGGACCGGGCCGGCGAACGAGACCCTCGTCGGCAGCCTCGCCGAGTTCCGCCCCACCGATCGCGAGACGGTGCTGGAGATGATGCAGGGGCGCTACCTCCTGTCCTCCCGGCTGGTCGATACGCACGGGGTCTCGCCGTTCTCGCTGGAGGTGGAGCACGCCGACTGGCTGGAGGAGTTGCACACCTTCTCCTGGCTGCGGCACTTCCGGGATGCGCGCAGCGACGAGGAGCGGCGCTTCGCCCGAACGCTGACACTCGACTGGATCGGCCGCGAGGGCCGGTTCAACCACCAGACCTGGACGCTGTCGATCACGGCCAGACGGGTGCTGAACTGGCTGCGGCACTCCAACATCCTCACCGAAGGCGCCGGCGTCGACCAGATCCAGCAGATCACGCGCTCGCTGTCGACGCAGATTTCCTCGCTGAAGCTGCGCGGGGCGCTGGCCAGCGATCCGGTCGATGCGCTGCTGGTGGCCACGGCCCTGCTCGGCGTGTCGCTGTGTTCGGACCGGCCGGAAATCGAGACAGTCGGGCGCATCCGCCGGGTGCAGCGGCTGGTCGAGCAGCAGATCGACGAGGATGGGCTGCATCGGTCGCGCTCGGCGGCCACGCAGATCCTGCTGCTCATCGAACTGACCACGGTCGGCCAGGCGCTGCGACGCGATCACGAGCAGTATTCGAACGAGTTCAGCGAACTGACCGAGAGCATGCAGCGGGCGCTCGACGCCATCTCGCTGGGGACCGGCGAGCCGGCCTATTTCAACGGGACCGGGCAGATGCCGCACGACCTGATCGTCGCGGTCCAGGCGCAGAGCGCGGCGCGGGCGCGCAAGACCGGCACCGCCGGCGGCTATGGCCGGCTGATCGCCGGCCGCTCGATCGTGGTGGCCGATTCCGGTGAAGTCCCCGATCCGGAATTCGCCGCGCAGGCGCATGCCAGCGCGCTGGCCTTCGAGTTCAGCCACGGGCGTGACCTCGTGGTGTGCAATTGCGGTCCGGCGCCCTCGGGCTACGAGGACCCACTGCTGTTCCGGCAGGGCATCGCGCACTCGGCCCCGACGATCAATGCGCAGTCGGCGGCGCATGTTGCCGAGGGCGGGCCACTGGCGGGGCGGCTGGTGCAGGTCGGACGGCCCAACGAGATCGAGGCGCGGCCGGCCGACGACATGCTGGTGATCAGCTGCCACGGCTTCGCCGAGCGCTTCGGCGTGACGCTGGAGCGCACCCTGACCCTGCTTGCAGAGGGCAAGACGCTGGTGGGGCAGGACAAGTTCGTGCGGCACCGGCATCGCGTCTCGGGCGCGGCGGCCATTCGCTTCCACCTCGCGCACCAGACCGACGTGCAGGTCACCGAGGACCTGGTGCGGCTGCGGCTCAGCTCGGGCGCGGTCTGGACCTTCCTGTGGGAGGGGGCCGACATGCGGGTCGAGGACAGTGTGCGGCAATCGGCGTATTTCGGCTTCCACCGCACCCGTCAGCTGGTGCTGGAGGTGCTGGTGGCCGACGCGAGCGAGGTGAGCTGGATCTTCACCCTCGAGGAGAACTGACCGGCTCCGGAAGCACGCCCAATCGGCTGTTTCCTTCCGCCCGCGTCCGTGATAGCGAGCCGGCGCACTCCAACATCGCGGGAAATGACGGCATGTCCGACGGCAAGGTGGTTCCGGTCAAGCGTGCGCTGCTCTCGGTCTTCGACAAGACCGGCGTTGCCGATTTCGCCGGGGCGCTGGCCGGGCGCGGGATCGAGCTGGTGTCGACCGGCGGCACCCACAGGCTGATCGCGGGGCTCGGCGTGGCGGTGCGCGAGATTTCCGATCTCACCGGCTTTCCGGAGATGATGGACGGACGGGTCAAGACGCTCCATCCCAGGGTGCATGGCGGCTTGCTGTCGGTGCGCGACAATCCCGAGCACCAGGCGGCGATGGCGGCGCAGGGGATCGGCGCCATCGACCTCGTCGCCGTCAATCTCTACCCGTTCGAGGACACCATCGCGCGGGGGGCCTCCTACGAGGAGACGATCGAGAACATCGATATCGGCGGCCCGGCGATGATCCGCTCGGCGGCCAAGAACCACGCCTATGTCACGGTGATCGTCGATCCCGCCGACTACGGGCCGGTGCTCGAGGCGATCGGTACGACCGGCGGCGTGCCATATGCGCTGCGGCAGCGGCTTGCCGCCAAGGCCTATGCCCGCACGGCAGCCTATGACGCGGTGATCTCGGACTGGTTCGCCCGCACCATCGACTATCCGGACCTGCCGTACCGGAGCTTTGCCGGCCGGCTCAGGGAGACATTGCGCTATGGCGAGAATCCGCACCAGTGGGCGGCCTTCTACGTCACCGGCGAGCAACGTCCGGGCGTCGCGACGGCGCGGCAGGTGCAGGGCAAGTCGCTGAGCTACAACAACCTCAACGACACCGATGCGGCCTTCGAACTGGTCTCCGAGTTCGACCCGGCCACCCCGGCGGTGGCGATCATCAAGCACGCCAACCCGTGCGGCTTCGCCATCGGGCCGACATTGATCGAGGCCTATCGGCTGGCGCTGCGGACCGATCCGGTCAGCGCCTTCGGCGGCATCGTCGTGCTCAACCAGACGATCGACGAGGCGACGGCCACGGAGATCGTCAAGGTGTTCACCGAGGTGATCGTCGCGCCGGACGCGACCGAGGCGGCCGTCGCCGTGATCGCCGCCAAGAAGAACCTCAGGCTGCTGCTGACCGGCGCCCTGGCCGACCCCAAGGCGCCCGGCCTGACCGTCCGCTCGCTGGCGGGAGGGCTGCTGGTGCAGGGGCGCGACAATCGCAATGTCGATGACGCCGAGTTCCGGGTGGTGACGAAGAAGCAGCCGAGCCCAGCGGAGATACGCGACCTGAAGATCGCCATGAAGGTCGCCAAGCACGTCAAGTCCAATGCCATCATCTACGTCAGGGACGGGGCGACGGTGGGCATCGGGGCCGGTCAGATGAGCCGCCTCGATTCGTCGCGTGTCGCGCATCGCAAGGCGATCGACGCGGCCGAAGCGGCGGGACTTCCGGGGGCACTGACCGAGGGCTCGGTGGTCGCATCTGATGCGTTCTTCCCCTTCCCCGACGGCATGCTTGCCGCCGTCGAGGCGGGGGCGACGGCGGTCATCCAGCCGGGTGGATCGCTCAATGACGACAAGGTCATCGCGGCCGCCGACGCGGCCGGCATCGCCATGGTAATGACTGGGATGCGGCACTTCCGTCACTGACGGCCGCATCCGGCGCGGATGGCGACGGGATAGCGAGGGCGCGTCGGGCAGGGCCGCGCCCTGTCAGGCGCCGCCTGCCAGGTCGCCCAACAGGCCCGCCGCCACCGACAGGCGGGACACGGTCATGTCGCCCTCGGTCAGCCTGGCAACCGCATCGGCCACCCGGGCGATCGCCTCCGGCCGGCCGTTCCGCCAGGCGGCGAGGCGGTCGGCAATCGGCCCGTTGCCCGCGGCGAGCACGTCGAGGCTCAGTTCGCGCTGGGCGCGCATCAGGTTGGCGAGGGCGCGATCGAGGGCCATGCGGTCGAAGCGGTCGGAGAGCAGGATCGCCTCGCCCTCGGCGATGATGCGGGCCAGCCGGAAGGCATCGAGCACGCCGAAATAGGCCGCTGCCGCATCGGCGAGGCCGGCAGAGGAGCGTTCCGCCACCAGCACGACGTCGGGGGCGAAGCCCAGCACGGGCAGTTCGCCGAAGCGCCGCGCCAGGTCACGGCCGGCGCCGCCGGCCAGCAGGCGCTGGGTGCGCTCCTCGACGATGGCCTCGAAGGTCTCGCCGACAAGGCTGCCGAGCAGCCGCCCGAGTTCGGTCACGCCGGCGCGGTGGCGCGCGACGAGCGGCGCCAGCCCGGCCTCGAGACGGCCATTGCGCAGGAACCACAGGCTCTGGCGGCGCAGCAGCGACTGCACCTCGGTATAGAGCGCCAGCTGGGTGCGACCACTCAGTCGCCCGTCGAGAGCGTCGAGCTCGCGGTTGAGTTCGGGGGTGTCGAAGACGTCGCGGGCCGCTGCATAGGCGGCGGCGACCTGCCCCGCATCGGCGCTGGTCGCCGCCGACAGCTCGCTCACGAAGGCCAGGCCGCCCCGGTTGATCATGGCGTTGGCGAGCACGGTGGCGATCACTTCGCGGCGCAGACGGTGCCGGGTCACGGTGGTCTCGAAGGTTCCGGTCAACCGGTCGGGGAAGTAGCGGTAGAGCTCCTTGCCCAGATAGGGATCGTCCGGCACCCGGCTGTCGAGCAGCCGCGCATAGACATGGTTCTTGGCGTAGGCGAGCAGGACGGCGAGTTCCGGCCGGGTCAGCCCGCGGGCGCCCTGGGCGCGCTGGCGCAGCGCGGCGTCGTCGGGCAGTCCCTCGAGGGAGCGGTTCAGCCCGGCCTCCGCCTCGAGCGTCGCCATCAGGTTCAGGTGCTCGGGAAAGGCGGCCGGCCCGCGAGCCTCCTCGACGGAGATGGCGAGGGTCTGCAGGTAGTTGTTGCGCAGGCACAGCGCCGCCACCTCGTCGGTCATCGAGGCGAGGAACTCGTTGCGGACCGTAGTGGTCAGCTTGCCCTCGCGCATCAGACTGCCGAGCGCGATCTTGATGTTGACCTCGAGGTCGGACGAGTTGACGCCGGCGGAGTTGTCGATGGCGTCGCTGTTGAGGCGCCCGCCGCGCAGGGCGTACTCGACGCGCCCGAGCTGGGTCAGGGCGAGGTTGGCGCCTTCCCCGACGACGCGGGCGCGCAGCTCGCTGCCGTTCACCCGCACCGCGTCATTGGCCTTGTCGCCCACGGCGGCGTCGGTTTCGGTCGTGGCCTTCACATAGGTGCCGATGCCGCCGAACCAGACGAGGTCGACGTCGGCCCTGAGGATGGCGCGGATGACGTCGGCCGGGGTCACCGGCTCGCTGCCGAGACCCAGCACCTTGCGGGCCTCGGCAAACAGCGCGACGGTTTTCAGCCCGCGCGAGTAGATGCCGCCGCCGCGGGACAGCAGGTCTGCATTGTAGTCCTGCCAGCTCGAGCGCGGCAGCTCGAACAGGCGGCGGCGCTCGGCCAGGCCGACCGCCGCGTCGGGGTCGGGATCGATGAAGATGTCGCGGTGATCGAAGGCGGCGACCAGCCTGAGGTGCGGCGACAGCAGCATGCCGTTGCCGAACACGTCGCCACTCATGTCGCCGACGCCGACGGCGGTGAAGGGCGTCGACTGGATGTCCCGGTCGAGTTCGCGGAAGTGCCGCTTCACGGCCTCCCAGCCGCCCCGGGCGGTAATGCCCATGGCCTTGTGGTCGTATCCGGCCGAACCGCCCGAGGCGAAGGCATCGCCGAGCCAGAAGTCGCGATCAACGGCGATGGCGTTGGCGGTGTCGGAAAAGCTCGCCGTGCCCTTGTCGGCGGCGACCACCAGGTAGGGATCGTCGCCATCGCGCCGCACCACGTCGGGCGGCGGCACCACGGTGTCGCCGTCCAGATTGTCGGTGACGTCGAGCAGCGTCGACACGAAGATGCGGTAGCAAGACGTGCCTTCGCGCAGCACCGTCTCGCGATCCGCCCCCGGCGGGACGAGCCGCGGCACGAACGCGCCCTTGGCGCCGACCGGCACGATGATGGCGTTCTTGACCTGCTGCGCCTTGACGAGGCCGAGCACCTCGGTGCGGAAGTCCTCGGGGCGGTCGGACCAGCGCAGGCCGCCCCGCGCGATGGGCCCGAAGCGCAGGTGAATGCCCTCGACGCGCGGCGAGTAGACGAAGATCTCGCGGAACGGCCGCGGTTCGGGCAACGCCTCGATGCTGTGGCAGTCGAACTTGAGCGCCAGGGCCGGGCGGCGGGCGCCGGTGTGGTCGCGCTGGTAGGCATTGGTGCGGATGACGGCGTCGACGAGGTTGAGGTAGCGGCGCAGGATGCGGTCCTCGTCGAGCGAGACGGTCGCCTCGATCGCGGCCTGCACGGTGTCCCGCGCCATCTGGGCGCTGCGCTCGCGATGGCCGGCATGATGCGGATCGTTGCGGGCGTGGAACAGGCGCACCAGGGCCGCCGAGACCTCGCCGTGACGGGCCATCACGGTATTGAGGTAGCTGCGGGAATAGGGGATTCCCACCTGCTTGAGGTAGCGCGTCAGGGCCCGCAGGATTTCCAAGTCGTGCCAGCTCAGATCGTGCCTGAGGGTCAGCTGGTTGAGCTGGTCGCTTTCGGCCTCGCCGCGCCAGACGGCGAGAATGGCGTTCTCGGTGCGCTCCGAGCGGTCATGGTCGGAGAGATCGACACCGTCCCCCGTCTCGAGCTGCATGTCGTGGACATAGGTCACGACGTCGTGGCGCGGCGTGACGGTGAAGGTGTCCTCGTCGATGACGCGGAAGCCGAAATTCTCGAGGACCGGGACGCGGTCGGAGAGCGGGATCGGCCCGCCCCGGTGATAGATCTTGAGCCCGACGCCCTCGGCGCGCCGGGCGAGGCGCAGCGCGATGGCGCGTTCGTCGGGCAGCAGGCGGATGACGGCGATGTCGTCGAGCGCCGCGGCGGCGGAATTGGCGTGCTGGTAGTCGGGCGGGAAGGCCTCGAGAAAGTCGGAGACGTTGGTGCCCTCCCCCGCCGCGGCCTTCAGCCGGTCGCCGAAGGTAAGGATGCGCTCGGCGACACCGGACTCGAGCTCGGCGCGGTCCGGATCGGGCGACTTGCCGCCATTGCGGCCGATGATGAAGTGCACCCGCACCAGCTCGCCCTCGGGGAAATGCGGGTAGAAGGCCGAGACGCGGCCCTCGTAGACCTGGGCCAGCCAGGCGCCGATGCGCTGGCGCACGTCGGAATCGTAGCGGTCGCGCGGCAGGTAGACGAGCACGGAGACGAAGTTGTCGAAGCGGTCGATGCGCGACAGCACGCGGACCCGCGGCCGGTCGGTCAGGGCGGCGATGATGCCGGCGAATTCGAGGAGCTTGTCCTCCGAGATCTGGAAGAGCTCCTCGCGCGGGTAGGTATCGAGGACGTTCATCAGGGCCTTGCCGGCGTGACCCTGCGGGTCGTGGCCGGCGCGCTTGAGCACATCGCTGACCTTCTTGCGGACCAGCGGCACCTCGATATTGGGGGTGGCATAGCTCATCGAGGTGAACAGGCCGACGATGCGCAGCTCCCCCGACGGGGCCCCCTGGCCGTCGTAGAGCTTGACCCCGACATAGTCGAGGTGGGCGCGGCGATGGACCCGCGACTTGATGTTGGCCTTGGTGACCAGCAGCGGCGTCGGCTCGGCCATGAAGGCGGCATGCTGCGGCGTCATTTCGACATAGCTGGCGCCGGCCCTGAGGAACAGCACGCCCGGATCCTCGAGGATGCCCAGTTCGCTGTCCGAGACCGGAACCAGCCGGGCCGCCGCAGCGGTCCCGTCGAGCCGGTATTCGCGCATGCCGAGGAAGGTGAAGTTGTGCTCGGCCAGCCAGCCGAGGAAATGCATCGCTTCGGCCATGGCCGCCGGTTGCACCCCTTTTGGCGGCGTGTCGTGCCAATCCTGCACCGCCTTGCGCACCCGCTCCAGCATCGGACGCCAGCCGGCCACCGCCCGTCCGACATCGGTCAGGGTGTCGTCGATCTCGCCCTTCATCGCCTCGCGTACGACGATGTCGGGCAGCGGGTCGATCTCGACGTGGAGGAAGCTCTCGAGCCGGCTGCCGGGCGTCGGCAGCTCGAGCACCCGGTAGGTGGCCGGATCGAACAGTAGGATGGGATGCGACAGGGCCCGCACAACCCCGCCATAGGCGCGGATCGCCGCCAGCACGCTGTCGACGATGAACGGCATGTCGGCCGAGAAGACCTCGATGGTTTCCGGGCGCCCCGGAGCGTCGGAGGGAATGATGTAGATGTTGTGGCTCGCCAGCTCCCGCTTGCCGAGCCGCCCGTAGGAGCGGCGGAACGTCGCTTCGAGCGTGTCGAGATCGTGCCGTGCCAGATCCTCGGGCTCGGTGGCTTCGGCAACGGCCTTGAGGAACCGCGCGAAGCTCGGCTCGGTCGACTGAAAACCCTGGGCGCGCGCGACGAGCGCCGCGCGCATGTTGAAGCTCGCCGTCTCGTTCAACGCGAAGTCCCCCCGAGTCGCGACGCACCGGCCCCGGCCACAGTGCGTCCCCGCTCGCGGCTTGTCGAGTGGTAAGACCTTGTCAGGGCCGACGTGTCATGGTGGCGGATGTCACCCGAAGCCGTGTTCATGCAAGCCCGAAACTCCGATCTGCGAGACCTGCTCAGGTCCGGCCTCACCCGATCGCTGGCCTCGCTCGGCATCAAGGTGGCGACCGCCGGTCTCACCTACGGCATGTACGTGGTGCTCAGCCGCACCATGGGGGCCGAGGAATACGGCTATTTCGCCTTCGGGCTCAGCCTTGCCACGCTGCTGGCGGTGGGAGCGGGCATGGGCCAGCAGACGGCGATCCTGCGGTACTGGCCGGAGGAGCAGGTGGCGGGTCGTCCGGAAAAGTCGCTCGAGGCGGTCGGGGCCGGCGGGGCGCTGACGCTGCTCGCGGGGGGCGCGATCTCGCTCCTGCTGCTGGCCTTCGCGGCGCTGGCCGGCCTGTGGCCCGGCGTGGCGACGGCGCACCTGTTCGCGGCGGCGGCGCTGATCGCGCCGCTGGCGCTGGCCGAGTACTGGTCGTCGGCGCTGCGGGCGCAGGGATCGGTATGGACGGCGCTGCTGCCCCGCGACATCCTGTGGCGGCTCGCAACGCCGGTGCTGGTGGTGCTGCTGTTCGCCGCCGCGATCCCGCTCAGCGGCTGGGCGGCGCTGCTGCTGACGGCGCTGGTGCTGGTGGCGGCGCTCGGGCTGCAGGCGATCGTCGCGCACCGGCGCCGCTACGCCGTGGCCCCCCGGACCGGCGGCGTGGCGTCGTACTGGCGCGCGCACGGCACGCCGACGATCTGGTTCCTCATCGGCACGGTGATCGACTCGGCCGCGCTGAATGCCGACATCATCTTCATCGGCCTGCTGCTGAGCGCGCAGGACGCCGGCGTCTACTTTAATGCCTTCCGAACCGCGGGGCTGCTGACCCTGTTCATGTTCGCCATCAACCTGGTGCTGGCCCCGGTCTTCGCGCGGCACTACCACGCCGGGGAGTGGCGCAAGGCGCAGGCGATCAGCGCGCTGACGGCCTGGTCCGGCTTCGTGTTCTCGGTGGCCGTCTTCGCCCTCTTCGCAATGTTCGGCAACGAGGTGCTGTCGCTGTTCGGGACGCCCGCCGGATCCGGCTACTGGGCGCTGGTGCTGCTCAGCGCCGGCCTGCTGTTCGATGCGGCGACCGGTCCGTCGCGCATCGTGATGATGATGACGGGTCACGAACGCGACTATGTCCGCATCTTCGGCGGCATCATGCTGGCGGGCCTCGTGGTCGGGCTGGTGGTGATCCCGGTGTTCGGGCTGGTGGGAGCCGCAGCGGTCAATGCGGTGGCGCGCGCCGTCGCCTCGAGCGCCATCGCCCTGTTCAACCGGCGGCACGTGGGGATCGACACCAGCCTGCTCGGGGCGTTCCGGGTGCAGCGACTGCGCGATGCATCGCCCGGCGCGGCGGTCACCTGATGTTGTCGTTCAGGCCCGCCCCCGGCCGGCTCAGGCGGGTCGTTTCGGCCGCAGCGGCGCGAGCAGTGCCGTCCTGCCGCCGCCGGCCGCGAGGCGCCGGATCGCCTCGTACTGGATGCAGTCGGGCGCCATTTCCATGATCTCGATGCGGGTCCCGTCGGGATCCTCGATCCACATGCCCCGGTTCCGGTCGACGCCGCGGCGGGCAGGATCGAGCGGGGCGGTGAGCGGAATGCCGACGGTCGCGAGGTGCCGGGCGGTGGCCTCGATGTCCTCGACGGTGAAGCAGATATGGTTGCTGCCGCTGGCCTCGGGGCCGGGAACCCGCTCGGTGCCGCCCGGAAACAGTTCGAGAAAGAGGTCGTCGCCGAAGCGCATGTAGACGATCCAGGTCCGTCCGTCTTCCTCGTTGA
>NZ_JAYRYM010000052.1:0-18678 GCF_041917035.1 Devosia sp. | reverse complement strand
AGTGACCTCGATCCATGGGCTTGGCAGAAAGGCGTCTTGCTCGACGTAGCCGGCCTGGCAAGCCGACGTCAGCGTCACGCCGCATAGATGTTGGGCAACGTCACGAGAAGCCCAACCCTTGACGCCCGCCGCGCGCTCCGGCACATACAGCTTCGCCTCGCGGGTGTAGCTCAATGGTAGAGCAGAAGCTTCCCAAGCTTACGACGAGGGTTCGATTCCCTTCACCCGCTCCATCCTCCCCGCTCCCGTCCTCCTTGCGCCCGGCGCGGCGACGATGCGCGCCCGGGGGTGTCTCCCTTCCCACGCTCCGCTTTCATTCAATCAGCTCGTCTGATAGAGACCGCTGATAGCTTCAGAAGTTCAGGATCCTCGCCGTGACTCGCAATTTCCTGGTCGTCGATCCCGAGGAAGGCATCGAGGTGCTGCGCGGGCTGGTCTCGCCGATCCGGGCGCGCATCCTCAAGCTCCTGCATGTCGAGGGCGCAATGAACGTCAACGACATCGCCCGTTCGCTGAGCCTGCCGCAATCCACCGTCTCCACCAATATCCAGGTGCTGCAAGATGCCGGGCTGATCCGGGTGGAGACGCGCAAGGCCAAGAAGGGTAACCAGAAGATCTGCCACTCGCTGTTCGACGAGGTGCTGGTGATGTTCAAGGAGGACATCCGCCCGCTCAAGGCGAACGCCATCGAGGTGGCCATGCCGATCGGACTCTATACCAGCTGCGAGGTCTCGGCGCCGTGCGGCCTGTGCTCGGTCGAGGGCATCATCGGGCTGCTCGATGTCCCCGACACCTTTCTCGATCCCGATCGCATGAAGGCCGGGCTCGTCTGGTTCACCCGCGGCTATGTCGAGTACCAGTTCCCCAACAATGCGCGCCTGGCGCAGCGGCGGATCAACTCCATGGAATTCTCCATGGAACTCAGTTCCGAGGTGCCCGGCACCAGCGCCGACTGGCCCTCCGACATCACCGTGGCGGTCAACGGCAAGGATATCGGCACCTGGACCTCGCCCGGCGATTTCGGCGACAAGCGCGGCGTCTATACGCCCGACTGGTGGAAGCTCAAGGGCAGCCAGTACGGCAAGCTCAAGGCGTTCCGCGTCAACGGCACCGGCACCTATGTCGACGGCATGAAGATCTCGCCGGTTTCGCTCAAGGACCTCGACCTCGATACCCACCACTCGATAAGGCTGCGCATCGGCGTCAAGGACGATGCCCGGCACCCTGGCGGCATCAACATCTTCGGTCGTGGCTTCGGCAACTACGATCAGGATATCCTGATGCGCCTCGACACCGACACCTGAGCTCGGCCCAGGCCGTCGGTCCGGCGCTTTTCCCGCCCGATGCCACTTGACGCCTCGCGCGCTTTCATATCATTTGTACCGATATAAATCACAACATCGGTTGTCTGGGAGGACGGCATGCGGGCGACGGTCACGGCGCATAGCGACTACACCATTGCGAGGATCGACGATCGCGTCTACGGCGCCTTCCTCGAGCATCTCGGCCGGGCCATCTACACCGGTATCTACGAGCCGGACCACCCGACCGCCGACGGGGACGGCATGCGCGGCGACGTCGCCCAGCTGGTGCGCGACCTCAGGATCCCGATGGTCCGCTATCCCGGCGGCAATTTCGTCTCCGCCTACAACTGGGAGGACGGCATCGGCCCCCGGGACCAGCGCCCGACCCGGCTCGATCTCGCCTGGCACACCTCCGACAGCAACCAGGTCGGCATCCACGAGTTCGCCGCCTGGTGCGACACGGTGAACACCCAGATGATGCTGGCCATCAACCTGGGCTCCCGCGGCCTCGACGAGGCCCGCAACTTCCTCGAGTATGTCAACGGCCCGACCGGCTCCTACTGGGGCGACCTGCGCAAGAAGAACGGCCGCGCCGACCCCTTCGATGTCAAGCTGTGGTGCCTCGGCAACGAGATGGACGGGCCCTGGCAGGTCGGCCACAAGACCGCCTACGAGTACGGCCGGCTCGCCAACGAGGTCGCCAAGACCATGCGCGCCTTCGACAAGTCGCTCGAGCTGATCGTGTGCGGCTCGTCGCACTCCAACATGCCCACCTATCCGGACTGGGAGCGCGAGGTGCTCGAACACACCTACGATTCCGTCGATCACATCTCGCTGCACATGTACTTCGCCAACCGCGAGAAGAACACCGCCAACTATCTTTCGCTCAACGAGAAGCTGGATCGCTACATCGGCACGGTCGCGTCCACCATCAACTTCGTCAAATCCAAGAAGCGTTCGAAGCGCGATGTCTATATCAGCTTCGACGAGTGGAACGTCTGGTACCATTCCAACAAGCAGGACCGCGCCATTCTCGATGGCAATTCCGGCTGGCCGCACGCGCCGCGCCTGCTCGAGGACATCTACAATTTCGAGGATGTGCTGCAGGTCGGCCTCATCCTCAACACCTTCATCCGGCGCTCCGACGTGGTGAAGCTGGCCTGCATCGCGCAACTGGTGAACGTCATCGCGCCGATCATGACCGATCCCAAGGGCCAGGCCTGGCGGCAGACCATCTACTATCCGTACTACTTCGCCTCCATCTACGGTCGCGGCACCGCGCTGCAACTGGCCGTCAACACGCCCGGCTACGATGCTGAGCACGGCGACAATGTCGGCTATGTCGATATCTCCGGCGTGCGCAACGAGGAGGAGGGGACCGTCACCTTCTTCGCCGTCAATCGCCACGGCAGCGACAGCATCGACCTCGAAGTCAGCCTCGAGGGCTTCGCGGCGGCGACCGTCATCGATCATCAGGTGATGACCCATGCCAACCTCGAGGCGGTCAACACCGCCGCCGACCAGCACAATGTCGCGCCCAGGCAGGGCGCCGGCGCGCGGGTCGATGGCAGCTCGCTCTCTGTGCGGCTGCCGCCCTATTCGTATCAGATGATCCGCATCAAAGCCTGATCCGCATCGGCCTCCGGTCGATGCGACCCTTACGTGCCCAGCGGCGCCCTCCCGGCGCCGCTGGCTTTTGCTTGCGCGTAACGCCTTGAGCGGCCATTCATATTCAGTATTCACTTGTTTGATTTATATCATCTGCACCGTTGACAAGCGGCCGTCTTCGGCTAGCATCCGCGGTGGAATGCTGCAGGGCATTCCCAACGACCTACGGGAGGAATCGGGTCATGAAATCATTCCTGAAAGCAGCCCTTGTCACGACTGCGCTGCTCACCACTGTCGGCGTCGCCACGGCGGCTGAGACCGTGGTCTGGTGGGACTTCCTGGGCGGCGGCGACGGCGTCCGGATGAAGAAGCTCATCGAGGACTTCAATGCCGAAAATGCGGGCAAGATCGAAATCCAGGCGACGACGCTCGATTGGGGCGTGCCGTTCTACAGCAAGGTGCAGACCTCGGCCGCCGTCGGCGAGGGCCCGGACGTGATGACCTATCACGCGTCGCGCATCCCGCTCGCCGTCAGCCAGGGCACGCTGTCCGAGATCACCGCCGACGACTGGGCGGCCATGGGCCTCGGGCCCGACACCTTCGCCAAGGAGACCTTCGAGGCGGTCAACGTCGACGGCAAGCAGTACGCCGTGCCGTTCGATACGCACCCGATCGTGCTCTACTACAACAAGGACAAGCTCGACGCGGCCGGCCTGATCGGCGCCGACGGCCTGCCGGCCGGGCTTGATGGCATCGACAACTTCAAGGCCGCGCTGCAGAAGCTCAAGGATGGCGGTACCACCTGGGGCCTCGCCATGACCACCGCGGACGGCAGCTTCGCCTTCCGCACCATCTACTCCTACCTCTGCCAGCAGAACGGCAATATCGGCACCGACGGCGCCTGGCTCGAGGGCGACAACCTCGACAAGCTCGCCAATTCGGTGCAGGTCATCGCCGATTGGGTGAAGGACGGCTACGTCCCCGGCAACACCGACTATCCGTCGGCCGTGGCGCTGTTCACCTCGGGCGAGGCGGCCTTCATGATCAACGGCGTGTGGGAAGTCCCCACCATGGTCGACCTCAACTCCCAGGGCAAGCTGTTCAACTGGGGCGCGATCGAGCTGCCGGTGATGTTCGACAAGGCCTGCACCTACGCGGACTCGCATGCCTTCGCCATCCCGAACAATGCCGGCAAGACGCCCACTGCGGAAAAGCACGCGGCCGTCCTCTCGGTCATCAAGTGGATGTCGGAGCACTCGCTGTTCTGGGCCTCGGCCGGCCATATCCCGGCCAACAAGGCCGTGACCGAACTGCCCGAGTACAAGGCCCTGCAGCCGCAGGCGACCTACGCCAAGCTGACCGCCAGCCAGGTCTTCGACCCCAAGTCGGTCAATGCCGGCGTGGCTTCGCCGCTGTTCGACGCCGCCGGTAATGCCTTCACCGCGGCCATGAACAACGAGGTGGATGCCAAGACCGCTGTCGACGAGATGAAGGCCACCCTCGACTCGCTGCAGTAGTCCCACATCGACGACTCCGGCCGGCCCCAGGGCCGGCCGGCTCTATTTCCGGGGGGAGCAATTGCTGAAGAATCGCCGCAGCGAACACCTAGTCGCCGCTGTCCTCGTGGCGCCGTTCATCCTCGTCTTCGGCTGGATGTTCATCTTCCCCACGCTGCAGATGATCGAGATCAGCTTCACCAAGGCCCCGCTGATTGGGGAAGGGGTGTGGATTGGGCTCGACAACTATGCGCGGATGTTCAGCGACAGGATCTTCTACACCGCCGTCTGGAACACCAGCTACTTCGTGCTGCTCACCGTCATCCCCGGCACTGCCGTGGCGCTGACCATCGCCCTGATGGTCAGCCGGCTCAGCGGCTGGTTCCAGAGCCTCGTGCTCGCCGCCTTCTTCCTGCCCTTCGTGCTGCCGGTGACCGTCGTCTACCTGATCTGGGACTGGATGCTGAACCTGCAGTTCGGCATCGCGCAGTTCATCATCGAGCCGCTGGCGGGCAAGCGCATCAATGTCTGGCGCACGCCGGCCTGGTTCATGCCGATGGCGGCGCTGCTCACCATCTGGTGGACCAACGGCTTCTCCATCCTGCTGTTTCTCGCCGGGCTCAGGAACATCCCGCGCGAACTCTACGAGGCGGCCGCGCTCGATGGCGGCACCCGCTGGCAGGTGTTCAAGGACATCACCTGGCCGCTGATCTGGCCGATCACCGTGCTCTGCCTGACCATCCAGCTGATCCTGCAGCTCAAGATCTTCGATCAGGTCTACCTGTTCGCGCAGGGCGGCCGCACCCAGGCTACCATGGTGCTCGTGCAGTACATCTTCGAGCAGGCGTTCCAGAAGAATGCCGGGGGCTATGCCGCGACCATCGCTGTGGCCCTGTTCGTCATCGTCGTCGCCTTCTCCATCCTGCAGTACCAGGTGCTGCGCATCCGGGGCGCCAAATGAGCAGCGAGAACCAGAGCATCGCGGTCAAGACCAGCGGCCGGGGTTTCGTCGATCTGGGCGGCTGGCTGCTGACCGCCATCACCGTGGTCGTCGCCGCCATCTGGTTCTTCCCGCTCTACTGGGCGGTCGTCACCAGCTTCAAGACCGACGACGAGGCGGTGCGGGCAGGGGTGAACCTGCTGCCTGACGCCCTCAACTTCAGCGGCTACCTGTTCGTCATCCTCAATTCCAGCCTGCCCATCTGGTACCTCAATTCCGTCATCACCTCTGTCGGCGTCACCGTGCTGGCCGTGTTCATGGCGGCCTGTACCGGCTACGCCATCTCGCAGTTGCGGTTCCCCGGGCGCATGCTGCTCTGGTACCTGATCCTCGCCAGCTTCATGGTGCCGGTATCGGCCCTGATCGTGAACCACTTCATCATCATCGCCGGGGTGAAGCTGCTCAACACGCATCTCGGCATCATCCTGCCGATGCTGATCTCTCCGGTGACCATCATCGTCTACAAGCAGTTCTTCGACGGCATGCCGCGCGAGTACCGCGAGGCGGCGGTGATCGATGGCGCCAACGAGTTCCAGCTGCTGTTCCGCATCTTCCTGCCGATGAACTGGGGTGTCACCACCGCCCTGGCCATCATCACCTTCATCGGCGCCTGGAACGCGTTCCTCTGGCCCTTCCTCGCTGCCCAGAACGAGCGGATGATGACCGTTACCGTCGGCATCACCGCCGTGCAGGATACTTTCGGGGTGGCCTATGCGCGCGTTCTCGCCGGCGCTGTGCTGGCCGGCCTGCCGGTGGCCCTCGCCTACCTGCTGTTCCAGCGTCGCGTCACCCAGGCCATCACGCTCTCGGCCGGCATCAAGGGCTGAGGGCAGGGCCGCTCTGCTCACTGAACCTGGGTGGTTCATGTCCCGGCCTTGCTCCGCAACGGCCAACGACGCGACGCCACGAGGCGCACATCCAGCGCCCCGGACTGGGGTGAGTGAGGACGGGGCGACGAAGCGGCCCCCGGGCCGCTTCTGCAATCGCCCGCGCGGCGCCGCGTGACGGACCTGCCGAGGCCGCGCGACCTGTCCGCTTCGGCCCGCCCGTGCGGGCGCTATCCCGCGGTCGGGACCTCCGGTGGAAACACCGGGATCCAGGCCGGCGGGAAGAAGCCGCGCTCGTCCACCGGCCAGCTGGCGCCTTCCGGCAGCTTGGGCTTGCCCGCCTCGCACGACCAGGTGCCGTTCGGTGCCAGCAGCCGGCCGACGGTCGGGTTGCGCCGGCAGTACTCGAGCATCTCGTCCGCCGTCGGGGTCATCGAGCAGACCGGCCAGTCGAACGATGCGCAGGCATAGACCACGCCCTCGACGCAGCGCCAGCTGACCCGGTCCGGCGCCGAGCGCAGCGGAACCCGCAGCGCTTCCGCGATATCCGAGGTGAAGCGCGGCCCCTCGTAGCGACGGTCGACATAGTCGATGGTGCCCACCGAGCGGCAATAGGCATGCGGATCGGCCAGCCCGGCGACGCTGACTGCCGGCTGCGCGTCGGCCACCTCGGTCGGCTGCACCGCTTCGGGCTGCGCCACGGGAGCGGGCGCCTCGACAACCGCCGCGGCGTCGGCCGCCGGTGCCGCTACCGCGGCCGGCTGCGGTAGTGCCGGCAGTAGGTTCGGTGTCAGCCGCTGCTCCACCGCCTCAGGCGTCGCTGGCGTCTCGGCCGGTGTCTCCGCCGGGGTCGGCGTGGCGTCGGTCACCTGCGCCGCGACAGGGTCTGTCGGCTGCCGGCTGTCGATCAGCAGGTACGCTACGGCGAGCCCGAGCACCACCACCACAAGTCCGTTGAAGGCGGCGAGCCCCAGCACCAGGCGGTTGACCCTGGAGGCGCCGGGGCGCGGCGCGTCTGGCTCCGGGCGCGGGCGCTCTGCCTCCCGTTCGCGCTCGAAGATCGGGCTGCGCCGCACGGCTTCCACCGGGCGCTCGAACACCGAGCGCTTGCTCGGCGCTTCCGGCCAGATCGTTTCGGGCTTGCGCTTTGGCGGCTCGGGCGCTGCCTCGCGCGGGATCACATCGTCGAGCGTCAAGGGAATCTCGCGCGTCGGGCGTGGCGGGGCTTCCTCGCGCGGCACCAGGCGCGGGTCCATCCGGAAGGCGGTCTCCCGCTCGGCCTCGACGGTTGCGCTTTCCGGCTCCGGCCGGCCAGCGGAGGGGGTAGAGGCGGCGGCAGGGGCCTTCTTCTCGCGCCGCGACGCGCGGACCTGGCGGATCGCGAGTTCCCCCGCAATCAGCGAGAGCGCCGCCGCTGCGAGCGAGAACCCTGCCGGCACCAGCAACTGATAGTCGAGGAACTGTGGATCGCTCAGCCCGATGCCGAACCAGGTCGCCGCGGCTGCCAGCAGCAGCAGCGCCGCAAAGCCGGGGGTCAGGACGGCCAGCAGGCCGCCCAGCATGGCCAGGGCCGCCGGTGCATACCAGGCGACCGTGCCCAGCATGCGCTGGCCAGGAGTAGTGGCCCAGATCTTCAGGAAGGGCGTGAGCAGGTCAGAGTCCACCCCGATCGGCACGACCAGCGCAAACAGCCCCGCGACCAGACCAAACAGGAGGGCCGCTGTTCTCACCATGATACTCCGTCTCTAGGCTACTCGCGTTGCCGGTCGACCGGCTTGCCGCCCGGTATGTCCGCCGGCGCCGACCGAATGCCTAGCACAGGCAGCGGCGGAAGCGGGAATGACCAATTGTGGCAACACACAAGAGTGTGGATTGCGTGGGGAATCCCGGCCGATGACTGGCTTCAGAACGGATCGAACGGGCGGGATATACTGTTGCAGCAAGGTCACAACTGCGGTCTGCAGCCGCAACTGCCCCGGTTCCGTCCGCGTCCGTCGTCCTGGTCAGACCTCGAAAACCGTTGCAAATTCAATTGAGTAGGTCTCCTGCGAAGGGCAATCTGCAAGCCTGGAGCGGACCCTGCAGATCTTGTTCTCGGCCTTGCCATTTCACTCGACAATGTGGCCGAAAACAGCCAATTTGAACCAAGTTAACCATAATTCGATTCTGTGGGGCTCGAATGAAGTTGTGGGTACGAGAGACGGCGCTCGCCGCGTTGGGCACAGCTCTGCTCGGTTCGACCGCACTGGCAGCGGATGCGGTTCAACCGCCGGCGGAAGAGGCCCTGAATCTTTCCCTGGGCGCCACGGCCGGTGTCTGGATTTCGAACCTGCCCGACTACAACGCCTACTACACTGACGATGGCCCTGTCGGTCTCGACGACCCGACCATCGGCGTGCAGCTTGGCCTCAGTGGCAGCGTGGCCCTCGGCAACTACGACGACTGGGCGATGTCCCTCGGCCTCAGCGGCTTCGTCGGTTACGGCCAGCGTTCGCTGGACCAGACGCAGACCTTCGATGGCCAGGGGTATGTCATCATCCCGGGCATCACGCTGCCGCCGGGCGCGATGGAGCTAGAGGCGCGCTGGGGTGATGCGGCGCCGGATTCGTCCGACAACACGGCAAACGTGACGGATGGGGTCATCCTCGCCAATGCTGCGGGCACCAATGCCGACGGCGCGCTCAACGTCGCTGCCGTGACGATCGGTGCCGGTCCGTCCTTCGTTTACTCGGCCTTCAACAGTCAGCAGGACAACGGCCCGGCCAATGGCGCCGCCTCGTACGGAGCGATTGCCACGCCGGAGGGCGGCCTCTTCGTCGGCGTCGGAGACCTCACCGGCCTCGAGATCACCACGTCCATCGTCCAGGAGACCTTGTCGGCGGGCGGCGACCTGACGATCGCCTTCGCCAAGGGGCTCGACGAGACCTCCGCCATCCAGGCCTATACCGGTCCGAGCTACCGCATGCTCGGACAGCGCGGCAGCAAGGATGTGACGGTCGATATCCCGGAGATCGCGCCCTTCACGCCGGGCTTCGAGTTTCCCACCTACGCCATGTCGACCGAGGAAGAGCTCCTCACTCACTATGCCGGCGCCGTCGTCGGCGTGAGCTACTCGCACCTGATCACCGACGGAATCGTCTTCAACGTCGGTGCCGAACTCGGTGCCTACTATGCGGCGACGAGCTACTCGGGGTCCGAGACCTACTCGGTGTTCGGCGGCGAGGCGACCGATGGCCTCGGCGTCCCGATCGGTCCGATCGCGGCGACCACCGTTACCAACGATGGGCTTGAGATCGACGAGAATGGCATCGCCTGGGCCGCGCGCGGCTCGGCCAGCATCTCGGTGGCGATCGCGGATAACATGCAGGTCGTCTTCACCGGTACCGGCGAGTATCTGTCGCGCGCCGCGGGTATCAGCCATGATGATGCGCTGGCGGCGGTGGTCATCGGTGCCCCGGCCGGACTTGGCGCCGACGAGACAGGTACCACGGCGGACTACGCCGGCGGCGGCGGCGGCGGCACGTCGCTCTCCTACAGCGGTGTGTGGAACTTCGGTGGCAGCGTCTCGCTGGTCGGGCAGTTCTAGCCGCCGGACCAAAGCGCCGACATGCAAACGGGCCCCGCGGGGCCCGTTCTCTTTTTCGGTCTTGTGGGAGGCGCCCGGCGCCTCCCCATCCCGTCAGCTGCAGTCAGCCGATCAGGGCGTGCCCACCTGGGTGATCGTCGCGGACTGGCCGACGCCGACCTGCGACACGCCACCCCAGTTGTTGCCGCCGAGCTGGGTGACCGACGAGCTCTGCAGGGCGCCCACCTGGCCGGTCGCGGCGCGGTTGTCGTGGCCGAGCTGCACGGTGTTCGCCGCCTGGGCGACGCCGACCTGACCGGTGACGGCCAGGTTGTCCTCGCCGACCTGCAGCGTGTTGGAGGCCTGCAGCGCACCGAGCTGGGTGGTGTGGGCTTCCTGGTCCGCGCCGATCTGCGTGGTGTTGGAGGCCTGCAGCAGGCCGACCTGGGTGGTATGCGACTCCTGAAGCAGGCCGATCTGCGTGGTGTTGGCCGCCTGGCCGACGCCGATCTGGGCCGTCTCGGACGACTGCAGCAGGCCCACCTGGGTGGTGTTGGCAGCCTGGAACGCGCCGATCTGGCCCGTGGTCGCCGACTGCAGCAGGCCGATCTGAGTGGTGTTGGCGGCCTGGAACAGGCCGATCTGGCCGGTGACGGCCGACTGCAGGACACCGATCTGGGTGGTGTTGGCAGCCTGGAACGCGCCGAGCTGGCCTGTGGCCTGGAACTGCAGCGCACCCACCTGGGTGCCGTTGGCGCTCTGCAGCACGCCGATCTGGCCGATCAGCGCCACGCTGTTGCCGGTCAGGTCGACCTGCGTGATGTTGGCATTCTGCAGGGCCCCGAGCTGGCCGATGAGAGCGATGTTCGCGGCCATTGCGGAAGTGGTGCCGAGTGCGGCAAGGGCGACCCCGGCAAGAAGAAGCGTACGCATGACTTAACCCTTCGAAACTGTTTTCCCTGAAGTCATGGCAGTAGATCGAGCGGATCGGATCAATTGCCTGAGCCAGAACAAACAGCAGGAAGACGTCGTAGCGCAAAGGAACTATCGTATTGCCAAAGATGTAGTCGGTAATGGCGGAGGCCGGCATTTACCAAGGAACGCGGGTGCAATGCGTCGTTTTCCACTACAAAACTAACTGGCTGCAGACGAAAACAACCAGACAGCCAATCGGTCTGTCGTTAATTGGGGTTGGAACGGTGAGGTGCAGCGCTAAACGCACTCAGGGAGTGGTACAAATGTACCGTCTCGTCCCTCACCTCTCCATCGGCGTCGCGAGCCGCCGGACTTGACCAGTCATCCCGGGCCGCCGCGAGGGCCGGCGCGCGAGTTTCGGCCGGCCGGCGCGACCCCGCGACAGAACATCTCGGTCCTGGCACAGGTTGTTCACGTGGCCGTGAAAATGAATGTCTGGCAGATGCTTGGATCTGTTGACGGAGCCCGGTTTGCCGCGTCCGACAACTTGCCGAAAATGCCATCGATCGGGACCGGCGGTAACCATCATCATGGTATACATATTGCTAACGGGCTTGGCCTAGACGTACATGTCGCCCTGCAAGTTGCCGTGCCACCTCAACGACCTGCGCTGACCATGGTCCGCGGCATGTCGGGTGGCGCCCGAAACGGCAGCGGCGCGGCCCCGCACCATTGGGAGGTGCGGCGCTGCGCGAGGAGTGAGTGTGCGTCTATGGGATATTCGCAGAACAGTCTGATCAGTTGCATCTACGACATGGCCTTGGGTCGCTCGACCTGGGACAATATCCTCGATCTGCTGGCCGCCTCGTTCCCCGGATGCCTCGTGATGGTCTCCGGCGACAATCACGCGACGCGCAGCAACATCGCCTTTGCCCAGCGCGGCCTGGCCCCGGGCGCCGTCGCCTCCTACGTATCGACCTACGCCGCGCTGAACCCCTGGCTCGCCGGCCAGTCCGCCTTCGCGCCGTTCCAGATCTTCCACGACGAGCAGATCCTCGATCGTACCGAGGCCGCGGCCTCGCGCTTCGTGCAGGAGTGGCTGTCCCGGCAGGGCGACTTCCTCGCCTCCACCGGCGTCGTCCTGCTCCGCGAGGGGGCGCGCCAGCTCTCCATCGAGGTGCGCTATCCCGTCTCCCGCCAGGCCGAGTTGCGCGAGCGCATCGCCTCGCTGCTGGGCGAGTCCGCCTATCACTTCGGCCGCGCCTTCGAGATCGCCAGCCGCACCCGCTTTGCCGATGGCCGCGGATACCTGGAAAGCGTCGTCGCCGATCTGCCCTTCACCGTCTTCTTCGTCGATGAGGATCTGCGCATCCGCTACTCGAACTATCATGCCGAGAGCCTGCGCCGGCAGCACGAGGGTCCGTTCTCGAGCGCCGACGGCATCCTGCGCGCCACCGACCCGACCGGCGATGCCCAGCTGCGCCAGCTCGTCCAGAAGGTGATCACGTCCAAACGCACCCCCACCTCGGTGTTGCAGCTGAGCCGGCCGGACAGCGAGGACCGCTACTTCGCCATCGCCCGGCTCGCCACCCGCAATGCCCAGCACTACCAGTTGCACGATGCCATCCTCGATCCGGGTCCGCTCGTCATGCTGGTCGTCCACGGCAGCCAGGAAATGTCGTCGCTGCCGACCGACCTGCTCTGGCGCGCCTTCTCGCTCACCGAGTCCGAGGCGCGGCTGGCCGAGGCGCTGCTCGGCGGAGCCACGCTCGCCGATTTCGCCAAGGAGCGCGAGGTCAGCAAGCAGACGCTGCGCAACCAGCTGGTCGGCGTCATGCGCAAGACCGGCACGCGTCGGCAGTCCGAGCTGGTGTCGCTGCTCACCCGGCTCGCTTTGACCTGCCTGTGAGAACGAGTTTCTACCTATCCGTTATGCGCGGGGCACATATTGCCTTTTGAGCGCCGGTAGGGAGAATGAGGCTCCATGAGAGTCCTCGTCCTCGGTTCCGGTGTCATAGGCACCACCAGCGCCTATTACCTCTCGCTTGCCGGCCACGAGGTGACCGTGGTCGATCGGCAGCCGGGCGCCGGTCTCGAGACCAGCTATGCCAATGCCGGCGAACTCTCCTATGGCTACGCCTCGCCCTGGGCCGGTCCGGGCATCCCGGTCAAGGCCATCAAGTGGCTGCTGATGCAGGACGGTCCGCTTGTCCTCCGGCCCAAGCTCGATCCGCGCATGTGGCTGTGGGGGTTGCAGCTGCTGGCCAACTGCACGCACAAGGCCTACGCGCTCAACAAGAGCCGCATGGTGCGCGTCGCCGAATATTCGCGCGACCGCATGATCGACCTGCGCAAGGCGACCGGTCTCGCCTTCGACGGGCGGCAGCAGGGAACGCTGCAGCTGTTCCGCCAGCAGAAGCAGCTCGATCACGCCGCCGACGACATCGCCGTGCTCGAGCAGTACGGCGTGCCCTATGAGGTGCTGGACCCCAGGGGGTGCGTTGCCGCCGAGCCGGGCCTCGCCACCTCCTCCGTGCCCTTTGTCGGTGGCCTCAGGCTGGCCAATGACGATACCGGCGACTGCAGGATGTTCACCGAGGGCCTCGCCGCACTGGCGGCGCGCGCCGGGGTCGCCTTCCGCTACAATACCGCCATCCGGTCCATCCACGTTTCCGCCGGTGCCGTCGAAGGCGTCGAAACCGATGCCGGTCTGCTCGCCGCCGATGCCTATGTCGTCGCGCTCGGCAGCTATTCGCCGCTTCTGCTGCGGCCGCTCGGCATCGATCTGCCGGTTTACCCGATCAAGGGCTATTCGATCACCGTGCCGATCGTCGATGCCGCCGTCGCGCCGCTCTCCACCATCATGGACGAGACCTACAAGGTGGCCACCACCCGGCTGGGCGATCGCATGCGCGTCGGCGGCACTGCCGAGATCGCCGGCTACGACATGACGCTCCACGCCGCCCGCCGCGGTCCGCTCGATCGCTCGCTGCGCGAGCTGTTCCCCAGGGCAGGCGACCTGGGCCGCGCCACCTATTGGTGCGGGCTGCGCCCCATGACGCCCGACGGCACCCCTATCCTCGGGCGCTCGCGCATCGACAAGCTCTACCTCAATACCGGCCACGGCACGCTCGGCTGGACCATGGCGGCGGGCTCGGGCAGCGTGCTCGCCGATCTGGTTTCCGGCCGCAGGCCCGAGATCGACATCGCCGATCTCGATCTGTCCCGCTACTCGGGCTGAACTACACGGCGCGCGAGCCGCGTCTGGCCATGCGCCGTCTTCGCCCAGAAATACGGTCGGGTCAGCAGTTCGTGCAGCGCCCGCACCGCCGCCACCGAGTGCAGGATCCAGTAGAGCGGCAGCAGGGCCTGGTAGCCGAGGAGATCGGGCCGGCCGATGCGCAGCAGTCCGGCCACCACCAGCGCTGCCGCGCCTCCGTACCCGATGGCCACGACCGCAAGATTGGCCGCTTCCCAGGGCCCCAGCGTCAGCGGCGTGCCGCCGGGCAGCAGCAGCGCGGCCAGCGTGCTCAGGAGGAACGTCGCATGCAGCGGCGCCGACAGGATCAGGCTCCCCACATAGATCTGGAAGGCGATGAAACCGCGCCAGCCGATATCCTCGAGGAACCGGGCCGGATGGCGGTTGTGCACGAGAAAGGTCTGCATCCAGCCCTTTCGTTGGTGTCGCTGGATGTCGCACTCTGTCTCAGCGTGTCACGAGACCAAGGTGCCACAGGGCTTTGGGTGTGTCTGCCTGTACGTCGGTGCTTGCGTTCATCCCCGAAAAATGTTGCTACGAGGCAGCGCGTAGCAACAGATCGATCTGCATGGTCCGATGAAGAAAGCCCTTACTGCCGCCAGCCTAGCGGCGCTCAAGCCAACGGGTGCCGCCTACTACCTCTCCGACGCGAAGCAAGACGGCCTCAGGGTGCGAGTTGCGCCGGCCGGCGGCCTTACGTGGGTGGTTGCCTATCGGGTTAAGGGGCGGGGGGTCACTTCAGTCTCGCTTGGGGTGGCCGACCCGACCGGCCGCGCGGGGATCCCCCTAGCTGACGCGCGAGATCGCGCCGCATCGATCCTAAAGGCGGCCCGCGCGGGGCGTGATCTGCTTTCGGAAGAGCGCGCTCAGAAGGAGCTGGCACGCAACCCCCTCACGGTCGAGCAACTGATCGCTCGATACTACAAGGACATATCCAGCCCGAACCGACGGGGTGGCCCGCTTCGTACGGCGGACGAAATCGAGAGACGGCTGAGGCGCGCCCTTGCAGGCAAGCTATCCAGTCCGGTCGATGCCTTGACCAGAGGGCAACTGAGCCTTTTGCTCGACGAGGTCGCCGAGCGGTTCCCCAGAGAGGCGGAGAAGCGGAGGCAAGGCATCCATGCCATGCTCCGGTGGGCGAAGGCCAAGGGGTACGCGGCGGACAATCCTTTGGAGGGAACCCCAGGTTTTGGCACCGGACAGCCTCGCGATCGAGTTCTCGATGCGGAGGAAATCCGCAGCTTGTGGCTGTGGTTCGACGCCGGCGCCGACAACATGCCGTCCGATGTTCTAGCAGCTTTGCGGCTTCAATTACTCCTGGGCGCCCGCTCGGGAGAGGTCGCCGGCATGGAGGCCAGTGAGATCGCAAAGGAGGGCGACAAGCTAGTTTGGACGCTGCCAGCGCGGCGATCGAAGAACAAGCGGCCGCGCATCACCCCCCTGTCGGGCAAAGCCGCGGGTTTGGTCGAACAGGCAATGAAGGCTCGGCCCTCTGGGGCGCTGTTCCGCACGCTCGACGGCTCGCGAGCGCTCACCTCAACCGATGTCGGTCAGGCGTTGCTGAACAGAGAGAAGACGCGACCGATAGCGGCCTTCACCACGCATGACTTGCGGCGAACGGTCGTGTCCAAAATGGACGAGCTGGGCATTTCTCTCGATACCATCGCCGCTGTGATCGGCCATCAGCGCGGGTCTGCGTCGACGCGGGTTCTCGTGCGCCACTACAGTCGCCCCGTTCTCGACGCTCAGGTCGAGGTCGCCCTCAACGCGTGGGCGGCACACCTCGCCGGCATCGTTGAAGGCAAGGGCACTCCCAGCAATGTCCTTCGGTTCACGAGCTCGACTGGGTGATCTCTCCCGAAAACGCCCGCAATCCGGGCCTTGTGTGGCCTCTACTGTCCCCCCATATCCCTCCGCGTCCGCGGCCATCGCCGGTTAAAAGTGGGGGAAGAGTGGGGAAAAATGAGAAGGCCGACCATTTTGCCGCGCGCAGCTTCACGTCTTCGTTCCGCGAGCGGGCAAGTCACCAGATACTGTTTCCGCGAGGATGTTAAGGCAGCATTGGCGCACCGAGTAGGGGATGCCACGGAGCGGGCGTACCGTCGTGCCGATGCACTCGAGAAGCGCCGCGCGCTGATGGAGGCATGGGCGGCACACTGCGAGGGGGGAAGAAAGGTGATCCCGTTCGCCGCAAAGAACGGCTGAGCTGTGCCTCGAAAGGTACGCCTTGCCAGAAAGACGCGCACCGAGCGCCTGCCAAGCCTTGACAAGATGCGGGCTCTTCGCGGACGCGACTACCATTCCCCTGTTGGCACGTGGGAGGTCGACGAGCCCATCGGCAAGCTGCTTGAGCGGTATCCCCCGAGGGGGAGCGGCACCATGGACTGGTACTGGTCATTGCGGCACCAACTGATGGGCAAGGCCCGAGTTGCGGTCATTTCAGCGTATGGCGCCTACGCTCATCGGTTGACCCGCGACAGGACACAGCAGGAGCTGAAGGACATCGAGGGGCTCTCATCCGGTGTCGAAGCCTATCTTGCGAAACAACGATCCCGCGTAGAAGAACTCGTTGCTGCCGGCCTGCCCAAGAGAGCGGTCGGACGACTGGTGGAGGCTAGAGACGCCCTTCTTGCTGTTCTCAGAGAACACCACCAGTCGCTATCGGCTGCTCACGAGCGCGGCGATGCGACCGACCATCTCGGCCGGCACTTCGTCGAGGTAATGCACGAGTTCTGGGTCTGGTGGACGCTCAATGACCCGACGTCCGACCTGTTCTTTCAGTTGATGGCGGCGGTTGCCCGTGACGCCGGCCTCTGGCCGGACAAGCGCGGCCCGAACGACGACCTTCAGGGATGGCTCGAGCGGAAGTACCGGTCGACAATTCGCCCCTCCCAATCACAGGGGCAATCTGCCAAGCGCTAGTCTGCCGCGTTCGCGCATGTTCAGGCAGAACCACGCCTGAACGCGGAGATACAGCATGGCGGACGAACGCGAGGCCTACACCATCGAGGCCTTCTGCAGGGCATTCAGCACGAGCCGGTCCCAGACCTACCGGGAGCTTGCGGCTGGGCGGCTGAGGGCGGTGAAGCTGGGAAGCCGCACCTTGATCCTCAGGGCCGACGCCGACGCGTGGGCTGCCGCCCTTCGCGCGTTTCCTGCGCAGGTTGAGGGGTGATGAAGATGAAGCCGGTCGACCCCCAGAACAACCTCCACGCGATCGAAGAGGCGATGTCCGCATCGAGAGGACATACCGTTTCGATCGCTCCTCGGGTCAGCCCGCTCAAGAAAGCGTTCGCCGGCTGGAAGTTGGACCTGATCAAGCTCCTCTGCGCCGATCCTCGCCTCAAGCCCGACAGCATTGTCAGGGTGGGCATCGCCATCCTCGGGCACGTGAACCAGCTCAGCTTCGAGGCGTTTCCGAGCCAGAGGACCGTCGCTAGGGAGGCAGCGGTCTCGTCGGGCACCGTCAAGAAGGCGATCCGTCGCCTCGAAGCCCTCGGGTACCTCACGGTTCGGAAGCGCCGCCGCAACAACCGCTACTGTTTTCCGCGCAGCCTTGCCCTCATCGCCCAGCTCGCGGACCTCGATGACTAGGGCAAGCTGCTGGCCATGCGATTGGTCAAGCGCTTGTCCGCTAACACCTTCAACGAACACCGGACTATCGGTAAGGAACAGATGAATAGGTAGGAGATAGAACTTACTGAGCTAGGATGATCTCTGATAGCCCATGCCAATGTAGGTTACCGCCGCCACTCGGATACCATAAGCCGCTTGGGTGCGGGATGGCGGCGTGCATCGCCTTCGGCGTTACCGAGGTGGCTGCCATGCGGTGACCGTCAACGCGGGCTGACCCGGAACTGGGTCGGCCCAATGGCCCGACCAGCCAAGTCGATGTGAATGACGGTAGGGTCGATCTGGACGATACTTCAGCGCCTTGCTAAGTTTTTGACATGCCCTTTCAGCCCGGAAATTCCCACGGTCGTGGTCGCCCTCCTGCGGGCCGATCCTTGAGCGAGGCCATCCGCGTCGCGCTTGCCGAGAAGCTCCCGGACGGCCGGACCAACCTCCGCGCCGTCGCCGATGCTTTGGTCACCCGAGCCCGGAACGGCGACATTGCCGCGATCCGCGAGATTTTGGATAGGACGGAGGGCAAGGCCACTGCGCCCGACCCGCAGCAGGCCCAGACGCGGCCGATCAACATCATCATTTCGCCGATCGACGAGGGGCTGATCTAGGCTTTCTGGGCCACGTCCCGCGAGCGAGCTGAAGAGCCTCCATCGCTCGCTCGCGCCTCTGAAATAACCAACCCGCGTACACTGATGAGTTTGAGCTGGGTGGAGGCCCGGCATGAACTCGAGGCTTGTGCTAAAGGACAAGGAACTTCTGTCGTCAAGGACTATTGCCTGCCGCGACGTCGATCGCGTGCAAGTGCTTGATTGTGATTTCCCGGATTGCGCCATACCGTCCGGTTGTTCGGTATCTGCGCGAGCGGCACCAAACCGCGCCTACCTGCACGCGCCGACAATTGATGTGCAACGCCGCTGGGCCCGGTCCGGTATGGGAGGCAGGGGATGAGCGTTACGAGCGAGCATTTCGATGTGCTGATAGTCGGCGCCGGGGTCTCGGGGATCGGCGGAGCCCACCACCTCACAAGGCATTGCCCCGGTGTCAGCTTCGTCGTGCTGGAGGCGCAGGAAAGCTTCG
>NZ_JAYRYM010000051.1:0-18778 GCF_041917035.1 Devosia sp. | reverse complement strand
GGGCACCGCACGCTCGAGGACTTCCAGGGCCGCGCCGTGCGCAATGTGACGGACTGGCAGTTCCTCAACCTGAACTACATCACCAAGGCGCGGATCGACCAGGACAAGTGCATCAAGTGCGGCCGCTGCCACATCGCCTGCGAGGACACCTCGCACCAGGCGATCAGCAAGACCAGGGACGGCGTTCGGCATTTCGAAGTGCTGGAAAACGAGTGCGTCGGCTGCAACCTGTGCGTCAATGTGTGTCCGGTCGAGGACTGCATCACGATGATCCAGCTCGAACCGGGAATGATCGACCAGCGCACCGGCCGGTCGGTGGAGCCCGCCTACGCGAACTGGACCACCCATCCGAACAACCCGATGGCCAAGGCGATCGAACCCGCCGAGTGAGGCCTTAACGCCTCGTTCACCATCTCGTCGGCCCGGATGGCCGCATAAACGATTGGACAAGGCGCCGGCCATAGGTTCTCCCACATCGGAGAGAACCGACATGGCGCAGCACTATCTGGCAATGTCACGGCCCGGGCGAGTCGCGGGGCCTGGTCTTGCGCGGCGAAGGACCGACCCGGACCCGGTTCGCCTGATGATCCTGTCCTTTGCGGCACTGTGTTTCGTCGCCGCCACCGTGGTCGGCGCGGCCTTGTTCGCCGTGCAGACGATCGACCACTCCGCTGTGAATCATGAAGTGGAGCGCGCACGCGTGGCGCTGTCCGTGCTGACAAGGCAGGGAGCGACGCCGGGCGCCGACATGGCGGCGCAGATTGCGCACGACTACCTGCTCGAGGACGCCCGTTTCGTGCCGGCAGGATCAGAGATCGAGTCGGGGGCGACCCTCATTGTCCCCGGCACCGGTTTTGAACTCGCCTGGTCGCCGCGCCTGCTCGGCAGCGAGGTATTCCTGGTGCTGGCGCCGCTGCGCCTGATGGTCTCGGCCGTCTTCCTCGGTGGCGTGGCCTACCTCGTCTACCGCATGTACGGCATCACCCGGCAGCTCGAGGAGCGTCGCCGACAGGCGCAGACGCTGGCCGCGCAGGACAGCCTGACCGGCCTCGGCAACCGCCTCGCCTTCGATCAGCGGCTCGATGCCGCCTTCGCGGCGAACCGGTCCGCGGCGCTGCTCTACCTCGATCTGGACGGCTTCAAGCAGGTCAACGACACGCTGGGGCACAGCGCCGGAGACGAGTTGCTGCGGATCGTGGGCACACGTCTGGGGCGCCTGGCCAGAGACGGCGACCTGGTGGTGCGCATCGGTGGCGACGAGTTCGGCATCCTGAGGACCGCGCCGACATCCCGCGAGGAGCTCGCCGAACTGGCCGCCGATGTCGGCCTGGCGCTGGGCGCGCCGTTCGAGCTCGGTGGCAAGGTCTTCGGCGTCAAGGCGAGCATCGGCATCGCGCTGGCGCCCGACGATGCGGATACCTCTGCCGCTCTGGTGCAGGCGGCCGACGAGGCCCTGTACCGCGCCAAGGCAATGCGCGGCGGCTTCACCTTTGCCCAGCCGGTGCGGCTGACCGGCAGCTGAGCAAGCCACAGGCCCGCTCCGGGTGGCGAGCGAGGCGAGGGAAGCGGTGGGCAAAGCCGATTTGGCCTGCCCAGCCTGTCACGGACATGTCAGAGCTTGGCCAACAGGGGGGAGGGCCACGTGACCTGGTTCATTACGTTCATTGCGCATCTGCTGCTCGGCGGCGTCTTCGTCGCTTACGGCGTCCGGAACACCCGCCATGTCGAGCGGCTGAGCGGCATCCTGGCCAAGCGACCGTTTCCGCTGGCCAGGCCGACTGTCCGCTTCGGCGTCGGGCTGCAGATCGCGGGCGGAGCCTTGACGGTGCTGGCGCCATTCTACGCCATCTGCGGCATCCTCGGCGGTGTCGCGATGATCGTCTTCCTCGTGCTCGCGACCGTGCTGTTTCACCCGCTGTGGCGCTACAAGGGCGACGAACGCACGCCGCACTTCACCGCGACAATGCTGAATTCGAGCCTCGTGGGGGCGTTCCTGCTGGTGATTGCCACGTCGCTCTGAGGGGGCCCGCCATGAGCGAGACCGGCGCGGAAGTCGAAGCCCGGGCGGATGGGCGGCAACGGGTGCTGTCGCACCTCGCCATGCTGCTGTTCGCCGCGCTGATCGCCGGCTCGTTCACCTTCGGCGCGCTGGCCGTGCCGCACCTCGCGCCTGCGCCGCTCAATGCGGTTCGCTTCGTGCTCGCCAGCGCCCTGATGGGTGCATTCGCCTTCGGCGTCGCGCGACGCCGCTTCAGCTGGCCCAGGGCGCCTTGGCGCTTCGCGGTGATGGGTTTTCTGATGGCGATCTATTTCGTCACCATGTTCATCGCCCTGACCATGACGCTGCCGGTGGCGACCAGTGCGGTCTATACGCTGGTACCGCTGATGACGGCGGTTACGGCCTGGTTCATCGTGCGGCAGCGATCCGGTCCGCTGGTGCTGGTCAGCCTGGTGATCGCCGGAGCCGGCGCGGTGTGGGTGATCTTCCGGGGCGACCTCGAGGCCCTGCTGGGCTTCGACATCGGCCGGGGCGAGCTCATCTATCTGATCGGCTGCATCGCCTATGCGTTCTATACCCCGCTGCTCCGGCGCTATGCCCGGGGCGAGGCGCCGCTGGTCCTCAGCTTCTGGACGCTGACAGCCACCGCGCTGTGGATCACCGGATATGGGCTGCCCGAGATCGTGGCGGTGGACTGGCTGCACCTGCCGCCCGTCGTCTGGTGGGTGATCGTCTACCTGGCGATCGGCCCGACGGCGATCTGCTTCTTCCTGATCCAGTTCGCCAGCCAGCACCTGCCGGCGGCCAAGGTCATTGCCTATGGCTACATCGTGCCGGCCTTCGTCATCGTGTTCGAGGGCGTCGCCGGACATGGCTGGGTCAGCCTCAGCGTCATCGTCGGCGCGCTGGTGACGGTATGCGGGCTGCTGGCGCTGGCGCTGATCAGGGAGCCGTGAGCGCCTGCCGCGCCAGTTCGGCGTTGCGAACCCGGGCCCAGCGCCGGAACGCGCCCTGGTACAGCGAGAGCGGAAAGGGCTGCGGGGTGGCAAGGAACCAGCTGCGCTCGATGCAGGCCAGCCAGCTGCGATAGATCAGCTTCGCCGGATCACCGTCACCGCCCATGCCTGCGGCCGGATAGAGGGTGATCTCGCCGAAATAGGCCTCGTCCTCGGTACACAGGAAGTCGACCCGATAGTAGTCGACATCCCGCCCGAGCCGCTCGGCGAAGGCGCGCGCCCGGTGGAAGGACGGCGGTGGCACGAAATCGTCCGGCAGGGCCGCCGGATCCGGACCCAGCCGGATGCGCCGGCCGTCCGGATAGAAGTAGCCGTCGCGGGCGGCGGAGGTCTTGAAGTCGGTGGCGACATGGCCGGCGCTGGCGACCCCGGCGTGGATGCGGAAGCTGATGTCGAACAGCGGCCGGCCATCGCCGACGCGACGCTCGACGAACAGCCTGGGCCTGATCCCCAGATAGGCCCATTGCTGCTCGACCTTGTAGGGCCGGGACAGCCAGACATCGAGCCGCCGTTCGAGTTCGGACCGCGGCAACGCCTCGCGGTCGGGGAAGACGTTCTGGTGCGAGGCGTGGTTGGTCTTGATGACGTAGCCCGGCCCGACCAGGGCCTCGGGGAGATCGGCGGCCCGCTCGCCGACCCAGATCACCTCGGGTTGCGGCAGGTCGGGCGCCCGCTCCGCCACCCAGGCCTTGGCGCCGAGCTTGTCGGTCAGTGTCACGAAGTGCGGATCGTGGTCGACGAGCTTGCGCCACTGCACCAGCTCACTCAGCCGCCGGGGCGCTGCGAACTGCGCCAGGCGGCGCTTGCGCCAGCTGAAGTCGGCATGGTGATAGGCATAGCGCAGCCACAGCAGCAGGTTGACCAGCGCGAGGATCATCCGGTCGGTGGCACTCACGACACGGTTCCTTCGGCCGACACGGGGATGGCGCGCACCTGGGACTGCAGCCGGGCGGCGGCCCACCGGCGGAACGCGGCAGCGTAGAGCGACAGCGGCCAGGACTGCCGGGTGGACAGGAACCACGACCGTTCGATGGCGCCGAGCCAGGCGCGGTAGATCGTGCCCGCGGTGTGCGTGCGGTGCTCATCTCCGAACCCGGAATCGGGGTAGAGGGTCATCTCGCACAGATACAGGTCCGGGCCGTCCCAGATCAGATCGACGCGCACGAAATCGAGGCCGCTGGCCAGCTGCTCGGCGATCGCCCTCGCCTCGAAGAAGTCCGGTCCCACCCGGAAGTCGTCCGGCAGGCGGCGGTCCCTCGCAAGTCCGGTCTCGTGGGGAAACCGCTCGCCGTCGCCGCTGAAGCAGGCACGCTGTTCATCGGCGGTCTTCTGGGCATTGTAGACATAGGCCGTGACCGCTTTTCCATCGCAGCAGCGAAAGGTCATCTCGCGAAGGGCCCGGCCGTCGCCGATCAGTCGCTCGACGATGATGCACGGCGCGAACTGCCCGTAGGCCCATTGCAGCTCGCGGTCGAAACGCTGCGCCAGCCATGTATCCAGCTGCCGGTTGATTTCAGCCCGCGGCTTCCTCTCCCGGTGCGGGAAGTAGTTGGTCGAGGTACCGTGGTTCGTCTTGATCACGTATCCGGGCGCGACAAGCTCGTCGGGAATGTTGGCCGCCACGGTCCCCGACCAGAGAACCTCCGCTGTCCTGATGCTGGGAACCTTGTTGCGCGCCCAGTCCTTCACCCGCTGCTTGTCGGCCAGGACCGCGAACAACGGATTGCGATCGAAGACCTTGCGCCACTGCACCAGCTCGGAGACGGCGGCGGGTGTGGCGAAGGTCGGCCAGCGCCGTCGACGCCAGGCGAAGGACAGGGACAGCCAGGGGTGGACGATCCAAACCACCAGATTGGCGACAGCCAGCACCGCGGCATCGGCGAGGGGCCACAGGTCCGGGGATCGAACGGTCTTCCAGAACATGCGCACCCTCGATGCTCACCCGGCAGTCAGTCCTTATGCGGAAACACCCCGCGCATGAACAGGTTCTCGAGAAAGCGCGCCGCATCCTCGAAGCGCCCCTCGCCGCCGCGGTCCTTGCCGAGGACGGCGCGCACCTGCACGTCGAAGTCGGCATAATGCTGCGTGGTCGCCCAGATGGCAAAGATCAGGTGGTACGGGTCGGTGCGAACGATCTTGCCGGCCTGCATCCAGCCCTCGAGCACCCGGGCCTTTTCGTCGACCAGTTGCTTCAGGTCTCCCTCGAGCACATCAAGGATGCGCGGCGCCCCCTGCAGCATCTCATTGGCGAAGAGCCGGCTCTGGCGGGGAAAGTCGCGGCTCATCTCGAGCTTGCGGCGGATGTAGGAGCGGATTTCGGGCACCGGATCGCCGACCGAATCCAGCTCGCGCAACGGCGTCAGCCAGACGTCGAGCATCGAGGTCATCAGCCGCTTGTAGATCTCTTCCTTGCGCGGGAAGTAATAGAGCAGGTTGGGCTTGCTCATCCCCGCCGCCTCGGCGATCTGGTCGATGGTAGCGCCCCGGAAACCTTCGCGGCTGAACACATCGAGGGCGGCCTCGAGGATCACGTCCTGCTTCTCGCGCTGGATGCGCGTCTGCGCGCGCGGCCGCGGCGTCCGGGCAGCTTTTGCCGCACCCTTGCCGTCCCCGGAGTCGAGCATTTTCACCTTGATCGGCGGCATGGGAGTGATAACGTTTTTTCCAACTGGTCAAATTTCTGGATAACACGTCCAAAGGTCAAGTGGCAAACAAACCTGACCATTGACCTCAACAAGAGACTGCCGAGGAGCGCAAGGTGTCCGACCGCCGCAACGTCACGCCCAACGATCTCAGCGCCTTCTGGATGCCGTTCACCGCGAACCGGCAGTTCAAGAAGGCACCGCGCATGTTCGTGGCTGCCAAGGACATGCACTACACCACGTCCGACGGTCGCAAGGTGCTCGACGGCACGGCGGGCCTGTGGTGCGTGAACGCCGGACACAGCCGCCCGCGCATCGTCCAGGCGATCGCCGAGCAGGCGGCCGAGATGGACTACGCCCCGGCGTTCCAGATGGGCCATCCCAAGGCATTCGAGCTGGCCAATGCGCTGGTCTCGATCGCACCCCAGGGCCTCAATCACGTGCTCTACACCAATTCCGGCTCGGAATCGGTGGAGACGGCGCTCAAGGTGGCGCTGGCCTATCACCGGGTGAAGGGTGAGGGCGCCCGGTTCCGGCTGATCGGACGCGAGCGCGGCTACCACGGGGTGAATTTCGGCGGCATCTCGGTGGGCGGCATCGTCACCAACCGCAAGATGTTCGGGACGCTGCTGACCGGCGTCGACCACATGCCGCACACCCATACGCCGGGGGCGAACCAGTTCACCCGCGGCGAGCGCGAGACGGGCGGCGACCTCGCAACCGAGCTCGAGCGCATCGTCACGCTGCACGACGCCTCGACCATCGCGGCGGTGATCGTCGAGCCGGTGGCCGGCTCCACCGGCGTGCTGATCCCGCCCAAGGGGTACCTGCAGAAGCTGCGCGACATCACCAGGAAGCACGGCATCCTGCTGATCTTCGACGAGGTCATCACCGGCTTCGGCCGCGTCGGCACGCCATTCGCGGCGGACTATTTCGGCGTCACGCCGGACATCATGGTCACCGCCAAGGGGCTCACCAACGGCACCATCCCGATGGGTGCGGTGCTCGTCACCTCGGAAATCCACGACGCCTTCATGCAGGGGCCCGAGCACGTCATCGAGTTCATGCACGGCTATACCTATTCGGGCAACCCGGTGGCCTCGGCGGCGGGCCTCGCGACGCTGGAGACCTACAAGGAAGAGGGCCTGCTGACCCGTGGCGCCGAACTCGCCGGGTACTGGGAGGACGCGCTTCATTCGCTCAAGGGGCTGCCGCATGTCATCGACATCCGCAACCTTGGCCTGATCGGGGCCGTCGAACTCGAGCCCATCGCCGGATCGCCGACCAAGCGGGCTTTCTCGGCCTTCGTGAAGGCGTTCGAGCAGGGCATCCTGATCCGCACCACCGGCGACATCATCGCCATGAGCCCGCCGCTGATCATCTCGAAGGCGCAGATCGACGAGTTGATCGGCACTCTGGCAAGCATCCTGAAGACGCTTGAGTGACACGGAACGATCGTTCTATACGGGGAACGAACGTTCCATATTCGAGCGGAGGACCGCGATGAAGACCATTCAGAATGCGATCGGCGGCAAGCTGGTCCCCTCGACGAGCAGTCGCAGCCAGCCGGTGTTCAATCCGGCCACCGGCGAAGCGATCGCCACCCTGCCGCTGTCGAGTGTCGACGAACTGGCGGCCGCGGTAGCGGCGGCCAGGGCCGCCCTGCCGGCCTGGGCCAATACCACGCCGATGAAGCGCGCCCGGGTGTTCTTCAAGTTCAAGGAACTGCTCGAGAAACACGCCGACGAGCTGGCGCGGCTGATCAGCCTCGAGCACGGCAAAGTGCATGACGATGCGCTGGGCGAACTGGCGCGCGGCATCGACTGCGTCGATTTCGCCTGCGGCATACCGCATTTGGTGAAGGGCGAGTTCAGCCGCAATGTCGGCCCCTCGATCGACAGCTACTCGGACCGGCAGCCGCTCGGCGTGGTGGCCGGCATCACCCCGTTCAACTTCCCGGCCATGGTGCCGATGTGGATGTATCCGCTGGCCATCGCCTGCGGCAACACGTTCATCCTGAAGCCCTCGGAGCGCGATCCCTCGGCGCCGATGTTCGCCTGGCAGCTGCTGATGGAGGCGGGGCTGCCGGATGGCGTGCTCAATGTCGTGCACGGCGACAAGGAGATCGTCGATGCCATTCTCGATCATCCCGACATCAAGGCGGTGAGCTTCGTCGGTTCGACGCCGATTGCCGAGTACGTCTACCGGCGGGGCACGCAGGCCGGCAAGCGCGTGCAGGCGCTGGGCGGCGCCAAGAACCACATGATCGTCATGCCCGACGCCGACATGGACCAGGCGGCCGACGCGCTGATGGGCGCCGGCTACGGCTCGGCAGGCGAGCGCTGCATGGCGATTTCCGTGGCGGTGCCGGTGGGCGACAAGACCGCCGACGCGCTGGTGGCCAAGCTCAAGCCGCGCGTCGAGGCGCTCAAGATCGGCCCGGCAACTGACAAGGACGCCCAGATGGGCCCGATCGTCACCCGGGCACAGCGTGACAAGATCGTCGGCTACATCGACTCCGGTGTCGAGCAGGGGGCAGAACTGGTGGTCGACGGGCGAGGTTTCTCGCTGCAGGGCTACGAGAACGGTTTCTTCGTCGGTGGCACGCTGTTCGATCGCGTCAGGCCCGACATGAAGATCTATCGCGAGGAGATCTTCGGACCGGTGCTCTCGGTGGTGCGGGCGCACAGCTACCAGGATGCGGTGGACCTGATCCACGGCCACGAATATGCCAATGGCACGGCGATCTTCACCCGCGACGGCGATGCGGCGCGCGAGTTCGCCGACAAGATCGAGGTCGGCATGGTGGGCATCAACGTGCCGATCCCGGTGCCGGTCGCCTATCACTCGTTCGGCGGCTGGAAGCGCTCGCTGTTCGGCGACCATTCGATCTACGGGCCGGAAGGGGTGCATTTCTACACGCGGCTCAAGACCATCACCGCCCGCTGGCCCGCCGGCATCAAGGGCGGCGCGGAGTTCAGCTTCCCGAGCCAGAAATAAGCGATGGTCGAAGGCCCCAGCAACCGCGGCTCGAGCATCCCCTCGCCCCTCCGGGGAGAGGGTGGCTTGGCGAAGCCAAGCCGGGTGAGGGGCCGGAAGCTGACGCCAGACGCCGTCAGCAGAGGCAGGTCACTGCGGCGGCGAGAGACCCAGGCAGAGCGACGCCTTTGGAACTTCCTTCGAAATCGCAGCGTGCGCGGACTGAAGTTCGTACGCCAATTTCCGATCGAGCCGTTCATCGCTGATTTCGTTTGCCGCGACCTGATGCTGGTCATCGAAGTGGACGGGAGCCAGCACGCAGACTTGGCAACTGACCTGACACGCACAGCCTTGTTGAACGCGCGGGGTTACTCCGTTCTGCGGTTCTGGAACAATGACGTGCTGAGCGACCTTGAGGGAGTGTTCTTGATGCTGAGCGCCATCGTCGATGGCGTTGACATCGGCCCCTCACCCGGCTGGCGATACTCGCCAGCCACCCTCTCCCCAGAGGGGCGAGGGGATTCCGAGACATCGAGGATATAGACGCATGCCAACTCCCGGCGAGAACCTCCGTATCGACCCCGAGCGCCTGTGGGGCTCCATCCACGAGTTGGCGGAGATCGGGCCGGGGGTTGCGGGTGGCTCCAACCGGCAGACGGTCACCGACGACGACGCCAAGGGCCGGGCGGTGTTCCAGAAATGGTGCGAGGCCGCCGGCATGAGCATGGGGCTCGACCAGATGGGCACCATGTTCGCCCGTCGCGAGGGCACGGAGCCGGGGCTCGATCCGGTCTATGTCGGCAGCCACCTCGACACCCAGCCGACCGGCGGGCGCTATGACGGGGTGCTGGGCGTTCTGGGCGGGCTCGAGGTGATCCGCACGCTCAACGATCTCGATATCCGGACGCGTCGCCCGATCGTGGTGGTCAACTGGACCAACGAGGAAGGGGCACGATTTGCCCCGGCGATGATGGCTTCCGGCGTGTTCGCGGGCGTGCTCGATCAGGCCGACGTCTATTCGCACAAGGACAAGGACGGCAAGAGCTTCGGCGAGGAGCTGGTGCGGATCGGCTGGCGCGGCGACGAGGTCGTCGGGGCACGGAAGATTCACGCCTACTACGAGTTGCACATCGAGCAAGGCCCGATCCTCGAGGACGAGAATGTCGATATCGGGGTGGTCACCCACGGCCAGGGGCTGAAGTGGCTGCAGGTGACGCTGACCGGCAAGGAAGCGCATACCGGCTCGACGCCGATGCCGAAGCGCCGCAATGCCAGCCTGGGCATGGCGCGGGTGATCGAACTGGTGCACGAGGTGGCAATGGACTACCAGCCCGACGCCGTGGGCGCGGTGGGGCATGTCCAGGTCTACCCGAACTCGCGCAACATCATCGTGGGCAAGGCCGTGTTCACCATCGACATCCGTTCGCCCAACAAGGACGTGCTGGACGAGATGGATGCGCGCATCCGGGGCGGCATCGAGACCGTCGCCGAGGGGCTGGATATCGGCTTCGAAATCGAGCAGGTCGGGCATTTCGACCCGGTGACGTTCGACAAGACGCTGGTGGGCAACATCCGGGCCGCCGCCAGGGAACTCGGCTACTCGCATCGCGACATCGTCTCGGGGGCCGGCCACGATGCGTGCTGGATCAATCGCGTGGCGCCATCGGCGATGATCATGTGTCCGTGCGTCGACGGTCTTTCGCACAATGAGGCAGAAGCCATCAGCAAGGAGTGGGCGGCGGCGGGCACTGACGTGCTGTTGCGCGCGGTGCTGGAGACGGCGGAGATCGCCTCATGAAGCCGGATGGATTCGTAGAGCGGACCCTGCTCGAAATCGCCGATGGCGTTGTCGCGGCGCAACGAGAGACGCTGCTTTGCGTCGCACCTGGGAATGCGGTGGGCTGAGAATGGAGGCGTTTCGAGACGCGATGGTTGCCGATGCCCCCGCCTCATCCGGCGATGCGCACCACCCGGTCCCCGACTGGAAGAGGAAGACAGGAACCTCGCGGGCACGGCTTTTGCGGAAGCAGGCTACGGATGCTGAGAACCGGCTCTGGTATGTGCTGCGCAACCGCAACCTTGATGGGCTCAAGTTTGTCCGGCAGATGCCGATCGGGCGGTATTTCGCTGACTTCGCCTGCCGTGAGGCCGCGCTGATCGTCGAGCTCGACGGCAGTCAGCACGCGGAGTCTGATCGGGACATCCAAAGGACATCCTTTCTCTTGGGCCAAGGGTACTCGGTACTGCGGTTCTGGAACAACGATGTCCTGCGCAACCGTGACGGTGTGCTGGAGTCCATCCGCGCCGTGATCGCTGGGACCCCCTCACCCGACCTGCGCTATGCGCAGGCCACCCTCTCCCCGACGGGGAGAGGAACAAGGGGAGCGCGAGCCGCAAGGGCGGCGTCTGCAGCAAGACAGTTGAGCGAGGCACCCTCTGTTCCTCTCCCCGTCGGGGAGAGGGTGGATCGGCCGCAGGCCGAGACGGGTGAGGGCTTTCATAGCACACACAGGAAGATGCCATGACCAGCAAGATCATCAAGAACGGCACCGTCGTGACGGCGGACCTCACCTACACCGCCGACATCCGCGTCGAGAGCGGCCGGATCACCGAGATCGGGCAGCACTTGTCGGGCGGCGAGGTGCTGGATGCCTCGGGCTGCTACGTCATGCCGGGCGGGATCGACCCGCATACGCATCTCGAAATGCCGTTCATGGGCACCTACTCGTCGGACGATTTCGAGTCCGGCACCCGGGCAGCGCTCAGTGGCGGCACCACCATGGTGGTGGATTTCTGCCTCCCCAGTCCCAACCAGTCGCTGCTCGAAGCGTTGCAGATGTGGGACAACAAGACCGGCAAGGCGAGTTGCGACTACTCGTTCCACATGGCGATCACCTGGTGGGGCGAGCAGGTGTGGAAGGAGATGGCCGACGTCGTCGATCGCGGCATCACCTCGTTCAAGCACTTCATGGCCTACAAGGGCGCCCTGATGGTGAACGACGACGAGATGTTCGCCTCGTTCCAGCGCTGCGCCGAGTTGGGCGCCCTGCCGCTGGTGCATGCCGAGAACGGCGACGTGGTTGCCTCGATGACGCAGAAGCTGCTGGCCGAAGGCAATAACGGCCCGGAGGCGCACGCCTATTCGCGGCCGCCGGAAGTCGAGGGCGAGGCGACCAACCGCGCCATCATGATCGCCGACATGGCCGGCGTGCCGGTCTATATCGTCCATACCTCCTGCGAGCAGGCGCACGAGGCGATCCGGCGCGCCCGGCAGAAGGGCATGCGCGTCTATGGCGAGCCGCTGATCCAGCATCTCACCCTCGACGAGACCGAGTACTTCAACCGCGACTGGGACTATGCGGCCCGCCGGGTGATGAGCCCGCCGTTCCGCAACAAGCTGCACCAGGATTCGCTGTGGGCCGGGCTGCAAGCGGGCTCGCTGCAGGTGGTGGCGACCGACCACTGCGCCTTCACCACCGCGCAGAAGCGCAGCGGCATCGGCAATTTCGCCAAGATCCCGAACGGGACGGGCGGGCTCGAGGACCGGCTGCCGGTGCTGTGGACGAAGGGCGTCAATACCGGCCGCCTGACGATGAACGAATTCGTCGCGGTGACCTCGACCAACATCGCCAAAATCCTCGGGCTCTATCCCAGGAAGGGCGCGGTGCTGGTGGGTGCCGATGCCGACCTCGTGGTCTGGGATCCGAAGCGCAAGAAGACGATCTCGGCGGACAGGCAGCAGTCGGCGATCGACTACAACGTGTTCGAGGGGATCGAGGTCACCGGGCTGCCGCGTTTCGTGCTGACGCGGGGCCGCGTCTCGGTGACCGAGGACAAGGTCGATGCGCAGCAGGGCCACGGCCAGTTCGTCGGCCGCGAGCCGAACAATCCGGTGAACCGGGCGCTTTCGACATGGAAGGACATCATGGCACCGCGCAAGGTGGAACGGACCGGCATTCCGCAGAGCGGGGTGTGATGGCGGTGGGTATCCGACGACCGACCGCAACCAGCGCGGGCGGGAGGTCGTATAGATAACGTGCAGGGGGTTTGCATTTGACGTCGGTGGTTTCCGCCCGGGGCCTGGGCCTGACATTCAAGACCGGTGACGGCGACGTGCTGGCGTTGTCGGATGTGAATCTCGACATCAACAAGGGCGAGTTCGTCTCGTTCATCGGCCCGTCCGGCTGCGGCAAGACGACGTTCCTCAGGGTCATCGCCGACCTCGAACAGCCGACGTCGGGGACGATCACCGTCAACGGCGTCGCGCCGGCCGAGGCCCGGGCCAGCCGGTCGTACGGCTACGTGTTCCAGGCGCCGGCGCTGCTGCCCTGGCGGACGATCGATCGCAACGTAGCGCTTCCGCTCGAGATCATGGGTTACCGCGACAGCGCCGCCCGGGTGCAGAAGGCGCTGGAACTGGTCAACCTCACGGGCTTCGAGAGGAAGTTCCCCTGGCAGCTTTCGGGCGGCATGCAGCAGCGCGCCTCGATCGCGCGGGCACTGGCCTTCGACGCCGACCTCTTGCTGATGGACGAGCCGTTCGGCGCGCTCGACGAGATCGTGCGCGACCACCTCAACTCGGAGCTCCTGAAGCTCTGGGCGGCGACGCACAAGACCATCGCCTTCGTTACCCACTCGATCCCCGAGGCGGTGTACCTCAGTACCAAGATCGTGGTGATGAGCCCGCGGCCGGGCCGGGTGACCGACATCATCGACAGCCCCCTGCCCCGCGAGCGCCCGCTCGACATCCGCGAGACGCCGGAATTCCTCGCCATCGCCCACCGGGTGCGCGAGGGGTTGCGCGCCGGGCACAGCTACGAGGAGTAGCGGGCATGCGAAGCAAGGCGCTGCCGGTGCTGGTGGTCCTCGGCGTCATCGTGCTGTTCTGGTACGCGATGGCCGTGGTGATGAACGCGCCGTGGCAGCAGACGCTGAACGGACGGGCGGGCGTCGTGCCGGGACCAGTGGAGTTTGTCCTGCAGACCTACGCGCAGGACAAGCCGGTGCTGCCCGCTCCGCACCAGGTGGTGGGCGCGATCTGGACCGGGCTGTTCGGCTCGGCCATCACCGCGCCGCGCTCGCTGGCCTTCCACGCCGGGATCACGCTCGGGGCGACGCTCTCGGGCTTTGCGCTCGGCACGCTGCTGGGCGTGCTGCTCGCCGTGATGATCGTCCACAACAACGCCTCGGATCGCTCGCTGATGCCGTGGATCATCGCGAGCCAGACGGTGCCGATCCTCGCCGTCGCGCCGATGGTCGTGGTCGGGCTCGGCGCGGTCGGGGTCACCGGGATCGTCCCCAAGGCGCTGATCTCGATGTACCTGAGCTTCTTCCCGGTCGTGGTCGGCATGGTCAAGGGCCTCAGGACGCCGGAGATCATCCAGCTCGACCTGATGCGGACCTACAATGCCTCGGCCTGGCAGGTCTTCTGGAAGCTGCGCTGGCCGGCGTCGATCCCGATCCTGTTTGCCTCGATGAAGGTCGGCATCGCCATCTCGCTGATCGGCGCGGTGGTGGGCGAACTGTCGAACAGCGCCGGCGGCGGGCTCGGAGTGCGTCTGCTCACCGGCTCGTATAACGGCCAGACGATCCAGATCTGGGCGGCGCTGTTCATCGCCGCGGCGCTCGCCGCCGTCCTCGTCATCCTCGTCGGCTGGGGCGAGACACTCGCCAACCGCCGGATGGGGGTGCGGGCATGAGCCGGCCGCAGGTCACGCTCGCCGTCGCGGCGGTGCTGTTCGCGGCGCTGACGCTGCTGTTCGGCCTCGCCGGTGGCCTGTCGACGCCGCTGCTGCTGTTCGGCATCGCCGGGCTGCTGACCGCCTTGCGGTTCTTCGTGCCGGTCTCGCCCTGGATCGACGGCGCACTCGCCGCATTCGGGGCATGGGCGCTGCTCGATGCGCTGGCGCTGTTCGACGTCGAGCCCGGCTGGTTCTGGCTGGCGCTGGTTGCCTGCTGGCTGTTCGCCTGGCTGTTCGTCGAGCGCCTCGCCCGGTCGATCCGCCAGGGTGGCACGCCAGAAGCGTTCGGGTTGCTGATCCCGGTGGTGTTCGGCCTGTCGCTGCTGTTCGCCTGGGAGATCGTCACCCGCGGGGCCAACGTGCCGCAGGTGCTGCTGCCGGCGCCGAGCCAGATCTGGGAGCGGCTGGTCGCATCGGTGCCGACGCTGGCCGCCGATTTCGTCCAGACCTTCAAGGCGGTGCTCGCCGGGTTCGTGCTCGGCTGCGGGTCGGGCTTCGTCGTCGCCATCCTCGTCGACCGCTCGCCGTTCCTCAAACGCGGGCTGCTGCCGATCGGCAACTTCGTCTCGGCGCTGCCGATCATCGGCATCGCGCCGATCATGGTGATGTGGTTCGGCTTCGACTGGCCTTCCAAGGCTGCTGTCGTCGTCGCCATGACGTTCTTTCCGATGCTGGTGAACACGGTTGCCGGGCTCAATGCATCGAGCAGCATCGAGCGCGACCTGATGCGCACCTATGCCTCCAGCTACTGGGAGACGCTGTACAAGCTGCGGCTGCCGGCGGCGGCACCGTTCATCTTCAACGCGTTGAAGATCAACTCGACTCTGGCGCTGATCGGCGCAATCGTAGCGGAATTCTTCGGGACGCCCATCGTGGGAATGGGCTTCCGGATATCGACCGAGGTCGGAAAACTCAACATCGACCTGGTCTGGGCAGAAATCGCCGTGGCGGCGGTTGCGGGTTCTGCCTTCTACGGGGTCATCGCACTCATCGAGCGCGCGGTGACCTTCTGGCATCCGTCGATCCGAGGTGGGCGGACTTGAAGTCCGCCTGGCCGAGATTGGCGGGCATAAAGTCCGCCTGGCCGTGGTGGTCGGGCGTAACAGGGGTAAGGGAAACGAGCATGAAGAAACTTCTTCTGGCATTGGCGGCAGGCGCGATGGCGCTCACCGCCTCGGCCGCAATGGCCCAGGACAAGCTGACGCTGCAGCTGAAATGGGTGACGCAGGCGCAGTTCGCCGGCTACATCGTCGCAAAGGCGAAGGGCTTCTACACCGAGGAAAACCTCGACGTCTCCATCCTGCCGGGCGGCCCGAACGTTGCGCCGGAGCAGGTGATTGCCGGCGGTGGCGCCGACATCATCGTCGACTGGATGGGTGGTGCCGCCGCGGCTCGCGACAAGGGCGTGCCGCTGGTCAATATCGCGCAGCCGTTCAAGCGCGCCGCGCTGATGATGATCTGCCCGAAGGAAACCGGCATCACCTCCGTCGCCGATTTCAAGGGCAAGACGCTCGGCGTCTGGTTCTTCGGCAACGAGTATCCGTTCTTCGCCTGGATGAACAAGGAAGGCCTGTCGACGGCCGAAGGCGGCGACGTCAAGGTGCTGCAGCAGAGCTTCGACATCCAGCCGATGATCCAGAAGCAGGCCGACTGCATCTCGGTGATGACCTATAACGAGTACGGCCAGGCGCTGGACGCGGGCTACGGCCCGGACAACCTGACCATCTTCAACTATACCGAGATGGGCAACGACCTGCTCGAGGACGGCCTCTATGTCATGGAGCCGACCCTGCAGGACCCGGCCAAGGTCGACGCCTACACCCGCTTCGTGAAGGCCTCGATGAAGGGCTGGCAGTACGCACTCGACAATCCCGACGAGGCCGCGCAGATCGTCGTCGACTCCGACGATACCGGCGCCGCCGAACTGGCGCACCAGCGCTACATGGTGGGCGAGGTGTCCAAGCTCGTCGATGCGGCCGACCCGGCGCTCGACATGGCCGCCTATGAGCGCACCATCAAGGCTTTGGTCGACCAGAAGATCATCTCCAAGGCCCCGGAAGGCGCCTACACGACCATGATCACCGACAAGCTCTGAGCCATCCGCTCACGGCAGATGACCGAGGCGGGGGAGCGAACCCCGCCTCGTTTCATTTCTGACTCAGCGTCACCGACCGGACGAAGAGCGCCAGGGCGCCGCGATGCTGGCCGGCGCCGATGCGCCGGGGACTGACGGCATCCGGAAAGCGCAAACGCAGATCGAGCGCGCCGTCGAGGGCGGGCTCGGGGGGAATGTCGACGGCAATGCGCTCGACATCGCGGTTGGCCAGGCGGAAGGTGGGCAGGACCTCGCCGTCCGCATCGATCTCGACCCGCTGGACGGGATGGCTCGACGAGACCAGCGCGCGGGCCTCGAGTTCGAGCCGCAGGGGACCGGCGAGCGGGGGCAGGCGGAAGTAGAGATGCGCGCCGCCGCCGAGGCTCCAGGCGCCATCGTCGAGGGTAAGCCAGCCACACACGAAGATGCCGTCCGGCCCGGCCTCGGGCGTATCGAAACGCGGAACGACCGGCTGGCCGAGCAGGTAGTCGCCCCCCTCCCCGCCATGCCAGCAGTCGGCCCGATCGATGAACTGCGCCCGGTAGGCGGCGCTCGGTCGGGGCATCAGCACCAGCAGGGCCACGGCCAGCTCGGCGAGCAGCAGTGCGGCGGCGCCCCAGTGCCAGCGGGTGAGGCGGATGCCGCTCATGTCAGGTAGCTGACGTCGGAAAGCCATCCCAGGGCCGACAGGTAGCCCAGCGCGACGCCGGTGAGGCCTGCGAGGATCGCGTGCCAGCCGCGTCGTGATGCGGCCTGGGCGAGCAGAAGGTAGAACGGGAACTGTCCGGCAATGAAGCGCGGCATGGAGATGACGCCGCTCGACAGCGGGATGACGAGGCCGAGGCCGCAGAAGAGGCCCTCGGTGGTGCGCCGCCGGGCCAGCAGCAGGGCGGCAAGCAGCAGGCCGACGACGGCGCTGATCGACCAGATGACGTAGGCGAGAAAGCTCGACGTCAGCCCTTCCCAGAGCTGCAGCCAGGGCCAGTCGAGATAGCGGCCCCAGGCCTCCTGGGCGCGCATGAAGGCAAGAGCGTCGCCGACCGTCAGGTAGAGAAAGGCCATGTAGGCGAACAGGCCGAGCGGGGCGAGCGCGACGCCGAAGAACAGCCGGCCGTCGCCGAGGAGAGCGGCGGGTACGTCGCGCCAGCGGCAGCCTGCGCGCCGCGCTGCCAGCACGGCATGCAGCACGATGACGATGACCATCACGATCCCGACCAGGCGGGTTGCGGAGAGGCAGGCGGTGGCGAGACCTGCGGCTGCGTAGTCGCTGCGCTGCAGGGCGACGAAGGCGAGAACGGTGAAGAGCACGAACAGGCTCTCGGAGTATCCGGTGGTGAAGTAGACCGCGCCGGGACCGGCGAGGAGGAGCACCGTCGCGACGAGGTAGGCGCGGCGATCGCCGGCAAACAGCGGCCACGACGCCACGGCGGCGGCGCCGATGGCAAAGGCGCCGAGGCCCATCCCGGCGAGGGGGCCGGTGAGGCCGCTCAGCCGCTGGGCGAGACCGAGCAACAGGGGCAGCATCGGAAAGAAGGCCCAGGCGGCCTGACCCTCGTTGTTGGGGTGCGGGTCGTAGCCGCCTGTCGCGATATCGACGTACCACAGGCAATCCCACCGGCACAGGGCAACGGCATAGGCGGCAAGACCCGGTTGGCCGCCGGTGTGCAGGTGCGCGACGTAGCGCAGCAGCAGTCCGAACAGCAGCATGCCGATCGCCGATGCGACGACGAACCGCCAGTCCCTCGCGTCACCTCTTGACGCCGCCGCGGGAGCGGCCGCCGCCGAGCCGGCCTCAGCCGGCGGCACGTCGGGCGCCCTCGAACGGCTGGCTGGGCATGGTGTCGTAGGCGGCATTGAGTAGGCGGCGCACCTGCTCGCGCGGCATCGGGCGGGCGATCAGGTAGCCCTGGGCCTCGGTGTAGCCGGCCAGGTGGACGGAGCGCAGTTGCTCCGCCGTCTCGATGCCCTCGGCCGTTGTCGTCATCTGCATCTTGGCGCCGATGTCGGCGACGGCGGCCACGATCGCCTGGGCATGCTGGGCGTCGCTGAGGGCGCGGACGAAGGCGCCATCGATCTTGATCTTGTCGAAGGGGAAGGCGAGCAGGTAGCTCAGCGCAGAGTAGCCGGTGCCGAAATCGTCGAGGGCGACCCGCACCCCCAATGCACGCAGCTGGCGCAAGGTCTCGAGGCTCTGTTCGGACTGCTCGAGGAATACCGATTCGGTGATCTCGATCTCGGCGCGATCATGCGCGAGCCCCGAGGTGGCAAGGGCATTCATCACGGCCGCCACCAGATTGCCGCGACGC
>NZ_JAYRYM010000050.1:0-18811 GCF_041917035.1 Devosia sp. | reverse complement strand
GCTCGGTCTTTCCCGATGCGCGCGGCAAGCTCGGCCTGTCGTGGAAGGATCGCGGCGGCCTCGCCGGCTATGCCGAGCACGTCCGCTCGGTGGCCCGCCGCTTCGACCATGTCGAGGTCCATCCGGATGCATGGGTCGTGGCGCAGCCCCGCAGTTCCACCGCCCTGCACCAGTTCGTCAAGGCGGTTGAAATCGAGGACCCGGCCGCCTCGGCGAGCAGTGTCCCGCTCGCCGAGCGGCTCGGCCATCGCGCCGCCTGGGCGCTGCGCGAGGCCTTCTTCCGTGACGGGCGCGACATCGGGCAATGGTCGGTGCAGGCCGAGATCGCGTCGGGCTTCGGGCTCGATCCGCCGCGCATCGAGTCGCACCTGCGCAGCGGCGCCGCGGCCGCCGCGCTCGAGGCGGACCTGCAGCTTGCCGCGAGGCAGCATATCGCGGGCAGCCCGACATTCGTGATGAACGAGGGTCGGCAGATCCTCTACGGCAATGTCGGTGCCCACCTGATCGGCGCCAACATCGAGGAGATGCTGCGCCAGCCGGAGGCCGACGAAGCCAGCTGGTGCTAGCCTCGCCAAGGGAGCCGAGTCCGTCTGTCGCACGAAGCCGGAACACCAACTGCCGGCCCGGATGCTGGGGTCGCCGGCGCCGCAGCCCCGTGTCCTGCTGCCGCGTCGCTACCGGCCCGACCTTGCGCCAGATCAAACCGCAGTACCCCCGATCGATCGCATGCTAGACACAGTGGAGTGGGGAGGCGGATGTGTCGGGAGAGCAGCTGATGTCTCGGGCGGACGGCTTCGGTCATGGCGCGGTCACGGGTGCGACGCCTCTCTTTGCCGCTCCCGTTATCGCCATCGACACCGAAACCACCAGTCTCGATCCGGCGGTAGCGCGCATCGTCGAGCTCGCGGCGGTTCGCTTCACGGCAGGGGGCATCGATCCGGAGCCGCCGCTCCTGTCGCGCATCAACCCGGGTGTTCCGATTCCGCCGGTGTCGACCGCCGTCCACCATATCACCGATCAACTGGTGTCCGGGGCCCCTCCGATCGGCCGCCTTTTGCCGCGGCTGCGGGAATATGCGGCGGGCCGCCTGCTGGTCGGGCACGCCGTCGGCTTCGATCTTGCCGTGCTCGAGCGCGAGGCGCAGCGCTCCGGATCTGGTTGGCAGAAGCCGCGCTCGCTCTGCGTCCGCTCCCTCGCCATGCTCGTCGCGCCCGACCTCGCCAACCACTCCCTCGATGGTCTTGCCCAGTGGCTCGGCGTGACCATTTCCAACCGTCACTCCGCCCTCGGCGATGCCGAGGCCGCGGCGCACATCTTCCTGTCCCTGGTTCCGCTGCTCGAGCAACGCGGCATCGTCACCGTCGCACAGGCCGAGCGGGCCTGCCGGCGTCGCGTCGTCCGCGAGGGCGAGGAGGCTGCCGGCTGGATCGATCCGGTCGCGACGCAGGCTTCCCCACCGGCCCTGGGCGCCATGTCGGCCCGGGACACCTTCGCCTATCGGCACCAGGTGGCCGACGTGATGGCCACCGCGCCCGTCATAGTGCCGGAGGCCATCGCGCTTGCCGAGGCGATGCGCGTCATGGTCGAGCGCAATATCAGTTCCGTGCTCGTAGCCGCCGATCCGGCTCCCGGGCAGCCAGTGAATGCCTATGGCATCCTCACCGAGCGCGACGTTCTGCGTCGGCTGGTCGAATCCGACGTCGACGTGCTGCTGCGTCCGGCAGGCGATTTCGCCTCGCGGCCCCTGCATTCCATTCGCGCTCAGGCCTTTGTCTACCGCGCCATCGGCCGCCTCGCCCGTCTGCAAATCCGTCACCTGGCCGTGCGTAGCGACAACGGGCGGCTCGTCGGCGTGGTCTCGGCCCGGGACCTGCTGCGCACGCAGGGCGGGGCTGCGGTCGCGCTTGACGATGCCATCCAGGTTGCCCGCACCCCGAAGGCGCTCGCTGCCGCCTGGTCGACGTTGCCGGCGGTTGCCGCGGCCCTCCTGAGCGAGGGGGTCGACGCAAGGCAGGTCTGCCGCATCGTCAGCGAGGAGATCCGCGCCATGACCCGGCAGGCTGCCATGCTGGCCGAGCACGCCATGATGGAAGCAGGGCTGGGCGCGCCGCCGGCCCCCTACGCCGTGCTGGTCCTGGGCTCGGGGGGACGCGGCGAAAGCCTGCTGGCGCCCGATCAGGACAATGCGCTGGTGTTCGACGGCGAAGGTGCCGATGCCGTGCCGGGCGGCACGACGGACCTGTGGTTCTCCGAACTCGCGACCCGTCTCTCCGATATCCTCGATCAGTCTGGCATCCCGCTTTGTCGTGGCGGTGTCATGGCCCGCAACGCCCAGTGGCGCGGCTCGCTCGACACCTGGCGGGCGCGCATCGCCGATTGGGTCGGCAAGTCGCGCCCGGAAGACCTGCTCAATGTCGACATCTTCTTCGACATGATCCCGGTGCACGGAGATGTGGACCTCGGCCAGCGGCTGTTCGAGATGGCCTGCGCCACCGGCGCCGGCAGCCCCGCCTTTGCCAAGCTGCTCGTCGACGGACTCGCTGCCGCCGACCCGTTCACCCTGCTGGGCGGATTGAAGCTCGAGGACGGGCGCCTCGACCTCAAGGCCCTCGGCCTGTTCCCGATCGTCCGGCTGGCGCGATCTCTCGCTATCCGCCACGGCCTCGCCCTGCACTCCACCACCGAGCGGCTGCAGGCGCTCGCCGCCCGCGGTAAGGGCAGCGCCGACCTCGAAGCGCTCGATCGGGCGCACGCGGTGCTGTTGGCGGCCCTGTTGCACCAGCAGGCGCTCGACATCGAGGCGGGACTGCCGCCCGGCAACCGGCTCGATCCGCGTGCCTTGGACAAGGAACAACTGGAGCGCCTGAAGCAGGCGCTGAGGCAGGTCCGGGTGGCGCCCGACCTGGTCCGCGACCTGATGTTCGGGTGACCGTCAGCCTCGGCCGAGCGCCGCCGCCAGTCCGGGTAGGGTCGGCAGCGTGGCGATCGCCATGCAGGCCAGCCAGATCGCCGACGAGACCAGGTCCGTGCCCTTTCGCTGCGTCAGTCGCTCGTAGAGGGCGGCCGGGACCCCAGTCATCATCAGCAGCACGCTCGACACGATCAGCGAGGAGAGCGTCACCACGGCCGTCTGGTCGACCGGTGCCCAGCCCGGGTACCACAGCGGATAGAGCACGAACACCGACAGAAGCAGGGGCGACATGATGCCGTTGAGGATGGCGAGGGCAACCGTCGCAATGATCAGGTGACGCGGCTGCATGGCGCTACACCGCCGCGGCCGGGGGGAGCAGTCCGGCGACATTGAGTCCGACCGCAAGCCCGACTCGGGCGACCGAAAGCCACAGCACGCAGAAAACCACCACCACGATCCGCGGCAGCGCCTGCGGGGTAATCAAGGCCACCAGTGAGATCACCGGGTCGGTGAGCGATTTGAACGCTCGCCAGATGTAGTTGTCCCAGTCCTGCGGCACGAAGATGCCGAGCAGCAGCCGTCCCATGAAGGTGTAGACGAGGGCCGCGAGGACGAAGTTCGGGATGTGAAAGTACCAGTGCGTCCAGAAGTCGGCCACGGAACGATGTGCCTCTTGGTCAGCAGGGAAAATGGGCGCCGCCGCGGCCCCTTTGGGCACGAGGCGGGGCCGCCGGGCGGCCCCGCCTCGCAGGTCTTTCGTCAACCGGTCAGGTGGTCTTTTCTTCCATGACGATCTTGCCGCGCGGTATGCGGATCTCGTCGATCATGTCCTGCATCTCCTTGGACGGCGCCTTGGTGAGCAGGCTGACGACGATCATCACGCCAAAGCCCACGGGCAGGCCGAACGCCGCGGCGGAGAGGTTCTTGATCCCCCACCAGTTGGCGATGGTCTGCGCGTAGGTATCGAGAGCCTTGGCCGCAGCGGCCTGCGCGTCGGGTGCTGCCGCCGCGAGGGCCGCCTTGAGTTCGGCGTACTTGGCCGCCCCGTCCGCACCTGCCGACGACAGGAAGCTCCAGGTCTCGTAGAAGCCCGGAGCCCCGTAGCGGGTGCCGAGCAGGTAGTAGACGCACACGCCGAACCCGGCGACGATGCCGGCCAGCGCTCCTGCCGTGGACGTCCGCTTCCACCAGATGCCCAGAACCAGCGCCGGGAAGAGGCCGGCGGCGGCCAGCGAGAAGGCCCAGGCCACCATCGACAGGATGTCGGCCGGCTTGGTCGATGCGACATAGGCCGCGACGATGGCCACCACCACCAGCAGGACACGGGACACCAGCAGCCGGCGCGCCGTCGGCGCGTTCTGGTCGATCATCTTGTAGTAGATGTCGTGGCTGAGCGCGTTGGCGATGGCCAGCAGCAGGCCGTCGGCGGTCGAGAGCGCCGCCGCAAGGCCGCCGGCTGCGACGAGGCCCGAGATGACGTACGGCATCCCGGCCATTTCCGGCGTTGCCAGCACGATCATGTCGGCATTGAGCGCAATGTTGCCGAAGCCGATCTGCGTCACCCCTTGCTCGGTGCAGGCGGCGACGATGGCGGCCGTATCGATGGCTGCCTTGCCGCAGATCTGCACCAGCGAGCCGTCCGCAGCCGCCCAGCGCAGCATCCAGCCCGCCTTGTCGGCAATGTTCTCGGGCGTCAACCCGCTCGCCACCAGGTCGAGCATGGTCCACTTGGCAAACGCCGCATAGGACGGCGCCGTGAAGTAGAGAATGAAGATGAACAGCAGCGACCAGGCCACCGAGTTGCGCGCTTCACGCACCGAGGGGGTGGTGAAGTAGCGCATCAGGACGTGCGGCAGCGACGCCGTGCCCACCATCAGGCAGAGGATGAGCAGGAAGTAGTTCGGCGCATTGAAGCCGCCATGCACGAACGGCGTCAGGTGCTGGACGGCGATGCCCTGGGCCGCTTCGAGGGCGCTGATGCCCTGCAAGGCCTGCCCGTACATGATCTGCGGCAGCGGCACGCCGGTCTTGACTGTCGACATCCAGATCGCCGGGATCAGGTACGCGATGATCAGCACGATATACTGGGCCACCTGTGTCCAGGTGACTGCCCGCATGCCGCCCAGCATCGAGCACACCAGGATGCCCGCGAGGCCGACATAGACGGCAATGTTGAAGTCGAGCCCGATGAAACGGGCCGAGATGATGCCCGTGGCGTAGATCTGCGCCACCACATAGGTGAACGAGCAGGTCATCAGCACGATGACGCCGAGGAAGCGAGCAAGGTTGCCGCCATAGCGGGCAGACAGGAAGTCGGGCACCGTGTAGGCGCCGAACTTGCGCAGGTAGGGGGCGACGAGGATGGCCACCAGCACGTAGCCGCCGGTCCAGCCCACCACGTAGGCTAGGCCGTCATAGCCGAGCGCATAGAGGGTGCCCGCCATGCCGACGAACGAGGCGCCCGACATCCAGTCGGCGCCGGTTGCCATGCCGTTGAAGATCGCCGGCACGCGCCGGCCGGCTACGTAGTACTCGCCCACCTGCATGGTTCGGCTCATGATGCCGATCGCCGCGTAGATGACGATGGTGAAGCCGACGAAGAAGTAGCCGATGACGACGTTCGGCACGCCCAGCGCGCTCAGGATCGCCATCAGGATGATGAAGGCGATGAAGCCGCCCGTGTAGATCGTGTAGACACGGCCGAGATTGGACATGAAGTCCCCACCCCTGCCGGCCCCCGTTGTTTCGCTAGCCATGTGCTCCCCCTCAGTCCTCGGCCACGCCGTGTTCTTCGTCGATGCTGTTCTGCTGCCGGGCAAACCAGAACAGCATCAGCACGAAGGCGATCAGCGATCCCTGCGCGGCCATGTAGAAGCCGAGCGGGAATCCGAGGATCACGATGGAGTTGAGTTGGCCCACGAACATGTGGACCACGAACGAGAACACTACCCACAAACCGAGTACGACGAACATCAGGTTGCGGGTCTTGCCCCAATAAGCGGCACGATCCGGTGCGGACACTGCGCATCCCTCCAATTGCTAGCGGGCACGCCCCCTTGAGGGCCGGCACCGCGACCTCCCCAACACCGCCTCCAGGCCCCTCAGCCGCGACGCGGTTCCCTCCGACGCACGCCCGAAGCACCATCCGCGCACGTTCACATTTTCGTAACACTCTCTTAATGATTAGTCTAACGCGACCTGCGCGGCGGCGGCGGTGCTGCCGCAACCCGCACGGGCGGCCAATCCGGGGAGGATCGTCATGCTCAAGGCACTGGCCGAAAGGGTGATGCGCACCCTGTTTCCAAGGCCCGAGCCGATCGCCGACCGCGCGGCACTCGGCCGATTCCTGGACAGCCGGGCCGCGTTCCTCGCCCAGAAGGGTATCGTCGAGTTCTGCCGCGTGCGTGCCGGCATCCACTGGCAGAAGCTGTTTGCCGAAGAAGAGTTCCGGCACGCCCTGTCCCGTTCCACCTGGCAGGCCTACGGCCCAGCGCTGGCGCTGGTTTGCGAGATGGTGGAGGCAGCGGTGCGCCCCCACGCCGGCATCGATCGACAGAACGCCGCCCGGGCCATCGTCGCCATCGCCCGCGAGCGCTATCTGGCCTATCCGATCCCCGCCGGGTTCACCGCCGAGCAATGGGCGGCCGGGCTGGAACTGGTTGTCCGGGCCATCGAGGAGCGCCAGGGCGAGGCCTCACGCCCGGTTCGCGACATGCCGCGCCAGATGGCGCGCCTGGTGTTCGCCGCGCTCCCGCTCCACCCCAGCATCGTCACCAACGATGCCGACTATATCCACAACAATTTGCGCATGAACCTGCTGCGGTCCCACGACGATTTCCTCGCCGTGGCCGATCTGCCTGCCCTCGCCCGCGATCTGCTGCGATCCTAGCGACCGGCGGCCGAGGATGCGCGGTGGCCGCGCATCCTCTTGTCGACCAGTGGATCAGGGCAGCAGCACCGCGTCGATCACGTGGATGATGCCGTTGTCCGCCGCGATGTCGGCCGCCACCACATTGGCGGTGTTCGACGCCTTGACGGTCACTGCCTGCGTCGCGGCCGTCTTGGTCACGGCCAGCATCTTGGCGCCGTTGAGCGTCTTCACGTGGATGGCGCGTCCCGGCAGCTGGTTCGAGGCCAGCTCGCGCGGCAGCACGTGCAGCGTCAGGATGGCAACCAGCTTGTCCTTGTTCTCGGGCTTGAGCAGGTCCTCGACCGTCCCCGCCGGCAGCGCCGCGAAGGCGTCGTCGGTCGGCGCGAAGACAGTGATGTTGTCGGTGCTCGCCAGCGCCTCGGCGAGGCCGGCGGCGGTGGCGGCTGCGAGGAGCGTCTTGAACGTGCCGGCCGAGTCGGCGGTCTCGACCACGTTGGCGGCGACGGACGGCGATGCCGCCGCGAGGCCGGTGATCAGTGCGGCGGCGATGGCGATGGATTTCAGCGACTTCATGACTCACTCCCAGTTTGGTGCCAGGGTCCCGTTTGTCGGGTGGCTGTGCTGGAGAACGAGGCGCGCCAGACGCCGGATTTGCCCAGCATCATCAGAACAACGTGAGTGATCCGCGCCGCTCCGTCGGCGTTGTCAGCCCCCTGGGCCGTGTTGCGCAGGCCGGGTAGCTCCGCAGTCGGCCGTCAGGACGCGTGGCGCAGATCGTCGCTGGCCGTTACGCTCTGCATCTTGATGAAGCCGCGCTTCAGTGCCGAAAGGCAGTCCGGGTCGATGGCCGTGCCGACGTCCGCCTGCATCACCGCAAACGCCTGCGTCGCCGGCATCGCCTTGCGGTAGGGCCGGTCGGCGGTCAGGGCATCGAAGATGTCGGCAGTCGTCACGATCCTCGTGTCGAGGCCGATTTCGGCTTCGCCGAGGCCGTGGGGATAGCCGCGGCCGTCCAGCCGCTCATGGTGGGAACCGGCGATCACCGCCATATCCTTGAGCGCGGCGATGCGGACCAGGATGGATCGACCGAGCTCGGGATGCCGTCTGATCTGCGCCCATTCCTCCTCGTTCGGCTTGCCGTTCTTGTCGAGGATCGAATTGGGCACGCCCAGCTTGCCGATGTCGTGCAGCAGGGCAGCGCGGCGCAGCCAGCGTCGGTGTTGCTCCGGATAACCCAGCTCGGCCGCGATGAGGTCGGAGAACAGCGCGACACGATCGCTGTGTCCGGCGGTGAACGGGCTCTTGGCGTCCACCACCTGGGCGAAGCCGGCCGCGATGTCGTCGAGGTAGTCCTCGTCGACCTCCCGGACGAGCGCCACCGGCTCGATCGCCGCGACGCGGGCCGGAAGATCGGGTGACAGCATCGCCTGCCAGACCTCGGGGTTGCCGGACAGCGTGCGAAGCCAGGCGACAATGGCGGGGTCGAACCAGCGACCGCTTCGGGACTCGACTTCGGCCAGTGCGGCCTCGGCGCCCCCGCGCATGAAGAACACATCCGCCACCTGCACGAGCAGCGCGATGCGGGCAAACAGCGAGATATCGGCGCCCTGGCGCCCGAGCGGTTGGCCGGAACCGTCCCAATGCTCGTCGAGGTCCAGTATGCCGCGGGCGACGCGCTCGTTGAAGCGCATCGTCCGAGCGATATCGGCGCCACGCTGGCAGCGCGTCTCGATGAGTTCCCGGGCGATCTCTCCACCGTTCCGGGCGATGTGGACGAGGGTCTGCAGCCGCTCGATCATGCCTGACTTGCGGGCGGTGTTGGCGATCAGGAAACGCAGCACGTCGGGCAGTCGGCTGTCGACGAACTTGTAGGCCTGCTTGAAGGTCAGGTCGTCCGCCAGATACAGCCGGCAGATGCGGGCGGCGTTGGAACTGCACCCGATATCCTTGAGCAGCAGCGTATAGTAGAGGTCTGAGAGTTCCCCCTCGTCCAGGCCCGCCTGCCGGGCGATGTGCATGCCCAGCCAGCAGCAGCGCAGGCTGTGACCGACCGGCTGGCCCTCGGTGATGTCGAGTGCGTAGCTCAGCGCACCGACCACATCCGACAGGTGTATCGCTTCGGTAGCGGCCATCCGTACCCCGCCTGCAGAACTCGTCGGCAGACTACCCGGAGCCACTTAACAAACCGGATCGATTTGCCGCGACAAACCTGTCCTATGCATCGGCCGTGCGGCGAAGTTGTCCTCCAAGCCCGTCGACCTGCGGGTTGGGCAATACCCCCCATTTGCGAGGTGCGGTTGCAGCGCGGGCCGTGAAACTGGCCGAGCGGAGGGCGCATCCCCTCGCTACCTTGAGATCAGCCACGGAGGAACCAAATGAACAGACTGCACCGCGCGCGCTTCGGGCGTGCAAAGACCACGCGTCGCGCTTTCGCCCCGGGCCTGCTGCTTCTGGCGGCAACCCTCGTCGCTTCTTCGTCGTCGGCCGCGGAGCTTGCCTACGAGGGCACGTTTGCCTGGCTGGCGGTCGGGACGACCTACACCATCGAGGACAACCACTCGTATTTCGTCGGCGAGTTCGGCGGCTCGCTGGTCGCGACGAGCAAGAGCGGACCATTTCACGGAATCGGCATTGTCTGCCCGGGCTTCAACGATATCGGCGTGGCGGGCGGCGGCTACTGCGTGCTGACGGATGCCGCCGGCGACAAGGCATTCATGGACTGGACCTGCAAGCCCGCTGCCCCGACGCCTGGCGCGCTTGTCACGAGCGACTGTTCGCTGAACTTCACTGGAGGTACCGGAAAGTTCTCCGGCGCCAAGGGCAGTGGCCCCTTCGCGGCGTATATCACAGCGATCAATCCAAACGGAAAAGCGTCCGGCTATTCGACGGTCGAACCGGCGATTCTGGTTTCGGTGGACGGCCAATAGAAGCGTCATACCGAGGAGGGAAGCCTCCTCGGTACCTAGCTTCGACCTGCCGCGGCCGGACCGCACCTCGACGGCCAATCGCCTTACGCGGAGGTTCGGCCGAACGCCGGGCCGAGGTGGGCGGCAGATCAGCTGTGTGTCAGGGCCGCTCGCAGGTCGAGCCCGTGCGCCGGCCTGAGGTCGAGGTCGGATTCGATGTGGTCGATATGGTGGACGAGCAGCTCGGCAGCGAGCGCGGCGTCCCGTCGTTCCAGCGCCGACAGGATGCTGCCATGGTCGGCGTGTCCGCAGCTCGAGGCGCCGGTGCGGCCGTAGAGGGCGATGACCAGCGAGGAGCGGGCCACCAGCTCCTCCATGAAGCGCTCGAGCACCGTGTTGCCGGCGACGCGGGCAAGCGCCAGGTGGAAGTCGCCGGAGGCGCGGATCTCGGCGCGACGGATGCTGGCGCCGCGCTCGCCCATCAGCCGGGTTTCCTCCTCCAGCAGGGCCCGGAAGCTGGCGATATCGGCGGGCCGAAGCCTGCCGACCGCCGCTTCCGCGAGGGCCGGCTCGATCAGCCGCCGCGCGTCGAACACCTGCCGGGCCTCGTCCGGGCTCGGATTGGCGACGAAGGCTCCCCGGTTGCGCTCGGATCGCACCAGCCCCTCGAAACTGAGCATCTGCAGCGCCGAGCGGACCACGGTGCGGCTGACCTCGAACAGCGCGCCCACTTCGGCTTCACCGAGCTTGGTGCCCGGCGCGAGGCGGCGATCGATGATGGCGTCGCGCAGCTGTTCGCGGATGGCTGCAGCGCGGTCCTCGACGCCGTCGGGCGGCGCAAAGGGGTAGTCGGCAAGGTTCATGGCGTTCCCCGATGACGCACGCATCCTTACGCCGATTTGGCCGCCATGTAATCGCCAAACGTGCATACGCCTCGCTGCGGGAATTGCATACAATTTCGGCCTGAATTGCAGACATGTGCTCACAACTTGGGCAGACGCGCAGTTTGCCCACATCATCGTCACAAGTCGAGAACGGCGAAAACGATATATTTGTCAGGAGATTAGCCGGAGGGCTCGGAACTGGCACGGGCGATGCATTGTCTGTCATGACCCATGGGGAGTGCAGCATGCCCAAAGCGGCGGAGATCGATCTGGCGTCGGTGACCAAGCGCTACGGCGCGACGGTTGCGGTCGACGCGATCAGCCTCCGCATCCCCGCCGGCACCTATTGCTGCCTGCTCGGCCCCTCCGGCTGCGGCAAGACATCTACGCTCAGGATGATCGCCGGGCACGAGACGGTCTCTGATGGCGACATCGCGCTCGGCAGCGCCGTCGTCACCAACCTGCCGCCGGCCAGGCGCGGCACCGCCATGATGTTTCAGTCCTACGCGCTGTTTCCGCATCTCGATCTCGTCGACAACGTCGCGTTCTCGCTGCGCATGAAGGGGGTGGGTAGGCCCGAGCGCCGGGCACGGTCGCTCGACATGCTGCGGCTCATGCAGATGGAGGCCTATGCCGACCGCCGACCGGCCCAACTCTCGGGCGGGCAGCAGCAGCGGGTGGCGCTGGCGCGCGCCCTGATCACCGATCCGGAGGCCTTGCTGCTCGATGAGCCGCTTTCGGCGCTCGATCCGTTCCTCAAGGTGCGCATGCGCGCCGAACTGAAGAAGCTCCAGGCGCGGCTCGGCATCACCTTCGTGCACGTCACCCACAGCCAGGAGGAGGCGATGGCGCTCGCCGACCTGATCGTGGTGATGAACAATGGTCGGATCGAGCAGGCGGCGACACCGCGCGAGGTCTTCGAGCGGCCGGCCACCGCCTTCGTCGCCCGCTTCATGGGCGACCACAACGTCGTTTCCGGCCGCAGTGCCGGCATGAATGACGGCCTCGCCGTGCTCGAAGTGCCCAATGGCGGCAGCTTCGCCGCCGCCGGCCCGGCGGCAAACGCGGGCGAGCCGATCGACATCGCGGTGCGCACCGATCACGTGCGCATCGGCGAACCGGCCCGGAGGGGGCTCGGGTTCACCGGCACGGTCGCCAACATCGAATACCGGGGCGCTTCCGTGAAGCTCTCGGTCGATGGTGCCGGCATCGAGGATTTCACCGCCATCGTCGATGACCGCCGCTTCAATGCGCGGCCGGTCCGGGTCGGCGATGCGGTGCCGCTCAATTGGGATGCCGAGGACGCCATTGTCCTGGGTCGTCTCGAGACGTGAACGCCAACAACAGGGGTTAGGCAATGAACGGGACGAAACAGACTCTCCAGGCAGCCGGGATTTCCCGCCGCGCCATTCTGAAGGGCGCCGCCGCGCTGACCGGCACGGCGCTCGGCACCGGTGCGCTGGGCGGCTTTCCGACCGTCTGGGCGCAGAACCCGATCACGCTGCGCCAGTTCGGCACGGGCGTGTCCAACCTCAACGCCATTGCCGAGAAGTGCAAGGCCGATCTCGGCATCACGCTCGAGATGACGGCAACCGATTCCGATGCCGCAGCGCAGCGCGCCGCCACCCAGCCGGACAGCTTCGACATCGCCGACATCGAGTACTGGATCCTGAAGAAGGTCTATCCGCTCGGACCGATCCAGCCGATGGATGTCAGCCGGCTCAAGTACTATGACAAGGTCGTGCCGCTGTTCAAGAACGGCAAGCTGACGCCCGACAGCGTCATCGCGCAGGGCACCGCGCCGCACACCGTGGGCTATGTCGAGGCTCCCGACGCCAAGACCTTCGCGGCCGGCGAGACCGGCTGGTTCACCATGATGCCGACCATCTACAATGCCGACACGCTCGGCATCCGCCCCGACCTCGTCGGCCGCGAGATCACCACCTGGGCCGATATTCTCGATCCGGCCTTCAAGGGCAAGACCTCGATCCTCAACATCCCCTCGATCGGCATCATGGACGCCGCCATGATCATGGAGGCGACCGGCGAGATCACCTATGCCGACAAGGGCAACATGACCAAGGAGGAGATCGACAAGACCATCGATTTCCTGATCAAGACCAAGCAGGCCGGCCAGTTCCGCGCCTTCTGGAAGAGCTTCGACGAGAGCGTCAACCTGATGGCCTCGGGCGAGGTGGTGATCCAGTCGATGTGGTCGCCGGCCGTGGCGGCGGTAAGGTCCAAGGGCATCCCCTGTGTCTACCAGCCGCTCAAGGAAGGCTATCGCAGCTGGGGCGGCGGGCTCGGCCTTGCCGCGCACCTCTCGGGCGCCATGCTGGATGCCGCCTACGAGTACATCAACTGGTACACCTCCGGCTGGGTCGGCGGCTATCTCAACCGCCAGGGCTACTACTCGGCCTGCATGGACACCGCCAAGGAGTTCATGAGCGCCGATGAGTGGGGCTTCTGGATCGAGGGCAAGCCGGCCGCCGGCGATATCCTCTCACCCGACGGCGCAGTGATGGAGAAGGCTGGTGCGGTGCGCGACGGCGGCTCCTTCCTCGAGCGCATGGGCCATGTCGCCTGCTGGAACTCGGTGATGGACGAGGACCGCTACATGGTGAAGCGCTGGAACGAGTTCATCGCGGCGTAAGGGCCTCTCACAACCACGCTGCGCTCCGGGACGTGGGCACCCTCCCTCCCCCTTGCGGGGAGGGTAGCGGAGCCGGGAGCGCAGCGACCTGGCGCAGCCAGGGTGGGTGGGGTGGCCTTGGTACTCGGGGCCGAATCGCACCCCACCCCAGCTCCCTGGGGGCCCGACGGCCCAAGCTTCGCTACCCTCCCTGCAAGGGGGAGAGAGAAGGGCGGGCATATGGAGAGTCTTGTGACTGTGGCAGACCAGATCACTGTAGCGGGTTCGAACAAGCCCCGGCGCCGACCCGTCTCGCTCGCGCGCCTCGCCTCCTATCTCCAGGCATTGCCGCTCGCGGTCATCCTCGGCTTCTTCCTGCTGCTCCCCATCCTCCTCCTCTTCGTCGTCAGCTTCTGGGACTACGATTTTGCCGGGCTCTACCCGGATTTCATCACGCTGAACTACGAGGACACGCTGGGCAGCTGGGTGACCTGGAAGACCTATCTCAACACCGTGAAGTTCGCGGCGATCGTCTGGGTCATCACGCTGTTCGTGGGGTTCTGGATCGCCTACTTCCTCGCCTTCCATGTGAGGACCGCGGCGATGCAGACGGTGCTGTTCCTGATCTGCACCGTGCCCTTCCTCACCTCCAACATCATCCGCATGATCAGCTGGATTCCGGTGCTGGGGCGCAACGGGCTGGTCAACTCCACGCTGATCCAGCTCGGCCTCGTGCCGCAACCGATCGAGTGGTTGCTCTATTCCGACTTCGCGGTCGTGCTCGCCATGGTGCATCTCTACACCCTGTTCATGGTGACGCCGATCTTCAACACCCTGATGCGCATCGATCGCTCGCTGATCGAGGCGGCGCGCGACGCCGGCGCAAGCCCGTTCCAGATCCTGTGGACGGTGATCCTGCCGCTGGCGCGGCCCGGCATGGCGATCGGCACCATCTTCGTGGTGACGCTGGTGATGGCCGACTATTCGACCGTCCAGGTAATGAGCGGCGGCCAGAGCGCCTCAGTGGCGCTGATGATGAAGAACCAGATGAGCCTGCTGCAATACCCGGCCGCGGCGGCCAATGCCGTGGTGCTGCTGGCGCTGGTGCTGCTGCTTGTCGGGGCGATCCTGCGCGTCGTCGACATCCGCAAGGAGCTCTGAGAGATGGGAGACAGACGCGGTCTCGGTTTCTATGTCCTCGCCGGCTTCTTCGTCCTGTTCGTGCTGTTCCTCTACGGGCCGATGTCGGCGATCTTCATCCTGAGCTTCCAGGGTCCCTCCGGCGGCCTCACCTTTCCGCTCAACGGCATGTCGCTGCACTGGTTCGGCAACCTGTTCGAGAAGCAGGCGGTAGGCGATTTCGGCGCCAGCTTCTCGCGCTCGCTGATCCTGGGCCTGCTGGTGATGGCGGTGACGGTGGTGGTGGCGCTGCTCGCCGGGCTTGCCTTCCGCCGCCATTTTCTCGGGGCGACGCCGCTGTTCTACCTCACCATCGCCAGCCTCGTCGTCCCCTCGATCATCGTCAGTCTCGGCATTGGCGTGCTGTATCAGCAGCTGGGCATGCGGCCGTCCTGGTTCGGCTCCGGCTTCGGGGCGCATCTCACCTGGACGCTGCCCTTCGGCGTCCTGATCATGTTCGCGGTCTTCAACCGCTTCTCGCCCAGCTACGAGGAGGCCGGCCGCGATCTCGGCGCTTCGCCCTGGCAGACCTTCTGGCACGTGCTGTTGCCGATGATCGCGCCGAGCCTGATCGGGGTGGGGCTGTTCGGCTTTTCGCTGAGCTATGACGAGTTCGCCCGCTCGCTGCTCACCATGGGCACCTACAACACGCTGCCGCTCGAGATCTACGCCATGACCACTAACGTGACGACGCCCGTGCTCTACGCCCTGGGTACGGTGACCACGCTGTTCAGCTTCCTGGTCATCGCCGGGACGGTAGGTGTCATCGCGCTCATCGGCCGCAAGCGGGCCAGCTGATGCGCATCCTCGTCATCAACCCCAACACCACCGCCTCGATGACCGAGAAGATCGGTCGCGCGGCGGCCGAGGCGGCCTCCGCCGGCACCGAGATCGTTGCGCGCAATCCGGCGAGGGGGCCGGCCTCGATCCAGGGCGTCGAGGATGGGGAGGCGGCGCTGCCGGGCCTGTTTGAGGAGATCGACAAGGCCGACGGGTTCGATGCCATCGTCATCGCCTGCTTCGACGATACCGGTCTTTACGCCGCCCGCAGGCGCACGCGCATCCCGGTGGTGGGGATAGGGGAAGCGGCCTATCACTATGCGATGCTGGTGGCCGAGCGCTTCTCGGTGGTGACGACGCTCTCGGTCTCGATCCCCGTCATCCAGGAGAACATCATGCGCTACGGGGTCGCCGGCCGCTGCGGCAAGGTGCGGGCCAGCAACGTGCCGGTGCTGGAACTCGAGCGGCCCGGCTCGACGGCGCGCGAGACGATTTCCGACGAGATCGCCTCGGCGCTCCTGCACGACAATGCCGACGCTATCGTTCTCGGCTGCGCCGGCATGGCCGACCTCGCCGCCGACCTTGCGGCACGGCACAGGGTCCCCGTCATCGACGGGGTTGCGGCGGCGATCAAGCTCGCCGAGGGTCTCGTGACGATGCGGCTCGCCACCTCGCAAGCCGGCGTCTTCCGGCATATGCTCCCCCGATGAAGCTCGATATCCGCCCGATGAGTCGTGCCGATCTCGAAGCGGCGCTCGGGTGGGCCCGCGAGGAGGGCTGGAATCCCGGCCTCGACGACGCGGTGCCGTTCTATGCCGAGGACCCTCGGGGGTTCCTCATGGGCTGGCTGGGCAGCGTCCGGGTCGGCTCGATTTCGGTGGTGCGGTATGGCGAGCGCTTCGCCTTTCTGGGCCTCTACATCGTCCATCCCGCGCATCGCGGCCGCGGCTATGGCAAGGCGCTGTGGGATGCCGGCATTGCCAGTGCCGCCGGCCGGACCATCGGGCTCGACGGCGTGCCGGATCAGCAGGAGAACTATGCGCGCTCGGGCTTTGCGCTGGCGCACCGGAGCGCCCGCTGGGGTGGCGTGCTCAGGGGGCTGGTCGCGACGCGCTCCTATGTGCGGCCGCTGGCCATGGATGATCTGCCGGCACTGCTCGCCTTCGACAGTCGCCACGTCGCGGCGCCGCGGCCGAAATTTCTCGCCGCCTGGCTCGCGCCCTCCGCGACGCGGCAGACCGAAGGCTTCTTCGACGCTGGCAGGCTGCGCGGCTACGGCACGATTCGCCGTTGCATCGAAGGCTGGAAGATCGGCCCGCTCTTTGCCGAAACCCCTGCCATCGCCGAAGCGCTGCTCGCCACCCTGGTGACCCCGGCCGGCACCGACAAGGTGTTCATCGACGTGCCCGAGCCCAATGCCGCCGGCCTCGAAATGGTGCGCCGTCTCGGCTTCACCGCTGCCTTCGAGACCGCCCGCATGTATCTCGGTCCCGCTCCCGCACTGCCGCTGTCGCAGATCTACGGTGTGACGACACTGGAGCTGGGGTGAGGGCGGGCGGGTCGCCCGGCGTGCGTGCGTAACGCAGGTCGCGTCGACCATTGCGCCGGCACCGATCGCCGGACCCGCACGGCAGTCGGATCACTCCGGCTATCCATCGGTAACGCTAGGACTTTCGGGGACCAGACCGGTCCTTCAGCCAGCGAAGCAGGATGGCTCGCTCTTCAGTCGAGCCCAGCATGCCGGGGACGTGGCGAAGACCGGCGAGTTCTCCCGCCTCGAGGGCCAGCTGAAGGCAGCGCCTGTGGTGCGCTGCACGGCGATGCCGGACGAGCGACTTCTGCGCCGGTGTGAGCGGATAGGCTGCCGCAATCCTGTCGACCAGCGACAGGTGAAAGACCGCCTCGCTGTAGGCTGTGTGCCTCCTGGCCCGGTCCTGGCCGTCGTATCGCTTTCCGGTGCCAAGGTCGCGCCCTTCGATGTCGTACGTGGCGAGAACCTCATCGATGTAGACGAACGTGCCTTGCCGGGAGAGCTTCAGCCACAGGTCGATATCCTCGGTTCGCTGCAGGCGCTCGTCGAACAGCCCGGCCGCCATGGCGGTCGAGCGACGGATCATCGTCGAGGAGGAGTGTATCCAGAGAAACCCTGCGATTGTTGACGGGATTGCCAGGCTCGCCTGGGTGAGGACGGAGAAGTCCCGGGCGATCGCATCGCATGGAAGCACGGCGGCGGCCGGCGGATAGCTCGACCACCAGGGCAGCATGGTACCGAGCACGAAGCCCTTCATCGTCAGGTCCGGGTTCTTTGTGCTCGTCATGCGAATGTCGCTGCCGGTGAGGACCGACCTGGCATCCCCGGCCATCGCGTCCACGAGCTTGGCCAGGATCGTCGGTTCCCAGGTGTCGTCACTGTCGAGGAAGGCGACGGCCTCGCCCTGGGCCGCGACAATGCCGGTGTTTCTCGCGCCGGCCGGACCTCGTCCGCGCCCGTTTGTCAGCCACCGCAGCCGCATGTCCGCGCGAGCGAACTGCCCGACGATCTCGGATGACTCATCGGTACTGCCGTCGTCGACGATGATGAGTTCCCAGTCGGAAAACGACTGCGCCTGAACGGACCGGATGGCGGCGGGAAGAAACGATGCCCGATTATAGGTCGGGATCACGACGCTGACGGCAGGCATCGTCACATCACCTCGAATGACAGTTCGCGGGGGCGCATGGGTGGCAGGGCGCTGGAACCGATTGGACAGTCGAGGGCCGACAGCAGTGCCGGCAGCCGCCTCTCGCGTGAGAAGCACGACGCCAGCGTCTCCGCCGCCCGCACGCCCATTGCGTCCCGCCTTTGCCGGTCCGTCTCGAGAGTGGCGGTCAGCACAGCGGCAAAGTGCGCTGGATCGGCCAGGTCGGCCAGAATGCCGTTGAAGCCGTCTTCGATCAGTTCGCGCGTACTGGACATGGGGTGGGCAATGCAGAGGCAACCAGCAGCGAGGGCCTCCATCAACGCCAGGGGAAACCCCTCGACGAGACTTGGCAGGACGACAAGGTCGCATGCGGCAAAGAACGCCCGCGGATCGGCGGTCCAGCCGGTGAAGCGGACTCTGTCCGTCACCCCGAGCGCGGCCACGAGTTCGACCAGCGACTGGCGCTTCCATCCGTCGCCTCCGACCAGCAGAAGTGCGTCGAGGCCGCGGGGCAGGGCCGCGAAGGCGCGCAGCAAGGCGTCGACCCGCTTCTCGGGAGCCAGTCTGCCGAGATAGCCAACGACGAGCCTGCCGGGGGGTACCTTTGCGGCCGCCCGCGCCGCAGCCCTTTCGCTGTCGGATGGTAGCTTGAAGCTGGGTGCGATCCAGTTCTGGCAAAGCGCGAGTTTTCGTGCGGGAAACGAGAAGTCGCGACTGGCGGCTTCGACGATCTCGCTCGAAACGCCGATTGAACGGTGGGTCAGAAGGCCGGAGAGCCACCCGACCATCGTCTTTGACAAGCGGAACGGCCACGCACCTTCCCAGGGCCTGTGCTCAATCGTGTATACTCGTCGTCCGAGTAGTCGGGCGACGGCCAGATCGGCCAGTCGAGTCTCGGCGAAGCGTCCCCTGCAGAAGACGAAGTCTCCACCCGCACAGGTGCGCAGGATGCGGGCCCAGGTCATGA
>NZ_JAYRYM010000049.1:0-19051 GCF_041917035.1 Devosia sp. | reverse complement strand
ACCCGCCTGTGCGGAATATGGCAAAGGGCAGGGAAGTGTGTTACGTCCGCCGCTGATTTCGGGCATGGCCGACCCTTGCGAGGGGCTTGAACCGCGCCTACAGTCGGCCGCAAACGGCGGCAGGTTCACGGGGAGTTGGGCAGGTTCCAGCACCTTGCGGCCGAAAACGAACGAAACAAGCAGTCTGGTAACAAGGGAAGTCAGATATGAGCGATATCGCTGATCGCGTCCGCAAGATCGTGGTCGAACACCTCAACGTCGATGCGGAAAAGGTCGTCGATAAGGCCAGCTTCATTGATGATCTGGGCGCCGACTCGCTCGACCAGGTCGAACTGGTCATGGCTTTCGAGGAAGAGTTCAACGTCGAGATTCCCGATGACGCCGCGGAGTCGATCCAGACGTTCGGCGATGCCGTCGCCTACCTGACGAAGGCCGTCGGCTAAGCGCCGGCCCGATACGGCTCGTCTTCGATGGAATTGCGCCGCGTCGTCGTCACTGGGATGGGGATCGTCAGCCCTTTGGGCTGTGGAATCGATACCACCTGGTCCAACATCCTCGCTTCCAGGAACGGAGCCAGGCGCATCGACGACTTCCAGGTCGATGATATCGCCTGCCAGGTCGCCCACCGTGTGCCGCTAGGGTCCTACGCCGAGGGTAAGTTCAACGGTGACGACTGGATGGACGTGAAGGATCAGCGCAAGGTTGATCCCTTCATTGTCTACGCAATGGCTGCGGCGCAACAAGCCATCGACGATGCCGGCGTCGCGCCGCGCACCGTTGCGGACCAGGAGCGGATCGGCACGCTGATAGGTTCCGGCATCGGCGGGCTCGGCGGCATCTACGAAACCTCGGTCGTGCTGCACGAGAAGGGTCCCCGGCGGGTCAGCCCGTTCTTCATTCCCGGGCGGCTGATCAATCTGGCCTCGGGCTATGTCTCGATCCGGCACGGCCTCAAGGGGCCGAACCACTCGGTGGTGACGGCCTGCTCGACCGGTGCACATGCGATCGGCGATTCCTGGCGGCTGATCGCCATGGGCGATGCGGATGTGATGGTGGCCGGCGGCGCCGAGTCGTGTGTCAACCGCATCGCTCTGGCCGGCTTCTCGGCCATGCGGGCGCTGTCGAGCGGCTTCAACGACCGTCCGGAAATGGCATCCCGCCCCTATGACAGGGATCGCGACGGCTTTGTCATGGGCGAGGGCGCCGGCGTCGTCGTGCTGGAGGATTATGAACGGGCAAAGGCTCGCGGTGCGAAGATATATGGTGAGCTCATCGGCTACGGGTTGTCGGGTGACGCACACCACATCACCGCCCCGTCCGAGGACGGCGACGGCGGCTACCGGGCCATGCTGGCATCGGTCAAGCGGGCCGGGATCTCCGCGGCCGACATCGACTACATCAACGCCCACGGCACGTCGACGCCGCTTGGCGATGAGATCGAACTGGGTGCGGTGACGCGCCTGCTCGGCGATGCAGCCCCGCGGGCGGCCATGTCGTCCACGAAATCGGCCATTGGTCATCTGCTCGGCGCCGCGGGTGCCGTCGAGGCCATCTTCTGCCTGCTGGCGATGCGCGACAACATCGCCCCGCCGACCTTGAATCTCGACAACCCTTCGGTCGAAACGCCGATCGACCTCGTGCCGCACACGCCGAGGAAGAAGGAGATCAACGTGGCGCTCTCCAATTCTTTCGGCTTCGGCGGCACCAATGCGTCGCTGATCTTCCGCAGGGTCAGCTAGGGGCGCGCTCCGGCCGCGCACTTGGCCGCGTACTTGGCCGCCCGTCCTGCACGGAGGCCCAAAGCCCGTCCGAAGGGGAATTCGACCGATGGCGAACGAGCGCAGCGACAAGAAGAGCCGACGGCGGCGGCGCGGCGGCTTTGTCGACGTGATCAACGGTCTGCTGATGCTGGTCGTGCTGGGCATGCTGGCCCTGGTCGGCCTCTTCCTCTACGGCGCCAATCAGTTCTACCAGGCGGGCGCCGTCACTGCCGACACCAGCTTCACCGTCGAGAAGGGGTCTTCGGTGATGACCACGGCGCGGCGCCTCGAGGAGCAGGGGCTGATTCCGCAGAATCAGATCCTGCCTTCCGAGTGGCTGTTCTGGGCGGGCGCGCGCGCACTGAAGAAGGAGAACGACATCAAGGCCGGTGTGTTCATGCTCAAGGCCAACGCCTCGATGGCGGACATCCTGGCAGAGATCACCGAAGGCAAGCCGCTCGACTTCTTCGTCAATGTCATTCCCGGTGACACGTCGTTCCAGGTGGCGGAGCGCCTCAATCAGCAGAATCCCAACCTCACGGGCGATCCAGTGGCATTGCCGCCTGAGGGCTCGCTGCTGGCCATTCGCTACGACTTCTTCCCGGGTGATACGCGTCAGTCGCTGCTCGACAAGATGCAGGCCGAGATGAAGGCGAAGCTCGATGTGGTCTGGCAAGGACGCGATACGCGCATCGATGATGTCATCAAGTCTCCCGCCGACCTTGTGACGCTCGCCTCGATCGTCGAGAAGGAAACGGGCCTCGAGACTGAGCGGCCGCAGGTGGCCGCCGTGTTCATCAACCGCCTGCGCAAGAACATGCGGCTACAGACCGATCCGACCGTGCTCTATGGTGTCACCGAGGGCAAGTCGGTGCTGAGCCGCGGCCCGACCTCCGCCGAGCTCAAGCAAAAGACGGCTTACAACACCTACCAGATCGATGGATTGCCGCCGGGACCGATCGCCAACCCCGGTGAAGAGGCGCTCCTTGCCGTTGCCCACCCGGCCGACACGAAGGACCTCTACTTCGTCGCGAGGAGCGCCAACCCCGCCGACGGACACCTGTTTGCCGAGACCTACGCGCAGCACCGCAAGAACGTCTCGGCATATCGCAAGGCAGCTGCCGAGGCCGAGGCCGAGGCTGCCAAGGAGGCGCTCGAGGCCGAAGCCGCCAAGGACGCCGGCGAGACAGTCGAGCCACAGTGATGGCCGTGCTGGCGAGCATGACCGGCTATGGCCGGGCCTCGGGAAGCCTCCCCGGCATCGCCTTTGTGGTCGAGATCAAGTCCGTCAACGGCCGTGGCCTCGACATGCGGATGCGGCTGGCGCCCGGCCTGGATCCTCTTGAAGGGGAAATTCGGCGCCGGATCGCAACCAGGCTGACACGTGGTTCCCTGACCGTCTCCGCGAGCGTCGAACGGGAAGGTGCGGCGGGGCGGGTCGTCGTCAACCACCAGGCGCTGGAGGCGGTGCTGGAAGGCCTTCGCTGGCTCGATGGCAAGGTGGACGCGACCCGGCCGGGCCTCGATGGAATACTCGGCCTCAAGGGGGTAGTCGAGCAGCACGAAACCCGGCTCTCCGCAGACGAGGAGGAGGCGCTGAACGCGGCCATCCTCGCCGGCGTCGACCGCGCCGTCGAGGCTTTGGTGATCGCCCGGGCCGAAGAGGGCGCGCGGATCGCAGCTGTGCTCGTGGAGCGGATCGACGAGATCGCCAGCTTGGCAGAGGCAGCCGAGCGCCATCCCGCCCGGAGCCGACAGGCGGTCCTGGCCCGGCTGAGGCAACAGGTCGCAGAACTGGTCGAGGCCGGCACCGGGATGTCCGAGGAGCGCCTGGCGCAGGAAGCGGTGCTGCTGGCGACAAAGTCCGATATCCGCGAGGAACTCGATCGTCTGGTGGCCCATGTGGCGGCGGCCCGGCAATTGGTAGCGGGTGGTGGCCCGGTCGGCCGCAAGCTCGATTTCCTGTCACAGGAATTTAACCGCGAGGCGAATACCCTGTGCTCGAAGTCCAGCGACGTGGCGCTCACCGCCATCGGCCTGGACCTCAAGGCGGTGATCGACCAACTGCGCGAGCAGATCCAGAACATCGAGTGACCATGGAATTCCAGCGTAGGGGCGTCATGCTCGTGCTCGCCTCCCCCTCGGGGGCCGGCAAATCGTCGATTTCGCGAGCCCTGTTCGAGGACGATCCCAACATCGCGCTTTCGGTTTCAGTCACCACACGGGCCCGCCGCACCGACGAGATCGACGGCAAGCACTACCACTTCATCGACGTCGAGACCTTCAGGCGCATGCGTGCCGACGGCGAGTTGCTGGAGAGTGCCGAGGTCCACGGGAACTACTATGGGACGCCACGGTCGCGGGTCGAGGAGCGACTGGCAGCTGGGCGCGATATCCTGTTCGATATCGACTTCCAGGGGACTCTGCAACTCTACGAGAGGTGCCGGGCGGACATGGTGACCATCTTCATCCTGCCGCCCTCGATCAAGGAACTGCGCAAGCGGCTCGAGCGCCGGGCGCAGGACAGCCAGGGCACCATCGATACCCGCCTCCGCAATGCCCGACTCGAGATGAACCACTACGACGAGTACGACTACGTGCTGGTCAACGAAGACCTTGAGGATTCCACCAGCCGCGTCCGCACCATTCTCGCCGCGGCACGACTCGCTCGTTCCCGATTCCTGCAATTGGACAAGTTCGTCAAGGACTTGCAGGACCAGATCGACTCGCTATAGCAGTGTTATCGGCCATAAGGGGCGGTGCCCCGAATGGCGGATCGCAAGTATTGTTAAGGCATTTGATTAGGGTTAGTTGCGGCTCGCTGTGGATAACGCAAGCTAGTTGTGAATCTTCTCGCCGCGGCCATTTCATGCAGCCCGGAATCAGGCCGAGCCTGACGACGCGGGGGACGACAACATGCCATTTGAAATCAAGGCATGCAGTATCAACAACATGCATCGGCATCCTGTCCTGCCGGGACGGACGCTGGCGCAGGTCAAGGTGATGCTGCGCGAGATACGGTCGAAGGAAACCTTCGACCACGACCTGACATTGAAGGTCTGGGCCGACACCGACGACGGCATGTCGCCGTCGGACGTCAAAACGGCGTTGCTCGCCAAGGCCGCTGCAATCCTCAAGCGCACCGTTTCGGTCGCCGAGATTCAGATGAACGGCGATGGCAGCTATTCGAGGCTGACGCCAAGCGGCTAGACTTGGTCTGCGCCGTGCGACAGCTAGCGCCGGCCTACAAGCATGACGAAGCGGGCGATGGCACCGGCCGCGAACCCGAACAGCATCATGCCGCCCAGGAACGGCCCGATGAACGACAGAGTTCCCCCCGGTTGCGCGAGGTCGACGGTCAGCCAGGCGAAGAAGCCCGTCGCGAGCGCGACGGCGATGAGGTAGCTTCGCCAACGGGACGTCAGTAGCGGCAGCCCGAGCGGCAGCAGGAAGGCCAGCACTGAGACCAGGATAGCGAAGGCGCCGCCCATCAGCGCCGGGCCCGGGCCAGGGCCAGGAAGGTCGCGACGGACAGCGTCTCCGCCCGCTCGCTGCCTTTCAGCCCGGCAGTGGCGAGCAGCGGCTCGATCGGCACCCCAAGAGACTTGAGGCTCTGCCGTACCATCTTGCGGCGCTGCCCGAACGCGGCACGCGTCACCGCTTCGAGATCGCGAACCGAGACGCTGTCCGTAGTCGTGCGCGGCTTGAGGTGGACGACGCTGGAGGTCACTTTCGGCGGCGGCGTGAACGCCTCCCGCCCGATATTGAAGGCGATATGCGCTTCGGTGCGCCAGCCGCACAGCACCCCGAGACGCCCGTAGGCTTCGCTCCCCGGACGGGCGACGATGCGTTCCGCGACTTCCCGCTGGAACATCAGCGTCAGGCTCTCGAAGAAGGGCGGCCACGGCTCGATCGTCAGCCATCGGGTCAGGAGTTCGGTGCCGATATTGTAGGGGAGGTTGGCGACGAGCTTCACCGGCCCCTTGGCCAGCTCCGCGTAGTCGATATCGAGCGCGTCCCCGGCAATAACCTCAAGTCGGTCGGGATAGGCCGCGGCAATCTCGGCCAGCGCCGGGAGAGCACGTTCGTCCCGTTCGATGGCAATGACCCGATCCGCGCCCTCGGCGAGGAGCGCTCGGGTCAGGCCGCCCGGGCCGGGCCCGACCTCGATCACCGTGTACCCGGCGAGCGGCGAGGCCACCCGCGCCACTCTTGCGGTCAGGTTCAGGTCGAGCAGGAAGTTCTGCCCGAGTTCCTTCCTGGCCCGAAGATCGTGGCGCGCGATGACGTCGCGCAGCGGCGGTAGGTTGTCGATCTGCATGGCTAGCGCATAGCGGATTTGCGCGTCGCGGCAAATGGGCGCTTGACCTTACAACGATGGGAAGGTGCAGAGCATTTCCGACGTCGGGTCGCCCCGGCTCTGTCGACGAAAAGGACACTTGCATGAATCGAACACCACTCGTCCTCGCGGTCATCGCGCTGAGCTGCGGCGCGCTCGTTCTCCCATCCGCGGCCCAGCAGGACATTGCCCTGCCGGACGTTTGCCTCGCCGCCGACCCGCATGCGGGACATACAATGGGCGGTGACGACACGGGCATGACGATGGGAGGCGATGCGGCCCATCTCGACCTGATGGACGGCATGAGCGCGATGAACCGGGACATGATGGCCGGCGGCACCGCCGAAGACATCGATGTCGCTTTCGTCTGTTCGATGATCCCGCATCATCGCGGCGCCATCGACATGGCCAAGGCCGAACTCGCTCACGGGGACGACCCCTGGGCGCGCGCCCTTGCCGAGGCGATCATCGCGGCTCAGGAGAAGGAGATTGCCGAAATGCTCGCCTGGCTGGAGGCCCGGTAGCGCTCAGGGGGGTGCGGGTGGCGCCTCGCCGCGCGTCAACCGATCGGTCAGACGAATTGCCGCGATGAAGCTCTTCGGCGACGCCGCACCGGTGCCGGCCAGGTCGAACGCCGTGCCGTGGTCCGGCGAGGTGCGCACGAAAGGAAGTCCCAGCGTGACATTGACGGCCTCTTCGAACGCCACTGTCTTGATCGGGATCAGCGCCTGGTCGTGATACATGGCGACGACGCCGTCATACTTCCGCCAGTGGGGCAGATAGAACAGCGTGTCGGCCGGGATGGGACCATCCACCTCGACGCCCTCGAAGCGAAGGCGGGACACCGCCGGGGCGACGATGGTCTCGTCTTCCTTGCCGATCGCTCCGCCTTCACCGGCATGGGGGTTGAGACCCGCCAACGCGATGCGCGGTGCATCGATGCCGAAGCGGGTCCTGAGGCTCTGGTACAGGATGCGTCCGGTCTCGACCAGCAGGTCCTGGGTCAGCAGGCCCGGGACGGCACTGATCGGCACATGAATGGTCGCCGGAACGACCCGCAAGCCCTCGTGCGCAAGCATCATGACCGGTGTCGGAGTGACGCCGTTCTTGGTGCACAAGGCCGCCAGGTACTCGGTATGACCTGGATAGCGAAAACCGGCGACATAGAGCGACTGCTTGTGGATGGGAGCGGTGACCAGACCCCTGCATTTGCCGGTGAGAGTCGCATCGACGGCGGTAGCAATGGCCTCGATCACGAGCTTGCCTGACAGCGGCGACGGGTCTCCCGGCTTGTCAGGCACCAGCCCTTCGAGGTGAAAGACCGGCAGGGCGGTTGCGAATGTCGTGGCCGCCGCCTCCGGCGTGCTTGCGGCGCAGGTAATCGCGAGCCCCAGCCGTCTTGCCCTGCTCTCGAGAAAACCCAGGTGTCCGAACACGATGAAGGGCGGCAACTGCAGCTCAGCGCGTGCCGAATACAGTTGCAGGATCAGGTCCGGCCCGATGCCGGCGGGCTCACCCATGCTGATCGCGAGCGGCAGCGCACTGATCTCGGCCATGAAGGACTCCGCACCTGAAAACGAACGCCCGGCATCATAGGCCGGGCGCGTGAACGCGGAGTAACGAGGCGACGCCGTGCCGTCAGTTGCGGACGATCTTGGCCTTCGACCGCAGTTCGGCCAGGTACTTCTCGCTTTCAGCCTTCATGGCTTCGTTGCCCTGCTGGCTGCGCAGCTTGTTCTTGACGAAAGTAGTGTCACGCGCCGACGTCTTGGAACAGACGGCAAGCATCGACACACCCGACTCCGTGACGCGCGGTTTGGTGATGCCGCCGATATTGAGAGCCGCCAGTTCCTTGGCCAGAGCCTCTGGCAGCTGCGTAGCGTGACGCCGCCCCATCTCGCGTACCGCCGCATCGGTGTATGACAGTGACAGCTGCACCGCTGTGTCGCAGCCCGAAAAGCTCTTGCGGTACTGGTTGGCCTGTGCCGTGCGGCTCGCGGCCGATCCCTTGTCGGTGGTGATGAACAGGACTTCTTTGAGGATGTAGTCGTAGCTCATGTCGGAATCGAGCGCTGCAGCGGCCTGCTGATCAAGCTCCAGGTCCGAAAGCTGCACGCGTCCGCGGATCGCCACTTCACCCACCTTCTGCCAGGCGAGGGCGGCCCTCAGGCGCGACTTCATCGTGGCATCGCTGACGCCATTGGCCCGCAGCAGCTCGTTGAGCTTGCTGGTGCTCATCTTGACGTTACGTGCCACCTGCTGGAAGGCATCGTCGACCTGCTGCTCGGTGACCTGGATACCGAGGCGCGTCGCCTCCTGCAGCTGCAATTGCTCGTCGATCAGGCTGTTGATCGCGGCCTTGGTGTTGCCACCACCCTCGAGCTTCATCAGCTGCACGCGCTGAGACACGTCGAGATCGCTGATCGCCACTCCGTTCACCGTGACCGCAGTCGCCGCAAGCGCGGGCGCAAGGGATCCCAGGAGCATCGTGCTGCCGAAAAGCATCGCGGCGATCAGGCGGTTCATTGTCGTCACCATCAGGTTCGCAGGCGGCCGGACAGCCGGCGCACCCCCCTCATTGTTGGAAGATTGCGGCCAAAATCGGATTCTTCAGAAGCCGATCTCCGTGCCGGGCCCCTTGAGCTTGAAGGTCGCGCCAAACGCCAGGCTGTCCGGATTGGCGTGCGTGGTCCCTGTCGCCGTGGCAAACCCGCCGACGAGGAAATACCCGTCGTCGTAGAGCAGCTGCCCGGTCGCCTCGAGCCACTCGTTGGCGGCGATATCCCACGACACGCTGCCGCTGACGCGCCAGTAGTCGATCGGCAGTGGCGCCCCCGCCCGAACGGTAACTTCGTGCTGGTCTGCGGTCACCCCGGTGGCCGCGTCGGCCGCCAGATAGACGTAGTCCGCGCCGACCGAGTAGCCATCCCGCGCGAGGTCCGCACCGAGGCCGGCGCGGGGTACGCGGCCGGCGTTCGGATCGTACTGCAGTTCCGCTCCGAGGGTGGCGCCGGCGAATGGCGAACCGCGGGCCCCGAGGACCACGTAGGATGCAACGTCGCCAAGTCCGCTGCTGACCCCCGTATTGACCTCGTCGGCCACGCCCATGCCGTTCACGCCGGCGAGGTGAAACGACTGGCCGGCGACGAGTTCGAGCCAGCTGCCACCCGAGAAATTGGCGAGGTAACGCGCGCCGAGATTGGCCCTCAGCCCGGTCTCCTGCCTGTCGCTCCCCGAGAAGCGGTTACCCGAGAACAGGTTGGTATCGTCGAGCACGAAGCTATGGGCATTGTCGTTGGTGATGCCCGGCTGGCTCTCGTCGCTCCCGCGATAAACCAACTGCGCGATGGGCTCGAACAGATGGGTATCGCTGCCTCCAACCGAGATCAGCGGCCAGCGCACATCGACAGCCGCCAGTGGCGTTGCCGTGAACAACAACGCATCGGGCGGTTCGCCGAGCGTTGCGAACAATCCGTCATCATAGCTTGCGACGTCCGCCCTGAGGCCGACAAACGGCGTAATCACCACTCCGCCGAGGCCGACATAGGGGTTCTGCCAGCTTGCTTCGCCGGTCGCGTGCACCTTGTCGCCCTCGTAGCCGAAGACATAGGGCACAGCCCCGTAGGTCGCGGTCGAATCCGCATCGCGGGCAACTCCGAGCAGATTGCCCGACAGGTGCACCTGACCATTCTCGCCCAGATCGAAGTAGCCGTCGCCGCGTGCGTTTGGCAGAGCGAGGGCCTGCTTGTTCTGGTCGGCGGACGTGACGGTATCACCCAGCAGCAGGTACTCCTGCATCCGGATGTCCACGAAATAGTCGTCGCTCAGGTGGGTCGCGAAGAGCTCGTTGATCACCTTGCCCGACTTGTCGAAGTCGTAGTCCCCCAGGTACGCGGCATCGGTGAAGGTCGTGTAGCTCCAGCCGGCGGACCAGTCGGCCGGCAGCACGAACCGGCCGGATGTCTGTATCGCGCCACGCCAGTCCCGGTCACCGACGGTGCCGGCGAAAGCCCCTGGGTCGAGCTGGTAGAGGCCCGACGCTTCCACCGAGAAGCTGCCGCTGTCGAAGCGTTGCTGCCATTCGGCCGCCATCAGCAGGCCCTGCCGCGTCATCAGCTGCGGCGCCAACATCAGGTCGGTGTTCTCGCCCAGCGCCATGAAGTACGGAACACGCAGGCGACCGCCGAGCTCTGCCTTGTAGTCGACGCTGGGCAACAGGAAGCCGTTCGAGCGCGGAATCGTCGGGTCCGGCATCCAGAACCAGGGCAGCCAGGCAACCGGCAGGCCGAGAATCTCGAGGCTGGGTTGCTCGAAGTAGATCAGTTTCGTCGAGTCGTCCTGCACGAGCTTGGCGGCCTTGACCTTCCACCCGATCCGATTGCCCTTGCTGTCGATGCACTCGCCGCAGGGCGAATAACTGGCATCAAGCAGGATCGTCCTCAGCTCTTCAGAGAACCTGGCGTCGCGTGCCGTGATCCGCGACCCGTCGCTGGTGGTCAAGGTGAGCGAGCGGATGAAGGCCTCCTTCATCCCGTCGGTCACCTCGATGCTGTCGGCGCGGTACTGCGTACCGCTCGCGTCGGTGATCTCGACATTGCCAGAGCAGATCAGCGCCCCGGAGCCCTGTTCGTAGCGCAACTGGTCGCAGGCGATGGTATAGCCCGAGTAGCGCATCACCACGCGCCCCTCGGCGCTGATGATGTCGCTGCGCGCATCGTAGCCGAGCGTGTTTGCCTCCACTTCGGCCGCGGCACCCGGCTCAGGCAGTTGCGCAAAGAAGTCGTCAGGCAGGAACTGCGCGGATGCGGGGGGGCAGCACCACATTGCGGTGCTCAAGGCGAGCGCGAGGGTTGCGCCGAGACGACGCAGACTGTGCCTGCCAATCCGGTCGCGGCCCTGTCTGGTCACGTCCGTCCGTCTTCCTTGTTCAAAAGAACCGTCGCCCCCGCCATGATCGCTACCACAGCCGGACCGAGGACCGCTACCACCGGCTGGATCACTCCCGCCTCTCCTGCGCGCACCGCCATCTCGGTCAACACGAACACCACAAAGCCCAGAACGATACCATAAAGTACCGTTGCACCGTATTTATTCGTCCTTCGATAACCAGCGGTGAAGGCGAAGGCAACGACCAGCGAGCCGAGCAGCGTCACCGGCATGCCGATCAGTGTGGCGAAGCGGGTCCAGGTGCGGGCCCTGATGTCCGGGTCGCTGAGCCGCGAGGCCAGGCTTGCCGCCAGTTCGAACACGGTCAGATCGCGGACCGAGGCGAGCCGAGCACGCAGATCTCCTCCGGTTCTCGCCGTTGGCAGCCGATAGTCCGTTAGGTCTTCGGGAACCCTGTTTGCGAAAAACCTGGTGGCAGTCGGCAATCGCCACTCGCCATCCAGCAGTTCCGCGGTCTCGGCCTCGAGCCTTTGTCGCGGCGGGTCGAGCATGAAGACGCTGACCGTCCCCAGTGTCTCGCCCGAGGGATGCACGTAGCCGGCCTCGATGATGTAGTGAGTGCCCGCCACGCGCTCCTCCGTCCAGAATGAACCGGCCCGCGTTACTGCTTCGCTCCTGCTGGCGTTGAAGCCGCGATCGAGGTGGACCACCGCCGCGTGGCCGACCGTCGCGACCAGGGCAGCTCCGGCGATGGTCGCAGCCACGGGCCCCCGCATGAGTCGCCAGATCGACATGCCGGAGGCCTGGATGACCGTCATCTCGCGGCTGGCCTGCAGATTGACCAGACCGGTCACGGCCCCAATCAGGACGCTCAGGGGCAGCGTGTCGATGATCGTGCGCGCCGCGGCCACCGCTATGGCCAGCACTGCCACGTGCGGCCCGCCGATCCGGGACAAGGTGGCGAAGCGCGAAGTCGAAAACGCTTCGACGAGGACCAGCAGCCCGCAGAGCACGGTGATGGTCAGTCCGATCGACCCGGCCAGTCGCCGCACGATGATCCAGTCGATGCGGTTCATCTGCCGAACGCCTTCGGAGGCAGTGGGGCGAAGACGCGCAGCCGCGCCGTCAGCAGCACGACGGCGAACGCGCCGACGACAATCACACCCGTCATGGGCGACAGCGGCCCGTCGGCGCGCACATACTGCGCCAGCACCCTCTCCAGGAAGGCGGCTCCGAGGACCGTGAACTCGATCGGCACGAGCGGCTCGCGTCGTCGGCCGCTCGGGAAGGCCGACAACGCCGAGACCAGCAGGCATAGGACGACCACCCGCATCCCCTCCGTGCTGCGACGGCTGAGTTGCTCGACAAGGCTCTCGGGCCAATCGCCGGTGGCAAGGGCGGCGGCGACTAGGGCGATGCTGGTCCTGTCGCCGCGCTCTTCGCCGCTATCCGTTTCTGCGGTGAGTCGGTCGATCGCCAGGTCGTAGCTGGCGAAGGTGATCTCGGAAAAGCCGCCATCGTCCGAGCGATACTGGATGGCGCCGTCGCGCAGGCGCATCACATAGCCGCGATCATCGCGGATGAGCAGGGCCGAGGTAGCGATATAGGTGCGCCGCGGCGACGCACGCCGGTCGTCCGCGAAGAAGGAGGTGACCTCGCCATTGCTCCGTCGGCCGCCGACGGTGATCGTGACGCCGTCCATGATCTCGGCGAAGCGATTGGGGACCAGCGACCTGCCGACCAGATCGGCCGCCACCTGTGCCCGGGCGAGGTTGTATTGTTGGGTGGTGTACGGCTCGACGAGATGGGCGACGATGAGGATCGCTGCCGCGGCGCCCCCGATATAGATCGCTATGCCGCCGGACAGCGCGGAGAGACGTTGGGTGACGTGCAGGATGTGCAGTTCGCGGGAGGCCTGCAGCGCGCGCAGCGCCCGCCCCAGCCCAATCGCGACGCAGATGTAGAAGAACGTCATTCCCAGCGGAGGCATGTTGAGCAGGATCTGACCGATTAGGGGCAGAAATCCTTGTCCGCGGACCGACGCGACATCGGCCAGGCGCAGCGTCTGCACGAGAAAGAGTATCGAGAGTCCGACCCCGAAGATTGCGGCGGCCTCGGCGGCAAAAAGTCTCGCAAGATAATTGCTTAGCCGATTCATCTGAGATCCGGTGTGCACGTCGCATCGCCCCGGCGGGCGGAGACGATGCGCCGGATTCTGCCCATCCGCGCTTTGCCTTGGCAAGCCGAACCCGGTGCAGAATGGTGCCGAAAGGTGGTTCGCCGGCGAGGTGTTGCGGGATTGACGCGACAGGCCAGAACGCTATCAGTCGACGTCCCTGCCACCGCCGCGCCCGCGTAAGGTCACTCATGCCGCACGAGTTTCATCTCAAGACCGCCAGCCTGGCCCTCAAGGCGACGGGTATCCTGGTGCTCTACGTCGCCGAGGACGCTGTTCCCGCCGGGGCAGCCGCGGCCGCCTGGCAGGCAACGGGGCTCGACTGGGCCCGGGTTGCCGCCGCGGCAAGGTTCCGTGGCCGACAGGGGCAGGCCGTCGGCATCCTGGTTCCGGCCGGCCTCGATGCCGATCGCCTGCTGGTGCTCGGCACGGGAAAGCCGGGTCAGGGGGATAGCCTGTCCGGCTGGGCCGACCGCGGTGGCTCACTGGTTTCCAAGCTTGCAGGTCTGAAGGCAGACAGGGTCGCGGTCCTGCTCGACGATGAAGCCGCCACCCCCGAACGCGTGGCTGCTCTGGCGGGTGGGATGCGCCTCCGTCACTATCGCTATGACCGCTACAGGACGCCGAAGAAGGACGACAACGGCGAGGGCGGCCTGACCGTAACCCTGCATGTGGCGGGCAAGGCCGCGGTCGACCGCGCGATTGCTGACCGCATGGCGACGGTGAGCGGCACGCTGTTGGCTCGCGACCTGGTCCACCGGCCACCCAACGACCTGGGTACCCTGGAGTTCACTGCCGAGGCTGCAAGGCTCGCAGAACTGGGTGTCGAAGTCGAAGTCCTCGATCAGCCGGCCCTGGCGGCGCTCGGCATGAACGCACTGCTTGGCGTCGCGCAGGGTTCTGCGCGGCCTCCCCGGCTCGTCATCATGCGCTGGCGGGGCGGCAAGGGAGATGGTGCGCCGCTGGCCGTTGTCGGCAAGGGGGTGGTCTTCGACTCGGGTGGCATCTCCATCAAGCCGGGCGCCGGCATGGAGGACATGAAGGGCGACATGGGGGGCGCCGCGGCGGTGACCGGCCTGATGCTGGCGCTTGCCACGCGGAAGGCGTCCGTCGATGTCGTGGGCGTCATCGGGTTGGTGGAGAACATGCCGTCCGGAACGGCGATGCGGCCGGGCGACATCCTCACGGCGATGAGCGGTACCACGATCGAGATCGTCAACACCGATGCCGAGGGGCGGCTCGTCCTCGCCGACGCGCTCTGGTACACGCAGCACCGCTTCAGGCCGCAAGCCATGATCGACCTCGCCACGCTGACCGGCGCCATCGGCGTGGCACTCGGCAGCGATCATGCGGGTCTGTTCTCGAACAACGACGAACTGGCGGCCCGCCTGATTGCCGCCGGCCTCGAAAGCGGAGAGAAGCTGTGGCGGATGCCGATGGGCGCCGCCTATGACAAGCTGATCGAGAGCCGCTTCGCCGACATCAAGAACTCGGGTGGCCGGCCGGCCGGCTCGATCACTGCGGCCCAGTTCCTGGCCCGTTTCGTCAACGACGTCCCCTGGGCCCATCTCGACATTGCCGGCGTAGCGCTCGCCTCCCCGCAGACCGAAACCAATGCCAGCTGGAGCTCCGGCTTCGGCGTCGCCCTGCTCGACCGCCTGGTTCGGGATCACTACGAGGCGAGATGACCGAGATTCTCTTCTATCACCTCGAAGGTCAGCCGCTCGAACGGGTGTTGCCTGTGCTCGTCGAAAAGAGCCTCGAGCGGGGATGGAAGGTGGTGGTCGAGACGGGCAGCGAGGAGCGGGCGGAGTCGATCGACGCCCTGCTGTGGACATATCGCGACGACGCGTTTCTTCCCCATGCGCGCGCTGGCGGCGATGCCGACGCGTTGCAGCCCGTGCTGATCACCACGCGGCCGCACAATCCCAACGCAGCCCAGGTCCGCTTCTTCGTCGATCGCGCCGTGCCGCAATCGGGCGAAGGCTATCAGCGCATCGTTTTCGTGTTCTCCGGCCACGATCCGGAGGCGGTAACCGAGGCACGCGCCGCGTGGCGGGCTCTGCGCAACGGCAACGATGTCACCTACTGGCAGCAGGAGTCCGGCCGCTGGGTGAAGAAGGCCTAGTTACGACGCAGGATCGGCGACCGGGGTGCTGCGGTCAGCCGGGTTCCCAGCCCGGCTCGGCCTGAACGAACTTCGAGAACTGGAACCCCGGCGCGACGGTGCATCCGACCAGCGACCATTCCCCCATCGTCTTGGCCCGCTGCCAGGCGCTGGCCGGGATCACCAGTTGCGGCCGTGCTCCTGCCGCGAGGTCCACTCCGAGAACGTGCTCGACTACTGTCTTGCCGTCGCGTGAGGTGCGCATGAGCATCGGCGCGCCGCCGTAGAAGTGCCATACCTCGGCCGAATCCACCTTGTGCCAGGCGCCTGCCTGACCATCGGTCAGCAGGTAGTAGATCAATGTCGAAATCGGCCGGCCGAAAGCATCCGGGGTATCCGCGAAGGTCTGTCGATAGAAACCGCCTTCGACATGTGGCTCGAGCGCGAGCAGACGAATGATCTCCGACGCGGACAACTGCTTCATGCCTGTGCCCTCTCGGCCGCTTCCAGTGCCTCGCTCTGCATCAGCCAGGTCTCCTCCGCGCGAGCGATCTCGCCTTCGAACCGTGCCTTGTCCTTTCCGAGCAAGACAACCCGCTCCGGGGCACCGTCGTAGGTCTTTGGGTCGGCAAGGAAGGTTTCGACCCGGGCGAGTTCGGTGCGCAGGCGCGCGAGCTTTGCCTCGAGTTCCTTGATCGACTTGCGCAGCGGTGCAATTTCGGCGCGCCGTGCCGCAGCATCCTGCCGCGCGGCCTTCCGATCGTCGACCACGGTAACCGGTGGAGAGGTCTTTCCCTGGGTCTTGCCGTTCGAACTCGAGGTGATCTGGCGCTGGTAAGTGTCGAGGTCGGCGTCGAACTCCTCGATCGTGCCGTTCTGTGCGATCCAGAGCTTGTCGACCGTCGCATCGATCAGGTGGCGATCGTGACTGATGATCAGCACCGCCCCCTGGTAGTCGTTGAGGGCGGCAACCAGGGCGTCGCGGCTGTCGATATCGAGGTGGTTCGTCGGCTCGTCGAGGATCAGCATGCCCGGGCCGCCGAAGGTGATGAGGCCGAGCAGGAGCCGAGCCCGCTCGCCGCCCGAGAGGTTCTTCACCTTGGTGTCCATGCGCGAGGTGGTGAGGCCCATCTGCGCCACGCGCGACCGGCGCTTGGCCTCGCTGTCATAGGGCATCAGCTCGACGACGTGCTCGAACGGCGTCTGCTCGGGCCTGAGCTTGTCCAACTGGTGCTGGGCGAAGTAGGCGATCTCGAGCCCCTTGCCCTTGCGCATCTCGCCGCCCATCGGCTTCAGGTCGCCGGACAGCAGCTTGGCGAAGGTCGACTTTCCGTTGCCGTTGACGCCGATCAGCGCGATGCGATCGTCTGGGTCAATCCGGTTGGTGATGTGCCTCAGGATGACCTTGTCGCCATAGCCCACCGAGACGTTGTCGAAGGTGATCATCGGCGAGGCCGGCACCTTCTTGGGGTTGGGAAAGGTGAAGGGCAGGGACGTCTCATCGAACATCGCCGCCGGGGGCTTGAGCCTGGCGATCATCTTGACGCGCGCCTGCGCCTGCGCTGCCTTGCTGGCCTTGGCCTTGAAACGATCGACGAACTTCTGCAGGTGCGCGATCTGGTCGAGGGTCTTCTCGCGCGCCTTGTTGTTGAGCTCCATCTGCATCCGGCGCGTCTCTTCGAAGGTGTCGTAGGCGCCTTTGTAGAAGGTGAGCTTCCTGTGTTCGAGATGCGCGATCGAGGTGACAGCCTTGTTCAGGAGGTCCCTGTCGTGGCTGATCATGAACACCGTGTAGGGATAGGTCTGGAGATAGCGCTCCAGCCACAGCGTGCCCTCGAGGTCGAGATAGTTGGTCGGCTCATCGAGCAGCAGCAGGTCGGGCTGGCTGAACAGCACCGCGGCAAGCGCGACACGCATGCGCCAGCCGCCGGAGAGCTCGGACGTCGGAGCCAGTTGCCGGTCCTTCTCGAAGCCGAGGCCCTTGAGGATGGTCGAGGCGCGCGCTTCGGCCGTGTGGGCATCGATCTCGGCGAGGCGGGTGTGGATGTCGCCGATGCGGTGCGGGTCGGTGGCGGTCTCGGCCTCGGCGAGCAGCGCCGTACGCTCTTTGTCCGCTGAGAGCACCACGTCAAGAACGCTGATGCCCCCCGCCGGCGCCTCCTGGGCCACCGCGCCGATGCGCGCCTTGCGGTTGACCTCGATGGTGCCGCCCTCGGGCGCCAGGTGCCCCTGGATGAGGTGGAACAGGGTCGTCTTGCCCGTGCCGTTCTTGCCGACGAACCCGGTCTTGGACCCATCCGGCAACACCAGGGAGGCCTCCTCGAAGAGGGGGCGGCCCTGGATGCGATAGGTGAGGTTGGTGATCGTCAGCATGGCGCCCCGCACTTACGGACTGGCAGGCCTTAATGCAACCTTCGAGAGTGGCGGCGCTCAGGCCGCCCGCGCCGCGAGCTCGGCACCTCCTCCCCTCCCGGAGTGCCGGCATGCCCGTCTTGCGCCCGTCGAATCCCTTGGATACAAGGCGCCACCAAGATCGACCCAGCCCAAGGACCACGTACATGGCCATCGAGCGCACCTTCTCCATCATCAAGCCGGATGCGGTTCGGCGTAACCTCATCGGCAAGATCCTCACCAAGTTCGAGGAAGCCGGCCTCAAGCCGGTCGCCATGAAGAAGATTCACATGACCCGCGCTCAGGCCGAAGGGTTCTATGCCGTGCACAAGGCGCGCCCGTTCTTCGGTGAACTCGTTGAGCAGATGATCGCGTCCCCTGTCGTGGTGCAGGTGCTCGAGGGCGAGAACGCCGTGCTCAAGAATCGCGAGATCATGGGCGCCACCAACCCGGCCAACGCCGCTGAGGGCACCATCCGCAAGGAGTTCGCACTCAACATGGGCGAGAACTCGGTGCACGGCTCGGACAGCCCGGAAAACGCTGCCATCGAAATCAGGTTCTTCTTCTCCGACGACGAGATCGTCGGCTGATCTCAGCCGCCTGATACGAATTCCGAGGGCTGCCTCCGGGCGGCCCTCTTGTTTTTTCTATGCTCAGGTGTTTCCAACTCCACGGTGACATCCCCGCGAAAGCGGGGACCTCCGTTTGCGATGGTGCCTTAGGCAAGAAAACAGAGGTTCTCGCTTTCGCGGGAATGACACCGGTGGGTGTGGTACTCATCGTGCAACAGCAAAGATGCCGCCCGTGGCCCTGCCGGAGACGATCCACCCCGCACTTGCCGCCGCCCTCGTGGAGCGCGGCTATGACACGCTGACTCCCGTGCAGCTCGGCGTTCTGGCGCCCGAGGCAGCAGATCGGGACCTGCTGGTTTCGGCGCAGACCGGCTCGGGCAAGACCGTCGCGTTCGGCATGGCCCTGGCGTCGACGCTGCTCGGGACGGACCTCAGGCTGGGTCCCGCCTCGACCCCGCTCGCACTGCTCATCGCGCCGACCCGGGAACTGGCGCTGCAGGTGCAACGCGAACTGCAGTGGCTTTACGCCGGCACCGGCGCGCAGATCGCGGCCGGCGTAGGCGGTATGGACATCCGCGCCGAGCGCCGGGCGCTGGAGCGAGGCGCTCACATCGTCGTCGGCACGCCCGGGCGGCTACGCGATCACATCACAAAGGGTGCACTCGGTCTCGGGCAGGTCCGGGCCGTTGTGCTGGACGAGGCCGACGAGATGCTCGACCTCGGCTTCCGCGAGGACCTCGAGTTCATCCTGCAGTCCGCGCCCGCGACCCGGCGCACCCTGCTGTTCTCGGCCACCGTGCCACGCGAAATCGCCGACCT
>NZ_JAYRYM010000048.1:0-19368 GCF_041917035.1 Devosia sp. | reverse complement strand
CTCGTTTTGTTCCGCTAACCCTGTCGGTGGCCTGTCGGTGGAGGGTCAGCCTAGTGGATGATCAGGGAGCGGCTGTTGTCCCAGTAGCCGCTGTTTAGGAGTGCCGGACCACCTTGGGCCGCTTCTTGTGCGCGCCGTTGTATCCAATAATGCTCTCGAACCGCCCGATCAACCAATGCGCAATTCTCGAGGACACGCACTTCAACGGGCAAACGCCCCGCACGCGCTTGAAACAACGCTTTGTGAATAAGGCGATAGCTCTTGTTGGGATTGCCATGCCACGGAAGGCCTTGTCCCATACGGCGGATGTTGTTCGGGTAAGCGCGTATGCGCTTGGATAGCATAGCCGCCTTTCCGACGTAGATACCAATTCCGGGGATTCGCCACTCATAGATGCCGGCGATGCCGAGATCGAACCCACCGGACACGACGCTGAACCATTCATTGCTAATCATATTGGGCATCGGGTCTCCATTTTTGAGTTCGAATTAGGCGGTGTCCAGGAAGCGCGGGCGGGCTAGGGTCACTAGCCCGCCCGACGGGCAACGCCGGCCTGAAGGGGAAACAGGCAAAAGCGCTACCAGACTGGATACTATGGGCACCGCAGGTTTGCTCTCTCGTAGTCAGTCTCGTTGGCCGGAGACCATCGGACTGCCCGCGCGTATTGATCATTCGTAAGCTTCCCCTCCAGCCACGCTAGACGTGCTGTGTCGTTAGCCGGTCCGCGGACTGTCGGAGGAAAGTCGACCAGTCGCACCCATCCCATTGCTATGGAGAACAGGGTGGGTCCGTCCGCACCGGCAAGCTGCTCGATAATGTTCTCGCCAATCCAGAAGTCGGGGACCTCGTTCGGCCCATCCCCTTCGTCGAAGCGGATAAGATCTCTGCTTCCGTTGGTTCGGGTCACCTCCTTTAGGAAGGCGACCAGCGGGTTGCCGCACGCTTTGTCCTTCGTCAGCAAGCGTCCCAAAATGTCGCGCGCGTCGATAGACCTTTTTTCGCTTAGCAACACGGAAGCTAGTGTACCCAGCGATGTCACCGCCGCATCGCTCGCAGCAAGATCGCGGCGCAGGCCTTCGAAGTGGTCTTCGAGAGTACTGAGCCGCTCGCGACGCCACTGCAGGCTTAGCTCTGCTACGAGTGCTGTCAGCATCGGCGCCAGCGCTAGCTGCTCGAGTGGGGTAATTCCGTAGAGTGCCTCAACCACGCTGAAGCCAATGGATTCATCGACGTCCGAACCCAGAGTTAGCTCTCGGTGAACATACTCGTTCGGCCGAACATAAGGCATGCCCAAGGCGTCCTCGCCAACCTGGAGCGTCCTAGTCAGTTCGTTCGAAACCTTCCGACTTGCGCGATAGGGGCCGGAGTGACCTTCGATGCGCTTTATTGTTGCAATCCCCAGACCAGCGCGGTCGGCGAGTTGCTTCTGGCTGAGGTCGCGATCTCTCCTGATCGCAGCGAGCGTTTCGGGGTGAATCAACGGCATTCAATCTCTGCCCGTCCGTGTCTAGCAGATAAAAAGATACCGTTTGGCGGTATTCTGTCAACTGTTCAGCGTGATACCATCCCGAAAAACGGTATCACAACCTATCATTTTGCTGCCGCCAGTCATCTGAACACCAGTTCCGGCACTATCGTCTCCCACTCGCCGCGGCGGATGCTCTCTCGATACTCCTCCTGGTTGTCGGACCTTCGCCAGCGCACAATGGCGCCTACTTCGCCACGCAAGAAACTGGCGCCCGCAGGCGGCGACCAGCTTCTCGCCATCTTGTCCAGTGTTTGCCCCTGCCTGTTTTTCAGCATCCAAACGCCGCCATCATTGACGACCTCCAGCCGATCCCCCGTTCCTGCCGCAGCGATGATCGAATATCACCCGCCGCCGGCTGTTCGGCCCGGGAGGCCCCAAGGGCCAGCAATCCGGCCGCGAGGGCCAGTGAACCTGCCACCAGGGCGTGTCGTCGCATGCAGTCATCTCGGTCTCCTGTTCCGGGCTTTCCAGCCTAGAGTCCCGACCTGACAGCACGCTGAAGCGGGCGGAATCCCGCTTCTGGCGGCATGAAAAACCCCGACCTCGCGAGAGGCCGGGGTTGATTGGTCGGAGTAGAGTGATTCGAACACTCGACCCCCTGCTCCCGAAGCAGGTGCGCTACCAGGCTGCGCTATACTCCGTCAGATTGCCGCCGGGCCCGTCGCAGGCCGAAACTCGGGAGGTCTCGGCGGGGCCGCCGGCTGCTGCGGGCGCTTTATAGACTCGGTGCTGCGCTGGTTCAAGCGCCTAACTTCGTGCTTTCTCGATTGGTTGCAGCCCCGGTTTGAACCGTGTAGGAACGCGCGCGTTGGGGCGTCGCCAAGTGGTAAGGCAGCGGTTTTTGGTACCGCCATTCCTAGGTTCGAATCCTAGCGCCCCAGCCAGTTTCAGCCCGGACAGGATCGACTGCGTCCCAAGACGGCGGCCCAGTCGCCACAACCGCCCCGTGGACGGTTTCGCTTCGCGTCCCTGCATGAGGGGCGACAACCAGCACGGCGCGAGGGCCCCGGCCGCCTTGGCCACGAAACCCTGTTCCCCTCGCGCCCTTCATTCCACCACCGGTTCGCGCCGCGACCAGGCGGAGGCACCCGGGACTGCGCTCGTCGGCCAGCCTCGAAGCGATGTCGATGATCGATGCGCCGGGCTGCACCCTGTGGCACCGCGGCCTGGTGCGAGGCCGTGTGATCCGACATCGGGGCGATGGAGCGTCGTGGCATAACCAAAGCGAATAGAACACCCATCAGGTAGCATTGGACGGCCTAGTCTCGCGCTCACTAAGGTTGCGGAGGGAATGGAAGTGAGCTGTTCCCCGGGGACGGCGCACCACCGGACGGTGAGCGAAAGGAGACTCGGCAGTGAAAAGCAGAAGCAAATGGCTTCGATGTGCCTTGGCGATCAGTGTGACCTTCGGTCTCGGTCATGCCGCGTTCGCGGAGGGCTTCGACTTCAGTGGCATCAAGGTCAATCCCGATCTGGCGGCGCGGGTGCCGGCCGACATCGCGGCGGCGGGCCTGCTGGTCGGCGCGTCGGACAATGCATATCCGCCTTGGGAGTACTTCGCCGAAGACGGCCAGACGCCCGTGGGCATCGACGTCGACCTCGGGCATGCCATCGCGGCCCGGCTCGGCCTCAAGTACGAGTCCCGCACGGCGGAATTCGCCACCATGCTGGCGGCACTCGGCACCAATTACGACATCGGCATCAATGCCATGTCGATCACCAACGAGCGCAAGAAGTCGGCGAACTTCGTGCACTATGCCTATGCTGGTTCGGAGTGGATCGTGCAGGCGGGCAATCCCACCGGTTTCGACCCTGCCGACTATTGCGGCGCCGTGATCGCGATGCAGCCGGGGACCTGGTACGAAACCCAGTTGATCGAGGCCAACACCGCCTGCGAGGCGGCGGGCAAGCCGTCGATCGAGATGCTGCCCTTCTCGGATCAGACCGAGGCCTTCACCCGCGTCGCGGTGGGCGGTGCGGCCGCCACCATCGCCGGCGACGCGACGGCCCTGTTCGCCGTCAAGCAGTCGAACGGTGCGCTCGAAGGCATTCGCCCCGAGGGCATTCTGGGTGGGTCCGGCAAGGTCGGCATCCCCACGCCCAAGGACGATCTGGCCCTCGCCGAACTGATTGCGGACACCATCAACGACCTGATTGCCGACGGCACCTACCAGGCGATCCTCGACCACTGGGGCGTCGGCGACCTCGCCGTCGACAAAGCCACCGTCAACCCGGAAGTCGACATCTAGGCGTCCGCGGAGCCTTGACTGCAGGAGGGCGGGACCGCTGGTGCCGCCCTCTTCGTTACTCCGGCCTGCGACGGCCGGCACGCCAGGCTAGACGGCCAGCTTGCGTTCCGCGTTCAGCGCGCTCGCCATGTCGAGGACGATCTTCGACTTCTTCTGCGGCGGAAACAGCATGAGCGTGCGGAAACTCACCGAGGGCCGCATCGGACGCAGGATCAGGCCGCGCTCGACATAGCCGGCGGCCGTTATGGGATCGACGATGCCGCAGTCCAGTCCCGCGAGCACCAGCGCACAGACGGTCGAGGCGTAGGCCGTTTCGACGATGATCTTCGGCTGCACGCCGAACTGGGCGAACATGGCTTCGGATTCGTGCCGCGTGGTGTCCTCGGGGGCGAGCGCCACCAACTCGACCTTGTCGAGATCGGCGGGAACGATCTCGGCCTTCTTGGCCAGCCTGTGGCCCGGCGCAATGGCGAGAGCCGCCTGAATCTCCGCGAAGGGGACCGCCTCCACCCCCGTGGTGTCGACTTCATCGGCGGTGACGGCGATATCGAGCTGGTTGGCCGCCACCATGTCACGGATGGACGAGGATGCCGCGACGTGCAGCGAAACCGCGATGTTCGGATGACGTTTGTGGAAGCGGGCGATCGCCCGGGGGACGAGGTTGGTGCTGAAGGCCGAGAGGCACGCCACCCGGATGTCACCCGAGCCATAATCGCGGATGCGCGCGGCGGCGCTGCGCAGCTTGGCAAGCCCGGCCAGCGACGTCTGCACCTCGCGGAAGAACAGCTGACCCTCCGCCGACGGGATCATCCTCCCCTTTTCGCGATCGAAGAGCTTGAATCCGATCGAGCGCTCGAGCGTCATGATCGCCTTGCTCACCGCCGGCTGGGACATGCCCAGCACCTCGGCGGCCTTGGATGCGGTGCCGTAGGTCATCACCGCCTGGTAGGTCTCGATCTGTCGAACGTCCAATTCGATAACTCATTGGAATGGAATAGCCGCCAATCGATATTGGACTGAATAATGTGGACGGTGTCAACTTGCTCCCGAATGTGGAGTGCAGTTCATGCGTGACGATACGCGCTGCGTGACGAAGCTGCCGGTGGATCTCGAGGGCTATGACAGCCTGACGATCCCGGTGCATCGCGCATCGACCATCCGGTATCCGGATGCAAACGCCTTTGCGACGCGGTTCGAGCGCGGCGCCGACGGCTATGTCTACGGGCTCTACGGGACCCCGACCCACCGCTATCTGGAATACAAGATCACCGAGCTGGAGCGTGGTGCGCGCACGGTGCTGGCGCCCTCGGGTCAAGCGGCGATCACGACGTCGATGCTGGCCTTGCTGCGCGGCGGCGACCGCGTTCTGATTCCGGACACGGTGTATGGGCCGGTACGGGATTTCGCGATGAACGAGCTCGCGGCGCTGGGGATAGAGGCGGTCTTCTACGATCCGATCGACCTGACGGCGCTCGGCGGGCAGATCGGGGGTCGCACGCGACTGGTCTGGGTCGAATCGCCCGGTTCGGTCACCATGGAGGTTCAGGACGTGCCGGCCATCGTCGCGATGGCGAAGGCTGCGGACGCATTGGTCGGCTGCGACAACACCTGGGCGTCACCCTTGAACTTCCGCCCCCTCGATCACGGCGCCGACCTCTCGGTGGAGGCGCTGAGCAAGCACTTCTGCGGTCACTCCGATGTGCTGATGGGCTCGGTGACGGTGCGCGACGACGCATTGGGCTATCGGCTCAAGGCGGCGTTCGGCCGCCTGGGCATCGGGGTGTCGCCAGACGATTGCGCATTGGTGTCGCGCGGCATAGAGACCATGGCAGTGCGCCTCGAACGGGCCGCCCAGTCCGCCGGCGTGATCGTGGACTATCTCCGCGCGCACCCGCTGGTCGAGCGCGTACTCTATCCGCCGGTGGCGGGTAGCCCCGGGCACGCGATCTGGAAGCGCGACTTCGCCGGTGCAAGCGGTGTGCTGACATTCGCTCTGCGCGAGGATGCGGCGGCGCGCGCCTTCCCGGCCCTCGATCGGCTGAAGCTGATCTCCATCGGCGCCTCCTGGGGCGGGACCAAGAGCCTGATCGCCCCGACATCGGTCAAGACCATGCGCACGGCAAACCCCTGGACCGGTGCGGACTACCTGATGCGGCTCAGTGTCGGCCTCGAGAGCGCCGAAGACCTCCGCGAGGATCTCGAACGCTTCATGGATGCACTGGCGGCCGAAGCGGCCCCTGTGCAGCAGACGGCATGAGCACCGCCGGCGCCGGCGGCCCGCACGGCGGAGGCGCCATCACGGCATCGCGCGGCGGACGATGCGCCCTCGAGAGACGGAGAGCCGAATGAGCGAGCAGAGCCTTGCCCCTTCCGACGCACGCGGTGCGGACGCGCCCGACGACGCAACGCGCGTCGTCCGCAACGCGGTCGTGCCTCCCCGCTACATCGGCCGATGGATCGCCACGATCGTCCTCGCGATCGTCGCCTTGCAGTCACTGCAGGGCCTGTTCGGCAACGCCAATTTCCGCTGGGACGTATTCAGCCAGTATATCGTCTCCCCCCAGGTGCTTCGGGGCGTCGGCTTCACCCTGCTGCTGACGGTCGCCGCCATGGCGGTTGCGGTGCCGCTCGCCATGCTGCTCGTGGTGATGAGCGAGAGCCGGAACCCGCTGCTCAAGACGATTGCCGTGACATGGGTGTGGTTCTTCCGCGGCACCCCGATCTACACCCAGCTGGTCTTCTGGGGCCTGTTCGCTCTGCTCTTCCCGCGGCTTTCCCTCTCCATCCCGTTCGGCCCCGAGCTGGTGGGAATCGACAGCCGGCTGGTCGTGACCCCGGCGGTGGCCGCCGTGGTGGGCCTCGGATTCAACGAGAGCGCCTACCTGACCGAGATCTTCCGCGCCGGATTCCGGGCCATCGACAGGGGCCAGACCGAGGCCGCCCAGGCCCTCGGCATGTCGGGACGCAAGATCTGGCTGCGTATCCTCTTGCCGCAGGCCATGCGCACGATCATTCCGCCGACCAGCAACGAGACCATCGGCATGCTCAAGATGACGTCGCTGGTGCTGGCTGTGCCGTTCACGCTCGACCTGATGTTCGCCACGAGCGCCATCGCCAACCGCACCTTCCTGCCGGTGCCGCTGCTGATGGTGGCAGCGGCCTGGTACCTGTTCATCACCTCGCTGCTGATGGTCGGCCAGTACTTCCTCGAGCGTCACTATGGCCGCGGCCACGACATCGTGGTCACCAAGGGAGGGCACATGTGATGCCTGACATTCCGAGCGCTCCCGCGGTCGAACTGCGGGACGTCCACAAGTTCTACAACGAGTTCCATGCCCTGCGCGGCGTCAGCCTCAGCATCGCCAAGGGCGAGGTCTGCGTCGCCATCGGCCCATCGGGCTCCGGCAAATCGACCCTGCTGCGGTGCATCAACCAGCTGGAGATCATCACCGCCGGTCGGATCTTCCTCGAGGGTGAGCTGCAGGGCTATCGCGAGATCGACGGGCGCTTCCATCCCCTGCCGCAGTCGCAGGTCGCGCGGCAACGACGACGCACCGGCATGGTGTTCCAGCGCTTCAACCTGTTCCCCCACATGACGGCGCTCGAAAATGTCGTCGAGGGGCCCATCCACGTGCGGGGCATACCCAAGGCGCAGGCCCGTGAGCGGGCTGTCGCGCTGCTCGATCGCGTCGGGCTGCGTGGGCTGGGTGCGCGCTATCCCAATCAGTTGTCGGGCGGCCAGCAGCAGCGGGTCGCCATCGCCCGCGCGCTGGCGATGGAACCTGAGGTCATGCTGTTCGACGAGCCGACTTCGGCGCTCGATCCCGAACTGGTGGGCGAAGTGCTGGACGTCATAAAGGACCTCGCCGAATCCGGCATGACCATGATGCTGGTGACCCACGAAATCGGCTTCGCGCGCGAGGTGGCCGATGACCTCGTCTTCATGGATTGCGGGCTGATCGTCGAGCAGGGAAGGCCCCAGGACATCCTCAGCAACCCGCAGGAGGCGCGCACCAGGGCGTTCCTGTCCAAGGTGCTGGTGTGAGCGGGGAGTCATCGGTGGCGAATGCGCAGAGCCGCATCGACGCCGTCCTGGCGCGGGCCGAAGCGAACTTCGCAGGATCGGTCGATCGATTCATCAGCTTGCTCGGTATCCCGTCCGTTTCGGGCAGTCCCGACGACAGGGCAGGTCTTGCCGCCTGTGCCGATTGGCTCGTTGCGCGGCTGGACGAGTCGGGCGTGCCGGCGCGGCGGATCGAGACGGCGGGCAATCCGGTGGTGCTGGGCCTTTCGCCGGCAGCGCCGGACCGGCCGACCGTGCTGCTCTACGGGCACTATGACGTGCAGCCGAGCGCTCCCGACGACCTCTGGACCTCGCCGCCGTTCGAACCGGCGATCCGCCTCGTCGACGGGCGGCAGGTGGTCTATGCGCGCGGCGCCTCGGACAGCAAGGGACAGTTCTGGCCGATGCTCGAGGCGATCCGCGCCTGGCGCGAGGCCGGGGTGCTGCTGCCGGTCAACATCATCGTGCTGCTCGAAGGCGAAGAGGAGATGGGCTCGCCCAGCCTCGCCGCGTTCATCGATGCCCACCGCGAGCAGCTCGCCTGCGAAGTGGCGCTGATCTCCGACAGCGACATGTGGTCGCCCACGCGGCCCGCGATCACCACGCGGATGAAGGGCCTCGTGCACGAGAAAGTGACGGTGCACGCCCCCAATGGCGACCTGCATTCGGGCCATTTCGGCACGGTGGCCGCCAATCCGGCGCAAATTCTGTCGTCGATCCTCGGCCGCATTCACGCCGCCGATGGCCGGGTGGCCGTTCCGGGCTTTCACGATGGCGTCCCCGACCTGCCCGCCGCGCTGCGCGCCGAATGGAGCCGTCTCGACCTCGCCGAAGCGCTGGGGAGCGTCTCGATCGAGGGCGGGCCGCGCGAGGGCGGTCACTCCCCGATCGAGCTGATGTGGGGGCGGCCGGGCATCGACATCAACGGCATCGGCGGCGGCAATACCGGCCCGGCGGAGCGCTCGGTGCTCCCCGGATCGGCCCATGCCCGCCTGTCGTTCCGGCTGGTCGGCGGACAGGAGCCGGAGGCGGTACGCCAGCGATTTCGCGACTGGGTGCGCGGGCAGCTGCCACCGGGTTGCCGCGCGGCATTCGAGGGCGACTACGGCACGGGCGCCGTGACCATCACCGAGACCAGCCCCTTCATTGCCGCGACGCGAGAGGCGCTCGACAGGGAGTGGCCGGAGCCCAGCCTGCTGAAGGGGACCGGCGGCACGGTGCCGCTGGTCGGCCTGCTGGCGGACAGGCTGGGCGTCGACTGCATCGTCATGGGCTTCATTCTCGGCGACGACGCGATCCACGCCGCCGACGAGCATTTCGACCTCGAGCGCCTGCACCGCGCGACGCGAAGCTGGGTCCGGATCTTCGATGCCATCGGCCGTGTGGAGACTGCCCGATGAGCGATCCGGTGCTCGCCCTGCGGTCGCTGTCCGACCTGTCGGAGGCGATCGCGCGGCGCGACGTCTCCTCGGTCGAACTGACGCAGGCCTATCTGTCGCGCATCGCGGCGCTCGACGGGCAACTGCACAGTTTCAACAGCCTGCGCGCCGAGGCAGCGCTCGCGGAGGCGGAGACGGCCGAGCGCGACATCGCGGCCGGAAGGAGGCTCGGGCCCCTGCACGGCCTGCCGATCGGCATCAAGGACATGATCGATGTCGCCGGCCTGCCGACGACGGCGCAGGCGGTGCATCGGCGCGACGCCGTCGCGACCGAGGACGCCGGTGTGGTGGCCGCGCTGAAGCAGGCCGGCGCGATCATCCTGGGCAAGCAGGCGATGAGCGAATACGCCGTCGGCGGCACGCAGCTCGACCACGCCTGGCCCCCGGCCCGCAATCCGTGGAACCTCGAGATGGATGCACTGACCTCGTCGAGCGGCTCCTGCGTGAGCGTCGCGGCGGGATTGTGCGCCGGATCGGTCGGCACGGAGACCGCCGGCTCCATCCGGGCGCCGGCCGCATGGAACGGGGTGGCGGGCCTCTGCCCGACGGTGGGCCTGGTCAGCCGGCGCGGCATGCTGCCGCTGTCGGCGAGCCTCGACAGCGTCGGACCTATCGCCTGGACGGTGAGGGACTGCGCCCTGCTGCTGTCGGGCATGGTCTCGAGGGCACCGCAGGACTTGCGCCGCCCCGGCTTCCGCGCACCCGATATCGGCCGCCTCGAAGGCGGCATCGCCGGCCTGCGGATCGGTGTGGCGCGCAGCTATTTCGAGGACGATCCGGACGTCGCCCCCGAGATCATGTCGGCCATGGCGCACAGCCTCGACGTGCTGGCCGAGCTCGGTGCGCGGCTGACAACCGTGACCCTGGGCGATTTCGACACTTACAGCGACATCGCGCGTGCCGTCGCCTGGCCCGAGGAATACGAGGCGCACCAGGCCGAACTGGAAATGGTACCGGCGCGGCTCACCGAGGTGTCGCGCGCGCGCCTGCTCACCGGCAAGACGTTTTCGGTGGCCGACTACATCCGTGCCCGCCGCCAGCGCGAGGCCGCCATCGCGCAGTTCAATGCGGCAACGGCGGACGTCGATGTGCTGGTACTGCCGACGATGAAGAAGACGGCGCTGCCCGTCGGCTTCGAGTTCACCGACCTGGGGAAGGGTGAATTGTCGCTGACGCGGCCGTTCAACATGCTGGGCGTCCCCGCCCTCGCCCTGTGCAACGGCTTTACGACGGCGGGCCTTCCCATCTCGATGCAGGTCGTCGGCCGCCACTTCGACGAGGACGTCGTGCTGCAGGTCGGCCACGCGATCGAGACGGCGCTCGACCTGCGCAGCCGGCGCCCGGCCATCGCCCTCCACCCCTAGCTTCGGCCTTGCTCCGGCGCCTTGAAGGGCAGTTCGGGGAAGCCGAAGCCCTTTGGACCGATGACCTCCAGCGCCTGCGGCGTGCGCAGCAGCTCATGCGCCGGCAGCGCGAGCACGCAGATGCGCTGGCCATAACGCAGCATGTCGGTGGACAGCGCGAGGCCGTCATCGGCGTTGAGCACCACGATCAGGTCGGGGACGATCACCTCGATGACGCCGTCGCGCCGGAAGATCAGGTACTCGTTCTGCAGGTGGATGTTGCCGCGCTGTCCGGCAAAGCCGTCGTGGCCCTCGATGTCGATCTCGCCCCGCACGAAGCCGCCGGCGATGGCCCGCTGAACATCGACGATCTTGCCGGCGAACATCAGCCGTCCGCCCTCCCGCTCGCAGATGGTGGCGATGGGATCCTCCCGCCGGTGCCGCGCCGAGATCACCGCCTCGCCGAGCGCGATGGCCCGCGAATAGCTGTCCGGGATGGCGAACTTGCGCGCGAACGCACCGCTCATCGGCGCAAGCGCAAGGGTCGACGAGCCGCCCTGCGAGATCATCGTCGCGCGGGCCATGCGCTCGTGCCAGAGCTCGGAGATGGCGTTCTGAAAGATCACCACATTGCCGTGCGGATCGCTCATCGACGACGGCGTCGATTTGTGGCCGTAGATCGAATAGGTCGTCATCTGCATTTCGGGGAAGGCGCGGCCCATGCCGTCGCCGTCGATCACCGGAATGCCCGCCTGCGCGGCGACGATCAGCGGCTCCATCGAATTGGCCCCGCCGATCTCCTCGCAGGCGATGGCATCGGCGGTGAAGCCCATGTGCTGCTCGAGGGCGCGCAGGGCGCGGAAACCCTCCCGACCCTGCTTGATGCGCTCGACCCCCACGACCGGGGCGCCGATGCCGCCGAGCGGCACGATCCGGGCATCATCGGCCAGTTCGTCGAGGCTGATCACCCGCAGCTTGTGACCCTCGCGCATCGCCTCGAGCGCCCGCAGCTTGCTCAGATACGGATTGCCGCCACCGCCGGTGCCCAGGATTGCGGCGCCGATTTCGAGGCAGTGGAGATCGGCTTCGTTCAGGTCACGCACGGCCATCACACGTTCTCCAGGTCACCGACCACGCGGACGCGGACGCGCGTCGCGTTGCCGGGCAGATAAGCAAGCGGAATATCCTCGCGCTCGAGCACTTCGATGCTGTCCGCCCGGGCACCGGCGGCAACCGCGCTCGTCCGGGCCTCCGCCTCGGCGGCGGCCAACGCGTCCTCCCGGCTCACCTTGGCGAGGCTGAACACCCGGTCCACCTCACCCGAGATCTGCGCGATCGCCGCACCGACCGCGTTGGCGACCCCGAAATTCTCCGGCTGGGTCACGGCAAGATCGCCGAGGCGGTCCGGCATCAGGATGGAACCGCCGCCGACCGCGATCACCGGCACCGCCTCGGCGGAGGTGCGGCACCGCTCGACGGCGCGGTGCAGCCTTTCCCTCATCTCCGCCATCGCGCGTTTCGCGACATCGGAGGGGATCGCCGCCACCTTCGCTGCGTCACCGACACTGGCCTTGCCCGCCGCGACGGCGATGTCGGTGGCGGTCAGCGTGCGACCGCCGAACACCAAGGCCTCGCTGGCGATACGGTAGCCCACCGACTGCGGGCCGATGCTCGACCCATCGGCGCTGACCAGCGAGCCGCCGCCAAGACCGACGGAGAAGACGTCGGGCATGCGGAAATTGGTGCGAACACCCCCGATATCGACGGTTGTCGAGGTCTGGCGCGGAAAGCCGTTCACCAGCATGCCGATATCCGACGTGGTGCCGCCAATATCGACGACGACGGCGTTCCTGAGCCCAGTGAGAAAGGCGGCGCCGCGCATCGAATTGGTCGGCCCCGATGCGAAGGTCAGCACCGGGAACCGCCGCACCTTGTCGGCGCCCATGAGGGTCCCGTCGTTCTGGGTGATCGAGAAGCCGCATGTGAGGCCGCAATCGGCCACGGCGCTCTCGAAGGCCGCGACCGTCCGGTCCGCCAGCTCCAGCAGGGATGCATTGAGGATGGCGGCACTCTCGCGCTCGAGCAGGCCGAGCCGCCCGATTTCGCTCGAGATCACGACGCGAAGCTGCGGCAGGCGCTGCAGCAGCCGGTCCCGCGCCGTCAGCTCCATGGAATCGTTGATCGGCCCGAAGATCGACGTGATCGATGCCGCGCGGATGTCCAGCGCCTCGATCTCGGCCGCGACGCGGTCGAGTCCGGCCTCGTCCAGCTCGCAGAGCACCCGGCCGTCATACTCGTAGCCACCGTGCAGCATGTAGCCGCGATTGCCGACGGCGTTGCGCAGATCGTCGGGCCAGTCGACCATGGGGCGCAGGCACGCGGCGGCCGGCAGGCCGAGGCGGATGGCGGCGACATGCGTCAGCTGCCTGCGCTCCACCACCGCGTTGGTGAAATGCGTCGTGCCGATCATCACGTGCCGAACGGCAGCGGGAGCGACGCCCGAGCGTTTCAGCGCTCCGTCGATGGCCGCCCGCACGCCGGACGTGACATCGGCGGTGGTTGCCGCCTTGATCGTGGACAGCACCCTGTTGCCATCCATCACCACGGCATCCGTGTTGGTGCCGCCGACATCGACGCCTATGCGAAGCATGCTGGTCCTAGATCTTGGTGTTCATGCGGTAGCCCGGGGCGTAGCTGAGGCGCACCACGGTGATCGGCACGCCCCTGTTCCAGGTGATGCGGTCGACCACGAAGAGGGCCGCCCCCTCGCTTGCCTGCAGCGCCTCGGCGAGGTCCGCGTCGGCGTTGCTGGCCGAGAATGCGATGTCGCCCGACGTATAGGGCGCGTTCTGGATCAGCCATTCGTTGGCGCTGACGCGGCTGAAATCGACGCTGGCCAGTTCCGGCAGCGCATCGATGTTGATCCAGCGATCCTCATGCAGGAAGGGGTGGTTGTCGGCAAAGTGGACGCTGGTGATGTGCAGCATGCGGGTGCCGCGCTCGAGCCCGAGACGGCTGGTGATCGAGGGCGGTGCGGCCTGCACCACCTGCCGGATCAGCCCGTAGCTCCACTCGGCATTGCGCTGCTCGACTTCGAGCCGGATGATCGGGATGTCCAGAACGACACGGCTGATCGGCAGCAGGGCGACGCGCGTGCCGGCCTTGCGCTTGCGGTCGATCAGACCGGCCTCGGCGAGCTCGCGCATGGCACGGTGCACCGTGGTGCGGGCGCAGCCGAATTGTGCGGCAAGATCAGCCTCGTTGGGCACCACGCTGCCCGGTGGCCATTCGCGCTCGTTGATCCGGCGCAGCAGCTCGAGGTGGATGCTGCGCCAGGAGATGACTTCGGTGTCGATCATAGGAGATCCCTCAGGCCGTGCAGGGTCCGCCGGTAGCGGCCGACGATGGCGTCGCGATGGATGTGGCGACCGCCACGCACGACATGACGGCCGGCGGACCATAGTTCGCCGACCAGCCGATCGTCACCCGCGAAGATGAAGCTGTCGAGCAGGCTGTCGCCCCGGCGGCCCTCGAGATCGACGGCGGTGGTGTCCAGCACAAGTAGATCAGCCCAGCAGCCGGGCGCGATCCGGCCCGACTGGCGCTGCACCGACTGCGCGCCGCCGGCGACGGCGGCATCGAACAGGCTGCGGCCGGTCGATCGCCCATCTGTCACCAGCAGGTTGCGCCCCCGGTACTGGAGCCGCTGGGTGTATTCGAGCGTGCGCAACTCCTCGCTGAGGGCGATGCGGATATTGGAATCGGACCCGACACCGAAGCGTCCGCCCCGGGCGAGGTAGTCGACGCCGTTGAAGATGCCGTCGCCGAGGCTCGATTCCGTGATCGGGCACAGGCCCGCAACCGCCCCGCTGCGCGCCAGGCCGGCCGTCTCGTCCGCCGTCATCTGCGTGCAGTGGACGAGGCACCATGTCTGGTCGACGTCGTGGTTGGCGAGCAGCCATTCGACGGGCCGCTTGCCGTAGGCCGCCGTGACCTCGTCGACCTCCGCCACCTGTTCGGCGATGTGCATATGCACCGGACGGCCATCGGCGAGGGCCACGGCCGCGGCCAGCGAGGGCCGGCTGACGGCGCGAAGGGAGTGCGGCGCGACCCCGACCGATGCATCGGCACCGAGGGCGCCAACCAGTTCATCGGCGCGCCCGAGCAGCGTAGCGAAGCGATCGAGATCGTTGCCGAAGCGCACCTGTCCGGGCCCCAATCGGTCACCGGCGCAGCCAGCCTGCTCGTAGAGCACGGGGAGGAGCGTCAGCCCGATGCCCGACTGCGCGGCGGCCGCCGCCATGCGCGCGGACATCTCGCCGAGATCGTCATAGGGGGCGCCATCCGGCCGATGGTGCAGATAGTGAAACTCCGCCACCGCGGCGTAGCCGGCCTCCAGCATCTCCATCTGCACGAAGGCGGCGATGGCCTCGGCGTGCTCGGGCGTCAGCGCGTCGAGGAAGCGATACATCAGCTGCCGCCACGTCCAGAAGCTGTCCCGACCCGATGGGCCGCGCCGCTCGGTGAGCCCGGCCATCGCGCGCTGAAAGGCGTGCGAATGGAGATTGACCGGCGCGGGGAGCAGCACGCCGACCCGAACCCCGGCGGGCGACGCGTGCTCGGTTACCGATGCGATGCGGCCGGAATCATCGACAACGACGCTGACGGCCTCCGCCCAACGGTCTCCCACCAGTGCCTGCTCTGCCCAGATCGTCTGCATGACGAAGCCCGTTGACATATTATGTGCAGACATAATAGCGATATATGCGAGTTAAGCAAGGCCGTGACATGACCCGCACGCTCCTCAGAAACGCGACACTGGCGACCATGCTGCCGGGCTCCGGACCCTATGGGCTGATCCCGCAAGGGGCCGTGATCATCGAGGACGGCCGCATCTCGTGGGCCGGGCCCGAGGCGGAGTCTCCGGCCGGGATCGACGATGCGGAGACCGTCGATCTCGGCGGACGCCTGGTCACCCCGGCGCTGATCGACTGCCATACGCACCTGGTCCATGGCGGCAACCGGGCACAGGAGTTCGAGCGCCGGCTGCAGGGTGCGAGCTACGAGCAGATCGCCCGCGAGGGCGGCGGCATCATGTCGACCGTTACCGCGACGCGCGCCGCGAGCGCTGAGGAACTGCTGGCGACCGCCCTGCCGCGCGTCGATGCGCTGCTGGCGGAGGGCGTTGCGACACTCGAGATCAAGTCCGGCTATGGGCTGACCATCGAGGACGAGCTCAAGATGCTGCGGGTCGCCCGGCGGATCGCCGATCTGCGCCCGGTGCGCGTGGTGACGTCCTATCTTGCCGCGCACGCCGTGCCTGCCGAGTATCGGGGGCGTCCCGACGCGTACCTCGACGGCCGTGGCGCCGTGGTGACGGGCGCGCTGTCGACCGATGCCATGATGGGCTCGTCGGCGCCCTTCGATGAAGAAATTCACACCCTGCGCGGCCACAAGGGGCAGATCGAAGTCGCGGCCGCCCTGCGCTTTCTCATCGCCGGTTCGGCCATCCGTGAGAGTCATCTGCGCAACGACAAGCGCGTGCAGGACCCTTACTGCATCCGCTGCCAGCCGCAGGTGACCGGCGCCAGCGTGGGGCTGTTGCGGCAGACGGCGGAAACGCTGCGCGTCGAGGCAAACGCCGTGACGGACAATCCGCTGGTGCTGTCGTCGTCGGGCGCCATCGTGTCGGGCGGCAATTTCCATGCCGAGCCTGTCGCCTTTGCCGCCGACCAGATCGCGCTCGCCATCGCAGAGCTCGGCTCGATCGCGCAGCGCCGGATTGCACTGATGGTGGACCCTGCCCTGTCGTTCGACCTGCCGCCGTTCCTGACGCCGGAACCGGGACTGAATTCAGGCTACATGATCGCCGAAGTCACCTCGGCCGCCCTCATGAGCGAGAACAAGCACCTCGCCAATCCCTGCTCGACCGACTCGACGCCCACTTCGGCCAACCAGGAAGACCATGTGTCGATGGCGGCGCACGGCGCGCGGCGGCTCATGCGCATGAACGCCAATCTCAGCCACATCCTCGGTATCGAACTGCTCTGTGCGGCGCAGGGCGTACAGTTCCGCACCGGGCTCAAGTCCAGCGTCCCGCTGGAATCGGTCGTGGGACGCCTCAGGCAGCATTGCGATGCGCTGGGCAACGACCGCTACCTGGCGCCCGATCTAGCCGCGGCCGCCGAGCTCATCCGGACAGGGCAGATACCCGAGGCCGCGGGGCTCACCACGCACCTCAGGCTGGAGGCAGCATGATCGAGCCATTCTCGGTGCAGCGCGGCGACAGCCCTCTGGTGCTTGCGATGCCGCACACCGGCACCTTCGTGCCACAGGACGTCTGGACCGACCTGAACGAGCGCGGCAAGATGCTCGCCGATACCGACTGGCATCTCGACCGGCTCTATGGCGGCCTCGTGCCGGATGCGACCATCGTCGGCGCGACGTTCCATCGCTATGTCATCGACGCCAATCGCGATCCCGGCGGACAAAGCCTCTACCCCGGACAGAACACCACCGCGCTCTGCCCGGTCACCGACTTCGAAGGCCATCCGATCTACCGCGACGGCCGAGAGCCCGACGCGGCGGAGATCGCGCGGCGCCTCTCGCTCTATCATGCGCCCTATCATGCGACGCTGCGCGCCGAACTCGAGCGCGTTCGCCGAAAGCATGGCGTCGTGGTGCTCTACGATTGTCACTCCATCCGCTCCCGCATTGCCTTCCTGTTCGACGGCCAGTTGCCGGACCTCAACGTCGGCACCAATAACGGCGTGACGTGCGCGCCGGAGATGGAGGCCGCCGTCGCCCGCATCTGCTCGCAGGCGCCCGGCTTCACCTCGGTGCTCAACGGCCGCTTCCGCGGCGGATGGACGACGCGGCACTACGGCCGGCCCGAGGAGGGCGTCCACGCCATCCAGATGGAGTTGGCGCAGTGCACCCATCTCGAGCAGGAAGCGCCGCCCTTTGCCTACGACACGGCCAAGGCGGAGCGCCTGCGCGAGGCGCTGAGATCTGTCCTCCGCTCCCTCGTCGACGCTGCCGGTCGACACGCACCGCAACAGGATCGCTAGCCATGTCGCAGACCCGCCGGAACACCCGCGATGTCTTCCCCCCGACCGGACCGGAGATCACCGCCAAGTCGTGGCTCACCGAAGCGCCGATGCGGATGCTGATGAACAATCTGCATCCCGACGTGGCCGAGAACCCGCATGAGCTCGTGGTCTATGGTGGCATCGGCCGGGCGGCGCGCACGTGGGAAGACTTCGACCGCATCGTGGCGAGCCTGAAGTCGCTCGAGGCGGACGAGACGCTGCTCGTGCAGTCCGGCAAGCCGGTCGGTGTGTTCCGCACCCACAAGGATGCACCTCGCGTCCTCATTGCCAACTCGAACCTCGTTCCGCACTGGGCCAACTGGGATCACTTCCGCGAGCTCGATCGCAAGGGCCTGATGATGTACGGCCAGATGACGGCCGGCTCCTGGATCTACATCGGCACCCAGGGCATCGTTCAGGGCACCTACGAGACGTTCGCCGAGGCCGGGCGCCAGCACTATGGCGGCGACCTCAGGGGCCGCTGGATTCTCACGGGCGGACTTGGCGGCATGGGCGGCGCCCAGCCGCTCGCCGCCGTCATGGCAGGCGCCTGTTGCCTCGCCGTCGAGTGCGACACGACCCGCATCGATTTTCGCCTGCGCACCCGCTACCTCGATGATCGCGCGGAGACGCTGGATGAGGCGCTGGACAAGATCGCGAACTGGACCGCCGCCGGCGAGGCCAGGTCGGTGGGTCTGCTCGGCAATGCCGCCGACATCTTCCCCGAACTCGTTCGCCGCGGCGTCCGGCCGGACATCGTCACCGACCAGACATCGGCGCATGATCCGATCAACGGATATCTGCCGAAGGGCTGGAGCGTCGCCGAATGGCGGGACAGGCGCGAGAGCGATCCCAAAGCGGTCGAGACGGCGGCACGACACTCCATGAGAGACCATGTCGCCGCGATGGTTGCCTTCTGGAAACGGGGCATCCCCACGCTCGACTACGGCAACAACATCCGCCAGGTCGCGCTCGAGGAGGGGCTGGAGGACGCCTTCGCCTTCCCCGGCTTCGTGCCGGCCTATATCCGCCCGCTGTTCTGTCGCGGCATCGGCCCGTTCCGCTGGTGCGCGCTGTCGGGCGACCCCGAGGATATCCGCAAGACCGATGCGGCGATGAAGCGCCTGTTCCCGGACAATGCGCACCTGCATCGCTGGCTCGACATGGCGCAGGAGCGCATCGCCTTCCAGGGCCTGCCGGCTCGCATCTGCTGGATCGGCCTCGGCGACCGCCACCGTGCCGGCCTGATGTTCAACGAGATGGTCGCCTCGGGCGAACTCCGGGCTCCCATCGTCATCGGCCGCGACCATCTCGACTCCGGCTCCGTCGCCTCGCCCAATCGCGAGACCGAGGCGATGCGCGACGGCTCGGACGCCGTATCGGACTGGCCGCTGCTCAACGCGCTGCTCAACACGGCGAGCGGGGCCACCTGGGTGTCGTTGCATCACGGCGGCGGCGTCGGCATGGGCTTCAGCCAGCATGCCGGCATGGTGATCGTCGCCGACGGCACGGCCGACGCCGCACGGCGCCTCGAACGGGTTCTCTGGAACGACCCGGCGACCGGCGTCATGCGTCATGCGGATGCCGGCTACGAAATCGCGAGGGACTGGGCCGAGCAGCAGGGCCTCGACCTGCCGGCCATCCTGTGATCGGCA
>NZ_JAYRYM010000047.1:0-19421 GCF_041917035.1 Devosia sp. | reverse complement strand
CCCAAGGTGCTGATGCTGCACCAGTGGGCATCCGGCTCGGATGCCGCCTCGATTGCCAAGCTCGGCGAGATGTTCACCGCCAAGGGCGGTGTGTGGGAACAGACCGCGATCGCCGGCCACACGGCCAACACCCTTGCCAAGCTGCGCGCCGACGTCGTCGCCGGCAACGCCCCTGCCGCCGTGCAGTTGAAGGGCCCGGAGATCGCCGAGTGGAATGCCACCGGCGGTACCGCCGATATGGATGAACTGGCCGCTGCCGAAGGCTGGGACAAGGTCGTCGCGCCCGAACTGCTGCCGGTGATGAAGCCGGCCGGCAAGTGGGTTGCCGCCCCGATGAACATCCATCGCATCAACTGGATCTGGGGCAACAAGGCCGCCATGGAATCGGTCGGCGTGACCGAACTGCCCAAGACCTGGGCCGAGTTCAACGCCGCCTGCGACAAGGCCGTTGCCGGGGGCAAGGTCTGCCTCGCGCACCTCAGCGCCGACTGGACCGACGCCACCACGTTCGAAGTGGTCGTCTACGGCCAGGACAAGGACCTGTTCCAGAAGGCCTTCGTCGAGGGTGACATCGACGCGCTGCGGTCCGACGGCATGATCAAGGCCTTCGACCAGATGCGCCTGATGGTGTCCAAGTACATGGATCCGGCGATCGCCGGCCGCGACTACGACACCGCCTCCAACATGATGGCCAATGGCGATGCGCTGTTCTTCATCATGGGCGACTGGGAAATCGGCGTGCTGAAGGCCGTCGGCAAGGATCCGGGCAACGACATCCTGTGCGCCCAGGCCCCGACCGACTGGGGCAAGCCCGGCTTCATCCTGAACTCGGACTCGGTGGTGTTCTTCAAGCAGAGCGATCCCGACTTCCAGGAAGGCCAGAAGCTGCTCGCCTCGACCATCCTGAGCCCCGAGTTCCAGACGGTGTTCAACATCTCCAAGGGCTCGATCCCGGCCCGCCTCGACGTCGACCTGTCGAACGGCTTCAACGCCTGCCAGCAGGTGGCGCAGAAGGACCTCGCCGCGTCCATCGCGGAAGGCTCGCTGGTGCGCTCGATGGCCCACAACATGACCGTGCTGCAGAAGTACCGCGGCGCCATGATGGACACCATCACCGAGTTCGTGAACACCCCGGACATGTCCTCGGCTGACGCGGCCAACGCAATGGCCGACGCCGTCGAAGCTCAGATGTAAGTCCTTGAACCTGCCCGGCCGCGGTGTCTCCACCGCGGCCGGTTCGTTTCCGTTGCGGGGGTAGGCTCGTGAGTTCAGCAGGCAGCGCCGCCATGGCGGGCGGCACGTCGTTCGGCGAAAAGCTGAGGCGCTGGGTACCGATCATGGTGCTGGCCCCGTCGCTGATCGCATCCTTCGTCTACGTGTTCGTCTTTTCCGGCTGGACGCTTTACATCTCGCTGAGCGACTCGACGCTGCTGCCCACCTACGGGTTCAGGGGGCTGCAGCCCTACATGGACCTGTGGGCCAATCGCCGCTGGGGCGTGGCCTATTCCAACCTCTTCTTCTTTTCCGCCTTCTATGTCGCCGCGGCGATGGGCGTCGGCCTGCTGCTCGCCCTGCTGATCGACCAGAAGGTGCGCGCCGAGAGCTTCTGGCGCACCATGTTCCTCTACCCGCTGGCGGTCTCGTTCATCGTCACCGGCACCGTCTGGCAATGGCTCTACAACCCCACCAGCGGATTTGAATTCCTGATGAAGTCGCTCGGCTGGACCGACTTCCAGTTCGCCCTGACCACCGATCGCAAGAACGCCATCTGGGCCATCATCATCACCGGCATCTGGCAATCCTCGGGCTTTGCCATGGCGCTGTTCCTCGCCGGCCTGCGCTCGGTGGATGGAGATATCGTCAAGGCCGCGCAGATCGATGGTGCCTCCACCTTCCGCACCTATCGCAAGGTCATCCTGCCCTCGATCACCCCGATCTTCCTCGCCGTGGCGGTGGTGCTGCTGCAGTTCGCCATCAAGACCTTCGATCTCGCCGTGGCGCTGACCAATTCCGGCCCGGGCATCTCGACCACCTTCCCGGCGACCTATGTCTACGACCTGATGTTCCAGCGCGGCGAGATCGCCGAGGGCGCGGCAGCGGCCATGATGATCCTCGCGGCCCTGGCCGTGGTTCTCGTGCCCTATTCACTCTACCTGGTCTGGCGCCGCAGGAGGGAGCTCAACCGTGGCTGAAGCAACCCTGTCCTCCGTCGGCATCGATCCCGGTGCGGCCGCCGCCAGCCGCCGCCACCTGATCAGCCGGATCGTCATCTACGGTCTGCTCGTCCTGTTCGCCCTCGTCTACATCGTCCCGCTGTTCGTGGTGGTGTTCAACTCGATGCGGACACTGCCCGAAATCTCGCAGAACGGCCTCATCGCCTTCCCGCGGAGCTTCCACCTGGAAGGCTGGCCGCAGGCCTGGAGCAGCTTCTGCATCGGCGGGCAGTGCGAGGGGATGCAGCGCTACTTCTGGAACTCGGTGATGATGGTGGTCCCAGCCACGATCATCTCCACCATGCTGGGCGCGCTCAACGGCTACATCTTGTCCAAGTGGCGCTTCAGGGGCTCCGAGGTCATCTTCGGCATGATGCTGCTCGGTGTGTTCATGCCGGGGCAGATCGCCCTGCTGCCCTGGGCGTTCCTGCTCGGCCAGATCGAGCGCCTCACCGGTCTCGATACCGCCAACTCCGTCTATGGGCTGGTGCTCGTCCACTGCATCCAGGGCCTGAGCTTCACCACGCTGTTCTGCCGCAACTACTTTGTCGGCATTCCCGACGACCTGGTGAAGGCGGCACGCATCGACGGGGCAGGGTTCTGGCGCATCTTCTTCAAGATCATCCTGCCGATCTCGCCTCCGATCCTGATCGTGACCGTCATCTGGCAGTTCACCGGCATCTGGAACGAGTATCTGTTCGGCGTCGTGCTGAACTCCGGTGCCAACCAGCCCATCACTTCTGCCCTCGTGGCGCTGTCGCTGAACGGCACCACCGTGCGCACCTATGACGTGATGAGTGCCGCCGTGCTCATCGGCGCGCTGCCGCCGCTGCTCGTCTACTTCTTCGGCGGCAAGTACTTCGTCCGCGGTCTCACGCAGGGAGCAATCAAGTAAATGGCATCGCTGACCGTCCGCAACCTGCGGAAGAACTTTGGCACCGTCGAGGTTCTCAAGGGCATCGACCTGGAGGCCAGGGCCGGCGAGTTCATCGCCCTGGTCGGGCCCTCCGGCTGCGGCAAGTCGACCCTGCTGGCGATGGTCGCCGGGCTCGAGACCGTGACGTCGGGCGAGATCTGGATCGGCGACCGCATGGTCAACTCGGTGGCGCCCAAGGACCGCGACATCGCCATGGTGTTCCAGTCCTATGCGCTCTATCCCACCATGACGGTGCGCGAGAACATGGCCTTCGGCATGGAGAGCCGCGGCATCCCGAGGGCCCAGCAGGCCGAGACGATTGCCCGCGTCGCCGCCTTCCTGCAGCTCGACCAGCTGCTCAACCGCAAGCCCGGCCAGCTCTCGGGTGGGCAGCGGCAGCGCGTCGCCATGGGGCGCGCGCTGGTGCGCGATCCGGAGCTGTTCCTGTTCGACGAGCCGCTGTCCAACCTCGATGCCAAGCTGCGCGTCGACATGCGCACCGAGATCAAGAAGCTGCACCAGCGGGTCGGCAAGACCACCGTCTATGTGACGCATGATCAGGTCGAGGCGATGACGCTCGCCTCGCGCATCGCGGTCATGCACCTGGGCGAAGTGCAGCAGTTCGACGAGCCCGAGATCATCTACAACCGGCCGGCCAACATCTTCGTGGCCGGCTTCATGGGCTCGCCGTCGATGAACTTCATCTCCGCCGAGGTCACCTCGCTGGAGGGGAGGCCCGTGGTCTCCTTCCCGATCAGCGGCGGCGTGGCGAACCTGCCGCTTCACGGCGATGTTGCCGAACGTGTCGGCGGGAGCCGCAAGGTCGTGCTCGGCATTCGCCCCGAGCACCTCAGCCGTCAGAGCCAGAATACGCGAGGCAAGCCGGGCATCGCCGAAATGTCCGCGCCCGTCGAACTGGTCGAGCCCACCGGCGCCGAGACCATGGCCGTTCTCAAGTTCGGCGAGCTTGAGGTGGTGGGTCGCTTCACGCCTGACGAAGCGCCGAAGGCCGGCGAGAACATGCCGCTCGCCGTCGACATGACGCGGGCCTGCCTGTTCGACCCCGGCACCCGGCGCCTGATCTAGAGGACGGCTGAAATTCCTGACTTCGCGACTTACCCGAGCCTCGCCGGCCGAGTCGTATTCGTGACCGGGGGCGCCACCGGCATCGGTGCCGAGATTGTGCGCGCCTTCGCCCGCAACCGCAGCCGCGTCGCCTTCTGCGACATCCTCGACGTGGAGGGAGGCGAACTGGCCGCCGAGCTCGGGGCCCATTTCATCCGTTGCGACGTCACCGACGTCGATGCGCTCAAGTCGGCAATCGCCGCCGTCGGGGCGCAATTGGGTCCGATCGGCGTCTTGGTCAACAACGCCGCCAACGACGACCGTCACGCCATCGACGAGGTCACCGAGGACTACTGGGATCGCTCCCAGGACATCAACCTCAAGCCGCAGTTCTTTGCCTCCCAGGCCGTGCGCCCGCAGATGCGGCAGCTCGGTGGCGGTTCGATCATCAACTTCTCCTCCATCGCCTGGCGGGGGGGCGCCGACAACATGGCCTCCTACGCCACGGCAAAGGCCGGCATCGTCGGGCTCACGCGGGCCCTCGGGCGAGGCTTCGGCAGCGACAATATCCGCGTCAATGCCATCGAGCCCGGTGCGGTCATCACCGAGCGGCAGAAGCGCCTGTGGTACAAGGACCAGGCCGCCATCGACGCCATCGTGTCGCGGCAGGCCCTCAGGCGCACCTTGCTCGCCGACGAGATCGCCCGCATGGTGCTCTTCCTCGCCTCCGACGACAGCCGCATGATCACCAAACAATCGATAACCGTCGACGCGGGACTCAGGTAACTGGACCCGCGACTACCTCCTGTCTCGAGGCACCCCATGCAACTCACTACCGGTCTGAACCCCTACGGGCTCACCTACTATCTGGGCCTGCAGGGCATGGGGACGCCGCGCCACAATCCGCATGGCAAGGGGCTGGAGGGCTTCATCGCGCTCACCGAGGAGCTGGGCGGCAAGGCCATCGAGCTCTGGGAAGGCTGGTTCAAGGAAATGTCCGATGCCGATCTCGCGGCCCTGCGCGGGCGGCTCGATCGACTGGGATGGAAGCGCGTCCTCAGTTCCGGCCTGCAGAACTGCGACATCGACCTGCTGCTCCGCTGCGCCAGGGCGCTCGATGCGCGCTACGTCCGGCTGGCGCTGACCCCGATCCTGTGCGGTGACCGCTCGGCGGCCGGGCAGCGCTGGCACGACCTGGTCCATTCGGTCAACGAGAAGCTCGAGGCCTTTGCGCCGCTCGCCGAAGCGGCCGGCGTGGTCCTGCTCATCGAGAACCACCAGGATTTCACCAGTCGCGAGCTGGTCGGCTTCTGCGAGGAGTACGGTCCGTCGGTCCGCATCGTCTTCGACATGGCCAACACCTTCCCGGTGGCGGAGTCGCCGCTCGATTTCACCCGCGTCATCGCGCCCTACGTGCGCCACTGCCACGTCAAGGACTACTGGGTGCAGTTCACACCCGAAGGCTTCCGCCTCATCCGCTGCCCGTCGGGCGATGGCTGCGTGCCACACAAGCAGATGTTCGACATCCTTGCGCAGCACAATGACGAGATGATCGCCTGCATCGAGATCGGCGCCCTCGAGGCCCGCCATGTGCGGCTCTTCACCCCCGACTGGTGGCATGGCTACGCCCCCAAGCCCGCCGAGGAGCTGGCCGCCTGCCTGCTGGCGGCGCAGCGTAACCGGCTGCACGAGGACGCCGAGTGGCGCACCCCGTGGGAGCGCAATGCTGACCACGAACTGATCGAATATGAGCTAGCCCAGTACCGCAAGAGTGCCGCGAACCTCAAGGCGCTCGGACTGATGTGATTGGAGGCCCGCAGTGGCAAAGGATCTTTCTGGCAAAATCGCTTTCGTAACCGGTTCCGGCCGCGGCCTTGGCAGCTTCATGGCGCGAAAGCTCGCGGCGCGCGGTGCCGATGTCGTGGTGCATGACCTCTCCTGGGAGGAGAGCGCGAAGTACGGCGAGGCCCGCAATCTGGGCGACACGGTCAAGTCCATCGAGGCGCTCGGCGTTCGCTCGATGGGCGTCACCGGCAATATCGGCGACCGGGACGCGGTTGCGGCCATGCGCCGCGAGATCGAGGAGAAGTTCGGGCCGGTCGAAATCCTCGTCAACTGCGCCGGCGGCGATATCGGTGCCTCGGGCAACAAGCCGGTGCCCAACAACATCCTCGGCATCACCTACGAGGATCTGGTGACGCTCACCAACAACAACCTGATCGGCACCATGCTGGTCACCCAGGCCTTCGTGCCGCAGATGGTCGAGCGCCAGCACGGCATCGTCGTCAACATCGCTTCGGTCGCGGCCCATATCGGCGTCTCGCATGGCGGCATCTACGCCACGCTCAAGGCTGCCGTGACGCACTACACCCGCTGCCTTGCCGACGAAGTGCGCGAGCACGGGGTGCGCGTCAACGTGGTGAGCCCGGGCCCCTCCAAGACCGCGCGCTTCCAGGCCACCCGCACGGTCGATCCGGACAAGATGAACTCCAACAAGGTCTCGATGGATCGCTACGCCGAGCCCGAGGAGATCGCCGATGCGGTGGTCTTCCTGTGCTCGCCCGAGGCCAAGTTCATCCATGGCCAGCTGCTGCGCGTCGATGGCGGCCTGCAGCTCTACGCCGGCTGAGCGGAAATTGGCACTGAGAGTGGCCGGGACCGCCTTCTCCCCTTGCGGGACTTCGAGCCGGTCGCGCAGCGATCAATCGCTCCAGCGGAGCGATTGAAGGCGAAGAAGGTGCCCGAAGGGCGGATGAGGGTTTCCAGGGTAGTGTAACAGACCCCTGATGCGGCGCTTCGCGCCACCTTCTCCCGCAAGAGGAGAGGGGGGACCACCCACCACCGGTGCACAGGTTCAGATGCGATAGCCCTCCCTGAAGGGGGATCATTGCTCTTGAGCCGCGCGCCCGGCCCGGGCTAACTCGCGGCCTCGCCTGCGTGGAGCCCTCATGGCCATTCTCGGACTTGCCATTGCCGCCATCGCCCTGGTGTTGTCACTGGGCGTCGCCTACTTCGTGATGAAGCGGGCGGGTCGGCTCGGCCTCGTCCAGGAGCCGAACGAACGATCCTCGCATGTTCGACCCACCCCGGTCGGCGGCGGGCTTGGCATCGTCGTCGGCGGCTCGTTTGCCGGCCTTCTGGCGGCCATGCTGGTCCCCTGGCTGGCCGTGCCCGTCCTGATGGCCGGTGTCCTCATCGCGCTCATCGGCTATTCCGACGATCGCCGCCCGATTGCGGCGCGCTGGCGTCTGGGCGCTCAGGTTCTGCTTGCCGGGGCCATTGTCGCGACGCTGCCGCCGGATGCGCTCGGCCCGCAGCTCGGCCTTGCCGTGCCCGAGTCGGTACTGCTCGTCGTGCTCGCGCTGTCCGGGGCCCTGTGGATCAACGTCTTCAATTTCATGGACGGCATAGACGGCCTCGCCGGTACCGAGGCCATCTTCCTGCTGGGCGGAGGCGCCCTGCTGGCCTATCTCGCCGAACCGCTTGTGCTCGAGGATCTGCGGCTGTGGTGGATGCTCGGGATTGCCGCCGCGACGCTCGGCTTCCTGCTGCTCAACTGGGCGCCGGCGCGCATCTTCATGGGCGATACCGGCAGCACCTACCTGGGCCTGATGATCGCCTTCTTCGGCTTTTCCACCATCGCCAGCGCCTGGCTGTCGATCTGGCAGTGGCTGATCCTCGGCGCACTGTTTCTCGCGGACAGTCTGACCACGCTGGCGCGCCGGGCCCTCAACCGGGAGGCCGTGTGGGAGGCGCATCGGCGCCATGCCTACCAGGCGCTGCAGCGGCGCCTGCGCTCGCACGCGCGGGTCACGCTCCTCGCCCTGGCGGTGAACGTGCTGGTGCTGCTGCCGCTGGCCTGGCTGGCCGGTCAGCTGCCGCAATGGGGCTGGCTGGTCGCCCTCGTCACCTATGCGGTGCTCGTGCCGGCGGCGATCCGCGCCGGGGCAGGGGCCGCGGAGCGCCCCGGCGAGCCCTAGCGCCCCCTCGTCCCGCAACTCCTGCGAGGCGTCGCGGGATGCGGCCCTACAGCCACAGGCTGAGGAAGAAGGCGCCGGCTCCCACGATCGTCAGCGAGGCCGCCGCCGAGGCGAACAGCATGTTCTTGGTATAGTCGATCTGGCGGATCCACTCGCGGCGGGTCATCGCCCGCACATCGAACCGCCCCGCATCGTTGTCGATCATCGCAAGCTAGCCCCTCAACCGTCGCGTGGCGGCACCCTGCGCGCACCCCGGGCCTCGGGCCAGCGCCAAGCAAGATCATGCTTAATTCATCTCAAATGCGATCCATCCGCCGCGTGCGGCTCAGGCGTGTTGAGAGCGGGCGACTCCGCCTTGCCGCCGCCACGTTTTGCGCTAGCTTGCCGATCCCCTTTCCCGGAAAGCCTGCATGACGCTCTCCCGCCGCGGTCTCTTCGCCCTTGCCCTTATGCCGGTGCTCGCCGCCTGTTCGTCCACCGTCGTACCGATGCCGGGACCCGGTGCCGGATTGTCGCCGCCGCAGTTGACGCAGGGCGCCATCCTTGCCGCGATCAACGGCACGCGTGCCCGCTACGGCAAGCCGCCGCTGCGCTACAACACCCAGCTCGAATCTGCGGCCCGGGTGCAGGCGCGGCTGATGGCCTCGAAGGACCAGCTGTCGCATGACCTCGGGCTGTCATTGCACCGACGTGTCGTCGATTCCGGCTTTGTCGGTGCTTCGGGGGAAAACGTTGCCGGCGGCCAGAGGACCCTCGAGCAGGCCATCGCCGGCTGGCTGAATTCCAAGGGCCACCGCGAGACGCTGCTGTCGACGCGCTTCGAGGAGTTCGGTCTGGCCGTGGCAGCCGTCCCGGCCGGCAAGAACAGCCGCTACGGCATCTACTGGGCGTTCATCGCCGGCGGTCCCTATTCGGCGTGGAACTGAGGCCCCGGCCACCCGTCCGCCGGCGAGCCTTGTTCACCGCGTGGTGAGCGTGCGGCGCACCGCATCGCGCCAGCCCTTGAGCTTTCGCTTCCGCACCGCTTCGTCCATGTGCGGCGTGAACTGTCGATCGAGGGCCCAGCGCGCCGCAAAACCCTGCTGATCCGGCCAGACGCCGGCCTTCCAGCCGGCAAGCCAGGCGGCCCCGAGCGCTGTCGTTTCGAGGATGGTCGGCCTGTCGACGGGCGTGTTCAGCATGTCCGCCAGGAACTGCATCGTGAAGTCCGAACCGACCATGCCGCCGTCGACGCGCAGCACCGTGTCGTTGGCGCCCTTCCAGTCCTTTCGCATCGCATCGATCAGGTCGCGCGTCTGGTAGCTCACCGACTCGAGGGCGGCGCGCGCCAGTTCGGCGGGGCCGGAATTGCGGGTGAGGCCGGTGATCGAGGCGCGCGCCTCGGCATCCCACCAGGGGGCCCCGAGGCCGACAAAGGCCGGCACGAGGTAGACATTCTGCGTCGGGTCGGCCTTGGCGGCAAGCGGTCCCGCGTCCGAGGCCTTCTCGATGATCTTGAGCATGTCGCGCATCCACTGCACCGACGCGCCGGCCATGAAGATGGCCCCTTCGAGGGCATAGGTCGTCCGTCCGTCGAGCCGATAGGCGATGGTGGTCAGCAGCCGGTTCTTCGAACGCACCAGGTCTGCGCCCGTGTTGAGCAGCGCGAAGCAACCGGTGCCATAGGTGGACTTCAGCATCCCCGGGGTGAAGCAGGCCTGCCCGATCGTGGCCGCCTGCTGGTCGCCGGCCGAACCGGTGATCGGGATCGACACGCCGAAGATGCCGGGATCGGTGCTGCCGAAATCGGCCGCATTGTCCTTGACCTCCGGCAGGATTGCCGCCGGGATGCGGAACAGGCGCAGCAGCTCGTCGTCCCAGCTGTTGCTCCGGATGTTGTACAATAGCGTTCGGCAGGCATTGGTGACGTCGGTCGCGTGGCTGCGCCCCCCGGTCAGGCGCCAGATCAGGTAGGAATCGACCGTGCCGAAGGCCAGTTCGCCCCGCTCGGCCCGTTTCCTCGCTCCCTGCACATTGTCGAGGATCCAGGCGAGCTTGGTGGCCGTGAAATACGGGTCGAGCAAGAGCCCCGTGCGTTCGCTGACCAGCTTCTCGTGCCCGGCCTTGCGCAGCTTCTCGCACAGCTTGTGCGTCCGGCGATCCTGCCAGACGATGGCATTGTAGATCGGCTTGCCGGTCGAGCGATCCCACACGATGGTGGTTTCGCGCTGGTTGGTGATGCCGATCGCGGCGATGTCGGTCGCCTTCAGGTTGGCCTTCTTGAGGGCCGTCTTCGCCGACCACAGGCAGGTCGCCCAGATCTCCTCGGGAATGTGCTCGACCCATCCGTCCTGTGGGAAGTGCTGGGTGAACTCCATCTTGCCGACGCCGGCGATCCGCTGTTCGCCGTCGAACACGATGGCCCGGCTCGAGGTCGTCCCCTGGTCGATCGCCAGAATGTTCCCGCTCATTGCTCCATCCCCCCGATGCGCGCGTCCACGTAACGCGCCAGTTCCGACACTTCCGCCTGGTTGAGGCGAAGTCCCTGCTTGCTGCGCCGCCACAGGATGTCTTCGGCGCTGCGGGCCCATTCGCGCTCGATCAGCCAGTCGACTTCCACCTGGTAGAGCGTGCCGCCGAACAACTGTCCCAGGTCGGCCGTGTCGCGCCGTGTCCCGAGAATGCTCGGGACCGCCGTGCCATAGGCCCGCACCAGGCGTCGCAGCAGCTGCGGGTTCAGGTTCGGGTAGATGGCCTGCTGTCGCGCCAGCTCGGCCTCGAAGCCTGTCGGGGCGAAATCGCCACCCGGCAGCTTGCCGTCCCTGGTCCAGCGCGGCCCTTTTGGGCCGATCATCCCGTCGATGCGGTCGACCACTTCCTCGCTGAGGCGCCGATGGGTGGTCAGCTTGCCCCCGAACACGTTGATCAGCGGACCGTTGTCCCTCCCGCCCTCGGCGCGCAGGACGTAGTCGCGGGTCGCCTCCTGCGCCGCGCTGGCGCCGTCGTCGAACAGCGGGCGGACTCCCGAATAGGTCCACACGATGTCCTCGCGGGTCACCGCCCGGGCGAAGTACTCGTTCGCCGCCGCCAGCAGGTACTCCGTCTCCTCGGCATCGATCGCCACCGTGGCCGGATCGCCGGCGAAGTCCTTGTCGGTCGTGCCGATCAGGGTGAAGTCGCCCTCGTAGGGGATGGCAAAGAAGATGCGCCCGTCGCGGTTCTGGAAGAAATAGCAGCGCTCGTGCTCGAACAGCCGCCTCACCACGATGTGGCTGCCCTTGACCAGCCGCACGTGATGCGCGTCGTTCCGGCCCATCGCCTCGACGATCACCTTGTCGACCCATGGTCCGCCGGCATTGACCAGCAGCCGTGCGCTGACCGTGCGGAGCGACCCGTCGGCCCGCGCCAGGTCGATCCTCCACCCTCCGGCATCCCGCCGTGCCGATACGACCTTGGTACGCACCAGGATCTCGGCGCCCCGATCCGCCGCGTCGCGGGCGTTGAGCACGACGAGGCGCGCATCGTCGACCCAGCCGTCGGAGTACTCGAACGCCGTGCGGAACCCGGGCTTGAGCGGGCGGCCGGCCTCGTCCTCGGTGAGGTCGAGCGTCCGGGTCGCCGGCAGCAGCTTGCGGCCGCCCAGGTGGTCGTAGAGGAACAGCCCGAGCCTGAGCAGCCACGCCGGCCTGAGGTTCTTCTCGTAGGGCAGCACGAACCGCATCGGCCAGATGATGTGAGGGGCGCTCGCCCACAGCACCTCGCGCTCGATCAGGGCCTCCCGCACCAGCCGGAACTCGTAGTGTTCGAGGTAGCGCAGCCCGCCATGCACCAGCTTGGTCGCCGCAGAGGACGTCCCCGAGGCGAGATCGTTCATCTCCGCCAGGGCGACCCGGTAGCCGCGCCCGGCCGCGTCGCGCGCGATGCCGGTGCCGTTGACGCCACCGCCGATGACGAGGATATCGAAGACGTCGTGGGCGGTCATGACCGATTCCGGGTGGCTGGGAGGCTGCTTTGCTGCAGCGATCTACGGGACAACCGGTGGCCGGATCAATGCACGGCAGGCACCGATGCATGTGATTTTCATCTGGTGTTGACCCTTGGCCCGATGCAGTGCAACAGGGGGCAACTCCGCCGCGGGTGACCGTCCATGCTCGCCATCCTGAACGTCGTTCTTCCAGTCTTCGCGCTGATTTCGCTCGGCTATCTCGCCGTGCGATTCCGGCTGTTTCCGAGCGAGGGCGTGCGCGGCCTGGTGCAGTTCGTCAACAACTTCGCGACCCCGTGCCTGCTGTTCAGCGCCATGGCGTCGGCGGACTTTCGCACGACCTTCCATCTCGGTGTCATCCTCCCGTTCTACGTCGGGGCCATCGCCTCCTTCGTGCTGGGCTCGGCGATCGCCGTGCGCATCTTCCGCAACCGGCCGGGCGAGGGCGTCTCCTCGGGCTTTGTCGCCATGTTCACCAACACGGTGCTGATCGGCATCCCGATCCTGCATCGCGCCTATGGCGAAACGGCACTGACGGTCGCCTTCTCGATCATCGCGTTCCACGCGTCGGTGCTGATCACGCTGGGCATGCTGACAATGGAGCTCGCCCGCCGGGACGGGGCGCCGCTGCACAAGGCGCTCGGCGTCGCCCTCGTGCGCATCGTCTCCAATCCGTTGCTCTGGGGCATCCTCCTCGGCGTCGTCGCCAACATCATGCAACTCGATCTGATCGAGCCCGCCGATGCCTTCATCTCGATGATGGCGGCGGCCGTCACCCCCGTCGCGCTGTTCGGCCTCGGTGGTGCCCTCAACGAGTACCGGCTGCAGGAGAACTGGGGACAGTCGACGTCCATGGCGCTGCTCAAGCTGGTGCTGCAGCCGACCATCGCCTGGGTACTGATGGTGCCGATCCTCAACGTCGACCACGAATACGCCCGCTACGGCGTGCTGCTCGCCGCCATGCCCTCGGGCATCAACGCCTATGTGTTCGCGACCTACTACAACCGCGGGGTGAACGTGGCGACCAACACCATTCTCATCTCGACCGTGCTGAGCGTCTTCACGGTCTCGGGCTGGCTCTACGTCCTGGGGCTCTGAGGACCGGACGGCAGCGGTCTACTGCGCCGCGACGCTCACGTCGGTCAGGGGCGCAGCGATCACCGGAACGCCACGGATTGCCGGCACGGCTCCCCCGTCAAGTCCTGTTGCCACGCGCACGTGCCTGTCCGTCGGGCAGTAACCCAGTGCCGGATCGAAGGCGATCCAGCCCAGGCCGTCGTCCCAGGCCTCCGCCCAGGCGTGCCAGGAGGCGTCGTCGCCGTGGGCGGCGACATAGCCGGTGACGTAGCGCGCCGGGATCTCGAGCGCCCGGGCGGCGCCGATGAAGGCGTGCGCGAAGTCCGGCGCTCCGACCTTTGCGACCTCGCCCTGCGACTGGGCCTGTGCCTGCCCCTCGGCCGACTGGCTCTGCGACTGCGCCCCGCCGATCACCTCGCCGACGCGGGCCATGAGTTCGTGCAGCAGGGCGATGCGGCCCTGGCCTTCCTTCGGTCCGGAGCGGAACTTCGAGGTGATCGCCCCGGCCGCTTTGGCCAGCGGGCTCGGTCGGCGGTAGATCGCCGAAGGCGGCTCACCCGGCAGGCGTCCGATGACGCCGTTGCGATCGATCGTATCCACGATGCCCTTCACGGACACGGTCAGCTGGGCTTCGGGTCGGTATTGCGTGACCAGATGGGCGCGATTGCCGAACCCGTCGATGAAACTCGCCGCGCCGGCCATGCCGGGCATGTCGATGGACCACTGGCGTACCATCTGGGTCGGACCGGACTGCGGCGTCAGCAGGACGTGCTGCACGCTCCGCACCGTTCCCGGTCCCAGCATCAGGCTCAGTGTATGGCTTATGGTGATCAGCATCAGTAGAAGTTGTAGCTCTCGGCCAGTGCGTCCGTCATCCGGTTGTTGCGATTGATGAACTCGGTCAGGAACTCGTGCAGGCCGTACTCGAAGATGCGGTCGACCGTCGTGTCCTCGAGGAGCGCCGTCACGGCGTCGGCCGCGTCGTGCCCGGCGGTGCGCGCCCCGTAGATTTCCTCCAGCATGTCGATCGTCCGGTTTATCCAGGAGACACAGAAGCTCAGCGAGCGCGGCATCTCCGGGCGAAGGATCAGGTAGTCGGCGATATTCCAGGCCTTGTACCGGTCGTGGTAGACGTGCCGGTAGCTGCGGTGCGCCGAGGCGGCCCTGAGGATCATTGTCCATTGCTGGACATCGACATCGCCGCCCACCAGCGTGGCGCGCGGCAGCAGCACGTAGTACTTCATGTCGAGGATGCGCGCGGTATTGTCTGCCCGTTCGACGAAGTTGCCGATCTGGCTGAAGGCATAGCCGGCGTCGCGCAGGAAGGTCGAGAGCAGGGCACCGCGATAGGTGTGGCTCACCTGCTTGATCCAGCCGAGCAGCTCCTGCAGCTTCGCCCCGGTGACATCGCGTGGCCGGATTTCGGCGAATTCCAGCCAGGCGGCGTTGATCGATTCCCACATCTCGAGCGTCAGCGCGGTCCGCACCGAACGGGCATTGGTCCGCGCCGCGAGGAGGCACGAGCGGACGCTCGACAGGTTCTCCTCGTCGAAGATCATGTAATGGGCGACAGCGGCGACATCGGCCTGCTTGTGCTTGCGATTGAAGCCCTCGTCGACCTCGGCGGCCTGCATCATCGAGATCAGGTGCTCCGAGGCACTACCCTCGCGCCGCGAGGTCAGGCTCATGCGATAGCCCACTTCGAACATGCGGGCCATGTTCTCGGCGCGCTCGATGTAGCGCGAGAGCCAGAACAGGTTCTGTGCGGTCCGGCCTAGCATGCAGCAGCCTCCGCCGGACCTCCCTTCTCCCCTTGCGGGAGAAGGTGGCGCGAAGCGCCGGATGAGGGGTGCGCAGACGAAGTCTGCGCGATCGGAGCGAAGCGACGACCGGCCGATTGGGTTGAGACAAACCCCTCATCCGCCATTCGGGCACCCTCTCCCGCAAGGGGAGAAGGAAAGGAGGCACCAGCTACATGAAGATCAACCATCCTCAATCCTCCAGCACCCAGGTGTCCTTGGTGCCGCCGCCCTGCGACGAGTTCACCACCAGCGAGCCCTTCTTGAGTGCCACCCGTGTCAGGCCGCCCGGCGTGATCCGCACGTCGTCGCCGACCAGCACATATGGCCTGAGGTCGACATGGCGCGGGGCGATGCCCCGCTCGACGAAGGTGGGGCAGGTGGACAGCGCCAGCGTCGGCTGCACGATGTAGTTGTCCGGTCGAGCGAGGATCTTCTTGCGGAACTCCTCCCGCATCTGCTTGGTCGAGGCCGGTCCCACCAGCATTCCGTAGCCGCCCGAACCGTGCACCTCCTTGACCACCAGGTCCTGCAGGTGCTCGAGCACATAGGCGCGCTCGTCGTCATTGGTGCAGTTGTAGGTCGGCACGTTCTTGAGGAGCGCCTTCTCACCCAGGTAGAACTCGATGATCTCCGGCACGTAGGTATAGACCGCCTTGTCGTCGGCGATCCCGGTTCCCGGGGCGTTGACCAACGTCACGTTGCCGGCGCGGTAGGCGTCGAACAATCCGGGCACACCCAGCATGGAATCGGGCCGGAACGTCAGGGGATCGAGAAAGTCGTCGTCGATCCGGCGGTAGATCACGTCCACCCGTTCCGGCCCGGTGGTGGTCCGCATGTAGACCTTGCCGTTTTCGACGAACAGGTCCTGTCCCTCGCACAGTTCGGCGCCCATCTGGTCGGCGAGGAACGAGTGCTCGAAATAGGCCGAGTTGTAGATGCCTGGCGTGAGCACCACCAGGTTCGGCGCGCCCGAGGCATTGGCGGGGGCGACGCTCTCCATCGTCCGCCGCAGCGTCTCGGGATAGGTCTCGACCGGAGCAACCTTGAAGCGCTGGAACAATTCCGGCGCCAGCTGCAGCATCGCCTCGCGGTTCTCCAGCATGTACGAGACGCCGGAGGGGGTCCGCAGGTTGTCCTCCAGCACGTAGAAGTCGTCCGGGCCGACCCGCACGATGTCGACCCCGATGATGTGCGAATAGACGCCGCGCGCCGGATCGAGCCCCATCATTTCCGGGCAGAAGGCCGAGTTGTTGAGGATCAGCCGTTCCGGCACCCTCCCGGCCTTCAGGATCTCCTGGCGGTGATAGATGTCGTAGAGGAAGGCGTTGAGGGCCTTGACCCTCTGCTCGATGCCCTTCGACAGCCGCCGCCACTCCATCGCCGAGATGATGCGCGGGATGATGTCGAACGGGATGAGCTTTTCGGTGCCCTCGTTGCTCCCGTACACGGCGAAGGTGATCCCGAGCCGCCGGAACAGGCTCTCGGCATCCGAACGCATCAGGCTCAGGGCTTGGGGAGGCTGTTCCTTCAGCCACTCGTCCAGAATGAGGTAGGGGTCGCGGACCGATCCATCCGCATTGTGCATTTCGTCAAACGGCGGCGTTACGGACATCGCTCCTGCTTGGACTGGCGGCCGATCCCACTCGGTAAATCATTGCTACACATTCGCCGCTGCGCCGCAAGCGGGCTTGCAGCGGAGTTTTGCGCTGCGCCATGCGGATAGTGCAGCGGCAGCGCTTGCACTGCCGCGAAACTCTGTCGCGCGGCCCGATCTCGACTTCACCCGGGTGCAATTCCCCCCTAAAACACCTGCGCCAGAGGGACGGACATGTCGGAAGAGATTCTGCAGACTCACAAGCTGCTTGACCGCTGCGAGGCCGAACTGGGCAAGCGCTTCACCGTGCACAAGCTGCACCTCGCCCCGGACAGGGAGGCGCTCATCCGGGAGGTGGCGCCACGGGTGCGGGCCATTGCCGGCGGCAATGTCGGTCCGGAACTCATGGACAAGCTGCCGCAGCTCGAGATCATCGCCAATTTCGGCGTCGGCTACGACTCGATCGATACCGCCGCCGCCCGCGCCCGCAACATCCGCGTGACCAACACGCCGAACGTGCTCAACGACGCGGTGGCCGAGATCACGCTCGGCCTGATGATCGCGCTGGCGCGCCGCATCCCCCAGGCCGACCAGTACGTGCGGCAGGGCAAGTGGCCGTCCGGCAACTTCCCGCTGCTCACCGAGCTCAATGGCAAGACCGTCGGCATTCTCGGGCTGGGCCGCATCGGCAAGGAAATCGCCGTGCGCTGCCAGGCCATGAAGATGCGGGTCGTCTATCACGGCCGGCACCGTCAGCCCGACGAGCCCTTCATCTACTACGACAAGCTGGTCGACATGGCGCGCGACAGCGACTGGCTGGTGCTGATCGCCCCCGGCGGCAAGGCGACCGAGAAGATCGTCGGTCGAGACGTGCTCGAGGCGCTCGGCCCCGAGGGTTTCCTCGTCAACGTCGCGCGTGGCACCCTCGTCGACGAGGCGGCGCTGCTCGAGCTGCTGCAGGCGCGAAAGCTCGGCGGGGCGGCCCTCGACGTGTTCGAGAAGGAACCGCAGGTCCCCGAGGGCTTCTTCGCGCTCGACAACGTGGTGCTGTCGCCGCACCAGGGCAGCGCGACGCACCAGACCCGGAACAAGATGGGCGACCTCGTCGTCGCCAACCTCGTCGCGCATTTCGCCGGCGAGCCCCTCCCCAGCGCGGTGGTTTGAACATGCAGATCGATCTCAAGGGCAAGGTTGCCATCGTGACCGGCGCGGGCCGCGGCATCGGCCGCGTCATCGCGCGCACCCTCGCCGAGGAAGGCGTCACCGTCGCGATCATCGACATTCGCCAGGACCTGCTGGACGATGCATCGATGGAGTGGCTCGAGGCAGGGCTGCCGGGGGTTCGCATCCTTGCCGACGTGCGCGATGCCGGTCAGGTGAAGGCCGCCGTCGCTGCTGTCGACGAGCAGTTCGGCCGCATCGACATCCTCGTCAACAATGCCGGCGTTGCCGCCGGGGCGCGGGTCGACCGGCTTGCCGAGGAGGTCTGGGACGCCAATTTCGACACCAACACCAAGGGTGTCTTCCTGATGTGCCAGGCGGTTTCGCCCGTCATGCAGCGTCAGGGCTCGGGCCGGATCATCAACGCCGCTTCCTTCGCGGCCATCATCCCCTCGATCGGCAGTGCCGCCTACGCGGCCTCCAAGTCGGCGGTGGTGCAGTTCACCCGCGTGCTGGCCGGCGAACTCGGCCCCTTCAACGTCACGGTCAATTCCTACTCGCCGGGCATGATCCCCACCGACATGAACGGCTATGCGCACCTGCCCGAGGCCCGCAAGCAGCGCCTGCTCGATACCCTGACCCTGCGCCGCTGGGGCGACCCGCAGGATGTCGCCAACCTGGTCTGCTTCCTGGCGTCCGATCTGGCGGCCTACATCAGCGGCGCCTCGATCGACGTCTCGGGCGGCAAGTTCGCCACCCAGATCCCGTCGGTCGCCTACGAGTGAGTCACGGCCACGCGCCGATGATCCCCCCCATCAGGGACAGCGCCACCAGGCTGTAGCCTGCGTCGATGGCGATCAGCTGCAGCGGCCGTCCCTGGTAGATGAACAGCGTGGCGTGCACGGTAAAGACGAAGCCGAGCCAGTTCGCCAGTGCCACCACGTACCCGGCGAACGCGCCGTCCGCCTCGATGAAATGGATCTCGCTCGACAGGATGAAGGCCATGAGCAGCGACATCACTGAATCGAGCGCGAACGCCCTGAGGGGTCCCGCCGGTACCCTTGGATGAACTTGGCTGGTCAGTTCCAGCCACCTGCGCTTGAACAGCAGGTCGGAATACCAGACGAGGCCCACCAGCATGCGCACCCCGGCCGCCAGTATGATGGCCAGCCAGTTGATCGGCAGCGCCTGCAATTGCGTCTCCACTACGGTCTCGACCCTTAATAAGGTCCCTACCAGAACTTATTTCACCGGAGCAAATCACGGCTTCTGGCGCGCCGCTCCCGATTGTACGACAGTCAGCTGCCTCTGGTAGTAATGGAACGGCAGTGGCGGAGTGGCGGGAGAGATCGATGACGGAGTGGTGGCGCGGCGCGGTGATCTATCAGGTCTATCCGCGCTCGTTTCAGGATACCGATGGTGACGGTGTCGGCGATCTTCCGGGGATCATCCGCCGGCTCGACCACATCGCCAGCCTGGGCGTCGACGCCATCTGGCTCAGCCCGATCAACCAGTCGCCGCAAAAGGACATGGGCTACGACGTGTCCGACTACAAGGAGGTCGACCGCCTGTTCGGCAGCCTCGAGGACTTCGACCTCCTGATCGAGAAGGCCCATGCGCTGGGCCTGAAGGTGATCATCGACCAGGTG